>JAYUJM010000147.1:0-14565 GCA_043765175.1 Pseudobdellovibrionaceae bacterium | reverse complement strand
TAAGTTTGTAGATGCTGGCACGATTGGTTCACTTATTTTTTCTGAGTCATCCATAAGAAGAGGCAATTTTATTCCAGCTATAAATCTTGGATCGTTTCCTCCCAAGTTTTCAAGGCTTCCTGTTCCACCAGCTAAATGGATTGAAGTATTTTTTGTGGCCCAGTATCTTAATCCTAAAAGAATTTCTCCAGGATGAGTGTATTCGTTTTGCTTTTTTTGAATATCTTTAGAAGTATACTCCAAGTTAACTCCAAACTTTTCTAAGATTGGAAAAAATAAACCAATAGCCACTGGAATCGTATTTTCAAAATCAACTTTTTTATAAATTTCTCCTGTTGGTTTTTTACCTTCAAAAAAAGACTTTGGGTGGTAATCAAATCCTACGTTAGCAGTTATAGTCATGAAGCTAAGATATAAATCAGCTGCTAATTTAATTCCAGCTCCAAATCCACCTGATGAGGCTCCAATACCTTGAGAATCACAATTAGCACATGAAGTGGCTTTAGCATAATAACTATTAGCAGAATGAAAACCAGTGGGCATGTAGACAGTTGGAATGACAGCAAAAGAAGTATTAGATAAATTCGCAAAATTCCAAATTGCAAATAAACGTGAATCGCCAAGGCCAGTTGTTGAGCCACCGTTTAATGCCGCATTAAATGTTCCAGTTCCTTGGTCTTCAGTCGTAATTTTTTCGATCGGAAGTTCAATTCCAATTTGCAGAAATTCATTAAGCAAATAACTTGATCCTAAATTTAAAACTTGTGCATTTTTAACAAGACTTCCACTTCCAGGAGCATTTGTTGAACCAATTCGTGTAGATCCATCATTATCTAAATCAATCCATGGATCATTCACCCATGAGTAATCGAAATAACCAAAAAGTCTTTTAGGAGTTGTTGTATTTGAAAATGGCTGGTCATCAAGACGAGCTTTTTCAAGAGTTAGAAATGTCGTGTTTTGACTTGTTTGCAGATTTTGAACTCTAATTCCTGCATTAACAACTGAGAATGTAGAAAAAATTATTGTAAAAAAATGAATGAATTTGGACATGCTTGAACCCCCGTTGATTAGATTATCAAAAAAAGAGGGTTAAGCAATCAAAACAGTTTAATAGACATTAAACTGTACTTAGATTATTTTTTTATTACTGAAAAGTAACTTGTCCAGTTTTAAGGTCGTACATTGCGCCAACAACTTTAACTTTTCCTGCTTTAACTAAATCAGCAATCACTTTACTTTTTGTTTGAATGTCATTTACCGTTTGACGAACACTTTCTGGGCCTACTAACTCAGAAAACTCTTTAGATTTTTGATCCATTTGGGGATGCAATTTGTGAATGGTTTTGATAGCAGGTTTAATTTCTGATAATAAACCTGTTAGTTTTCCTAATTTAACATTACTGCAAGCGCCTTCAACGGCTCCGCAACTCGTATGTCCTAGAACTAAAATTAATTTCGAACCTTTTGCTGCAGTCGCAAATTCAAGGCTTCCGATAATGTCGTTATTTTCAATGTTTCCTGCAACACGGGCTACAAATAAATCACCTAAACCTTGATCAAATAAAATTTCTGGTGGAACGCGTGAATCTAAACATGAAACAATAACTGCATAAGGAGATTGTCCATCTTTTGTTGCTATCATTTGAGAAAGATAGTCTTGCTTAAGTGTTTTTCCATCAAGAAATCTTTTGTTTCCAAGTTTTAAAGTTTCAATAGCCATGTCCGAATTCGTGACTTTAGATTCATCAACATGTTCGCCTTTAAGGGCATTTTTGTCAGTGCCTCCTGCATTTAATGTCAAACTGAGTAGGGTAATAAGGGTGATGGTTTTTAGTACTGATTTCATTTGTTCTCCTGTTGTTGGTTGAAATAAATTTACAGTTCATTTGAAAATTTATTAAATAAATAATATATTAAAATAGCATCACTTAAAATGACACACTAGGCTTTCGACTATATGTCCCTACTTGATGACGAAGCCATTCAAAAAAAGGCAAAATAAGTTTTAAATCATTGATGACTAAAGTCGAAAAGCTTTTAGAGTTTATTTCTGAAATTTTGTATTGTCTATGTAAATAAAATTGCTTGTGCATAAGTAATTTCGAGTAAGGTTCATCTGTACGAAAACCTTTTGGAGGACGAACATACATATCGCCCAATAAACTTCCCCAGACATTTTTAAGTTTTTTTGAATTCAGGATTTTACTAATGGTTTCAAAATCATTAGCAATAGCATTTCTGAGTAAACTTATTTGACGCCCACTGACCATATAAAGACCACATCCAATAAAATTTTCTTCAAGATCGTGACCAAACTGAATATGAATTCCTGGATTCCATTCGAACAATGAAGTTCTTTTTTCAGTGATTGTAGCGTAACTCATATTTTTTACTAGTCCCTCAGAAGCTTTGTTGCTTGGACGAGTGGGTCGAGTAATTAATTTAGAATCAATTCTTAAATCAGGAATATCCTTTTGTATTTTTTTATTTATATCAACAAGCAAGTTCTCAAAAGGGCTTTTTACGTGATCAAGATAAACATCTTTATTTTTTAAAAACCAGTCTTTATTGTTTTGATTTTTTTCTGCATTTTTAAAATAAAGGAAAGTGTTTTTTGTGAAGGTGCTATTAATTTTTTCGGTATTACTTTTCATACGGATAATATTTATTACATCTTTACTTGAGCAAAGTCTATTGAACATTTTTAGTAATTAATACTATAATTTATAAAACTAAAAGAAGCCTAAATTATATGCGGGGTGGTGAATCAGTAAACTAAATCTTTTAAAATTCAATTTATAATAAAAAAACTAAATTTAAAAAAACGAGGTACCTATGAAAAAAATATTCAATATTTGCAGCTTAATTATTGTCGCGCTCTTTCTAAATGTCAATATTTTCAGCTGTTTATCTTCCCAATCTGTATTTACAAAAAACAGACTCAGATTTGATTCCTTTAAAAGATTTTTTTAAAAATTCAGACC
Source organism: Pseudobdellovibrionaceae bacterium (assembly GCA_043765175.1). Classification (GTDB taxonomy): domain Bacteria; phylum Bdellovibrionota; class Bdellovibrionia; order Bdellovibrionales; family Bdellovibrionaceae; genus Pseudobdellovibrio. The sequence continues at coordinate 11,578 of JAYUJM010000147.1, read as the reverse complement.
AAGGTCGATTTAGAATTTCGGCATCAAATAAATATATTTCTATGATGAAGCCTTGGAATAATCGTATGAATATATTCGTTCAAAAAATATCTGCAGATCGCTTACCAGCCGGTGAGCCGAAGCAAATCACTTTTGTGAAAGATCGTGATATATCGAATTATAGCTGGAAAGGTGACTCCATGATTCTTTATTCTAAAGATTTTGGTGGAGATGAAAATTTTCATCTATTTTCTGTAAATGTAGAAACAGGTGTCGAAAAAGATTTAACTGCATTTGAAAAAACTCGAGTCGAACTTTTTGATAATTTAAAGGACTCAAGTTTAACTGATGTCTTAATCATGATGAACAAACGCAATCCAGAAATATTCGATGTTTATCGCTTAAATGTTCAATCTGGTAAAATGGATATGGTCGCTGAAAATCCTGGTCAAATTAAAGCTTGGTTTACGGATCATCAAGGTCAAGTTCGCGTGGCTTATGAATCGGATGGATTAAACACAAAAATTTTAACTAGAAATTTTGAAAAAAGTAAGTTTAAAGAAATTTTAAAATTTGATTATACTCAAAATATAACTCCGATTTTATTCACATTTGATAATAAAAATTTATATGTTTCTACGAACCTAAACCGTGATAAAAGTGCCATTGTATTAATTAATCCAAAGACTGGAAAAGAAATTAAACAAATTTTTTCACATCCAGACGTTGACGTAGAAGGATTAAGTTTTTCAAAAAAAAGAAAAGTTTTGACAACTGCTAATTATACGACCTGGAAAAATGAGAATAAATTTTTTGATTCTCAAACAGAAACGCTTTATAAGAATATCAAAAAACAACTTGGAGATTATGAAATCGTAATAAGCAGTCAAAATAAAAATGAAGATTTATTTACTGTGGTGGCTACAAGCGATAAAAGCCGCGGAAAATTTTATCTGTATGACGATAAACTAAAGCGCCTTACATTTTTAGCTGATGGAACACCATGGTTAAATCCAGCTCGTCTTTCGACAATGAAGCCGTTAAGTTATAAATCTCGTGATGGCTTAACTATAAATGGTTATTTAACACTGCCTGCTTCTGCAAAAGTTATTAAAAATTTGCCTCTAATAGTAAACCCACACGGTGGCCCATGGGCCAGGGATCAGTGGGGATATAATCCTGAAGTTCAGTTTTTAGCTAATCGTGGGTATGCAGTTTTTCAAATGAATTTTCACGGCTCAACTGGTTATGGAAAATCATTTTTAACGAGCTCTTATAAGCAGTGGGGTCGTAATATGCAAAATGATATTACCGATGGTGTTCAATATTTAATATCTGAAGGAACTGTCGATTCCAAACGAATATGCATTTATGGAGGAAGCTATGGGGGTTACGCAACTTTAGCAGGAATTGCATTTACTCCAGATCTATATGCATGTGCCATAGATTACGTGGGTGTTTCGAATTTATTTACTTTTATGAAAACTATTCCGCCATATTGGAAAACTGAACTTGAAAAACTTTATGCAATGGTCGGACATCCTGAAAAAGATAAAGAAATGATGATTGCAAGCTCACCTGCTTTTCATACAGATAAAATGAAAACTCCTTTATTTGTAGCCCAGGGTGCAAAAGATCCTAGAGTTAATATTGAAGAATCGAATCAAATTGTGAATTCACTCAGAAAGTGTGGAGTAGAGGTTAAATATATGGTTAAAGAAAATGAAGGGCATGGATTTCGAAATGAAGAAAACCGTTTTGAATTTTATCAAGCCATGGAATCTTTTTTAAAAAAGCATATCAAATAAGTTTAACTTAACATGTGCTGGATGTATTAAATTGGTGAAGTGCAGAGTTGCAAAATCACAGCACATGCTAAGTTGCAGAAATTAAATTATGGAGTGTAAGGAAGGGACGAGTGGTGTAGCACTATTCTTAACTTGCCAAACTGATCTTTTTTGAAAGCCCAAGTTTTATCAACTTTAGTGACCTTGCCTGTTTTGTCAGTGATCATAACGTTACCCATTGTTAATGCAATATCGCCATTTAGATAAACTGCAGCATTTTTGTATTCATACTTTTGCCATCCTTTTAAAGCAAAACCTGAATCATTCGGAAAATTGTTACTGCCGCCAATGAAATAAGCTAAAGCTCCTTCACGAGTTGTTCTAAAAGTTTGATCGCCAGTAGTTAGTGTAGGCTTAAATAAAACTGGACCCATGTTGTAACCATATGCTGCATCAATTACAGCTTTTGCAGTTGCTGTAGCCTTTTTAATACCGCTATTTTCATAATCTTGACTAATTTGCACAAGAGCTTTACCCCAAGCTTCTTGAGCTTTTTGCACTTCCATTTCAGTGATACTGTTATTTTTGATTGTTTTACCAAAAGCTTCAGATGTTTGAGCTATAGCTGTTCCAGCTGAAAGTATTGTGACTAAAAATAGTCCTACGATTTTTTGAGTTGTATTCATTTTATTCTCCTTGTTGTTGTGTTTCTTTACTACTTAAGATAAGAAACAATTAAATTAATTTTTATAAAAACAATATTAAATAATTTTTCAGATTTGAAAAATAGATAAATAATATTTTCAGCATCGATTTTAATGATACTTTAAAACAAAAATTTTTAATTTTTTAAATTGAGTGTTTTAAACAAAAGAAGTGATTTTATATTTTATATATTTTAACTTAAGTCTAAATATGTTTAAAATCGACCCTGCTTTCAAAGCAATACTTTTTGATCTTGATGGAACTTTAATTGATTCTATGCCTTTGCATAATCAAGCTTGGATAGAAGTTCTTTCTAAGCATGGCTGCAAAATAACGGAAGACACACTTCATAAGTATACAGGCATTCCAAATTTTCAAACTGTAGAAATATTTAATCAATTATTTGGATGGCATCTTGATCCTTTTCAAATAAAGAATGAAAAAGAATCCAATTTTTTAGAGAAACTCAAGTTTGTTAAGGTCATTGATTCAGTTGTTGAAATTGCCAATCAGAATTTCGAAAAAATTCCTATGGGCATTGTGACTGGAAGTGCTCCTGAGCCTGCTTTCGAGCTTATAAAAAAATTAGATATTCAAAAATATTTTTCAAGCATTGTGACTGCTGCTGACACAGATAAACATAAACCAAGCCCAGAGCCATTTTTGTTAGGTGCTAGTCAACTTGAAGTGGATCCAAAGGGTTGTCTTGTTTTTGAAGATGGAATTTTAGGCATCCAAGCAGCTCAAGCAGCAGGGATGAAGGTTATTCAGGTGAAAAGTGATACTCAGGCTTTATCAGGTTTTAAACTTATTTCTTTGTATTAAAATTATCATAATTTAGTTTTGACTGTATCAATAATATTTTTATATTATACAACCAAATTAGATCTTAAGGGTGCTCCATGAAAAAATATATGAAGTTTATTTTTTATTCCATTTTATTACCAGTATTGGCTTACGCTGATGGTTTAAAAGATCAATATCATGAATCTTTATTTCGTTTAGAAAAAAATTTATCACATAATCAAGTTGCGCAAGGTGCTGTGATTGCATCCCCTTCAAGACGAGACCCTGATTATTTTTTTCATTGGGTTCGTGACGCCGCTTTAGTCATGGAAAGCTATGTAGACTTGCTTTCTAGTCAAGATCCTGCAATCAGAAATTTAGCCACAAATCGATTAATTAAATGGATGCAGTTTGAAGTTCAGACTCAGAATAATGCAGGTCTTAGTAGTTTAGGTGAACCAAAATTTAATGTTGATGGTTCTGTTTTTACCGGCCCTTGGGGACGACCTCAAAACGATGGCCCAGCTTTGCGAGCAAGAACTTTAGGATTATGGGCAGAAAAATTAATCGAAAATGGTTCATTGCAATTTGCAAAAACATTTATTTTAAATACTAACGGACCACTTAAAAAAGATATCGAATTTACAATTAATCACTGGCGTGAAAGCTCTTTTGATGTTTGGGAAGAGGTGAAAGGCGATCATTTTTTTACTCGTTTAGCTCAATTTAAATCTGTAGAATTAGCTTCGCGATTATTTGCAGTTGTTGGAGATCAAGCTTTCAGTTTAAAGTTAACTTCTGTTGCAAATGAAATGAAAAAAGAACTTCAAACATTTTGGATTAAAGACGAAAATAAAATAATTCCAACTTTGAATCAAGACTCTGGGTGGGGTCATAAAAAATCTAACGTAGATTTAACAGTATTGTTAGCAAGCTTGTACTTCACAACTGAAAAGGAAGAATTTGGCTTAAGTGATTCACGAATAATTTCATCAACTAAGCAGCTGAAAGACAGTTTTTCAGATTATCAAATTAACAAAAATAGAATTGTATTTATTGGTCGATATCCTGAAGATGTTTATGATGGATTAGGATTTTCAGGCGGAAACCCTTGGTTTTTAGCAAATATGGCCTATGCGCAATTTCAGTGTCGATTATCTCATGAATGGGGCAATTCAAAAAATATTTTAGTCGATTCATTAAATGTAGATTTTTTAAATGAATACCTAATGCCTCCTTACACTTTACTGAAAGATGAAAGTCTTAATCAGAATGATATTCGTTTTAAATTAATAGTAACGGCCCTAAAAGATAAGGCTCGACTTTATTTAGAGCGCACGCTATTTCATGCTGGGCGCGATGGTTCAATGTCTGAACAGTTTAGCCGAATTAACGGATACATGACTGGTGCGCAGGATCTTAGCTGGAGTCATGCAAGTTATTTACGAGCTATAAATGAATGTCAAAAAGTTATGCCTGACTTGCTCTAAAATCAAAGCACAATTTTTGAATATCTTGTGCTTTACCGATTGAGCTAATTTGATTCCAAAGATTTTCACAATCCTTAGAACTTAATTTTAAAATTAAGTTCTTTGATCTTAAAACAGTTGCTGGTGATTGGCTAAAAACACGTAAACCCATTCCAATCAATAGTGGAATTAAATCTAAGTCTGCAGCCATTTCTCCGCACATGGCGACTTCAATATTGTGCTTTTTGCCAGCGGCTATGACTTGTGAAATTAAATTTAAAACACCTGGGTGAAAACTTTCATACAGATGTGCAACTGATTCATTCATTCGATCAACAGCACAAACATACTGAATCAAATCATTAGTGCCAATACTGAAAAAATCAACTAGCGGAGCTAATTGATTTGCAATAAGTGCAGCTGAAGGAATTTCAATCATAATTCCTAATTTATATTGAGGTTTAAACCCTTCGCTTAAAACTTGTTGTTTGCAGAACTCAAGATGAGCTTTTGCTAGTTCAAGTTCTTCGATTGATGAAATCATGGGAAACATAATTGAAAGCGGTGTGAAATGACTCGCTTTTAATAATGCTCGTAACTGGGTTTTAAATAATTCTGGAAATTTTAAGCAATATCGAATAGCTCGTAACCCTAAAAACGGATTTTCTTCTTCGGGCCATTTTAAATATGAAACTTGTTTGTCTGCACCTATGTCAAAAGTTCTCACAACGAAGGGTGCAGGTTTTAAAGCAAGACCCATTTTTTTATAAATTTCAAATTGTTCATTTTCACTGGGTGCCTGGGTTCGATCAAAAAATAGAAACTCAGTACGAAAAAGTCCAACACCTTCTGCGTTATATTTTTGAACTAAATCCATATCGGATTCCCGGCCAATATTTGCTTCTAAAAAAAGTGGAACACCGTCTTTGGTTAAAGATGGTGCTTTTAAAATTTTAAACATTTCATTTTTTTGTTTTTGATAATCTAAAACATTTTCAGAAAATTTTAATTGTAACGAATTTGAAGGATTAATATAAAGATCGCTTTTATCTGCATGTAAAAACAGTAAATCATTATTTTTTATTCTTGAAGTCGCGTTTTCTATACCACTCAGTGCAGGTATTTCGTAAAGCCTAGCCATGATCGCCGTGTGTGAAGTGACTCCGCCTTGTTCTGTAATTAAACCTATGACACGTTTTTTATCAAGTGATGCGAACTCAGAGGGTGTTAAATCTTGAGCGACAAGAATAAAGTTTCCAGTTTCAGGTAGTAGTGTAATTTCAGCTTCTTGATTTAAGTGACGTGTTATTCTTTGGCCAATGTCTTTAATGTCATGAGCTCGTTCACGCAGATAAGCGTCATCCAGATTAAGCATCATTTGAGAAAATTCTTCTGTCACGTTTTTAACAGCATTAGGTGCAGATAGATTTAATTCACTAAGCGCAGATTTTATTTGATCATACCATTCTGGGTCTTTAAGTAAAAGTCGATGAGTTGCAATAATTTCAGCTTGTTCTTTTGATTCTAATTTTGATTTTTCTTCAATTCGAGCTAAATCAATATCAACACTTTGCAATGCTAAATCAAATTTTATTAATTCAGCTGTTGAATTTTCTGTAACATATTGATTTGTTTTATTTTGATTTTGTTCAATGACCCAGGCAGGTCCCATGGCCATTCCTGCAGACATTCTTAAACCTAAAAGATGAATTGATTCTGAGTTCATATTTGAAATTTATTTTCAACCAAATCTGCTAAACTATTTAAAGCTAATTCATCATCTTCGCCAATAGCTTCTAATATAAAACTATCTCCAACTTTTAAACCTAAACTCATTAAGCTCATGATGGATTTCCCGTTTTTAGTGGCAGTGGTTGTTTTTATTTGAATATTTGATTTAAACTCGGCAGCTTTTTTTGCAAAGATACCGGCTGGTCTTGCGTGTAAACCTTCTTCATTTAAAATAATTAATTTTTTTTCCATACTGACCTTTTTCTTTTACTTTTTCTTTAATTCAATAACAATAGATTGAAAATCAACGATTTGATCTTGAGAGGTTTTATTTATAAATTCACATTGATCACTATTTGTTATAACGATTGGTGTTGTTGTATCTAATCCAAAGCTTAATATTTTTTCAATTGAAAATTCAATCAGTTTTTGTCCTTTTTTGACTTGGTCGCTGACTTTAATAAAAGTTTTAAATCCATCACCTTTCATTTTGACTGTATCAAGACCAACATGAATAAGAATTTCAGCGCCATTTTTTGCTAAAATTCCAACGGCATGAGACGTTCCAATAACACTTACAATTTCTCCATCGCAAGGCGAAAGTACAAGTCCTTCTGTTGGTAAAATTGCAAATCCTTCACCCATAATTTTTTGTGAAAAAACTTTATCTTTTACATTTTGTAAATCAATAATTTTTCCCTTAAGAGGTGATTGTAAAATAAATTTTGTTGCCGTTTTATTTTGTATTACTTTTTTAATTTGATCTTTAAGGCGGTCAGATTGAACTCCAAAAACAACCTGAACGCTGTTTTTTGAAATTTTCATTGTCCCTGATGCACCTAATTTTTTAAGATCAGAATCTTTAACAAGGTTTGAATCATTCACTTCTAGCCGTAGTCGAGTAATACATGCGTCAATGCTTTTTATATTTTGTGATCCACCAAGCGCTAAAAGCACTTGGTTGGCTTTAATCATCTCAGTATCTGATTGTGGATTTAGCGAATCACTGCTGGGTGAATCTGAAGAAGATGTCTCATCATCGCGTCCAGGAGTTTTAAAATTAAAAAGTCCAATCGCAAAATAAAATACTGTAAAGTACACAGCGGCAATGATAGGGCCGACCACCGCAAAAAGCCAAAAACTGTTTTTTTGATTAAAGTAACCAAGAAACCAATCGATTAGCGATGCAGAAAAAGTATATCCTAAGTGAATATCAAAAGTTGAAATTAATAATCCAGAACAGAAAGCTGCTAAGACATGAAAAATATAAAGTAAAGGCGCCACAAAAATAAAAGCAAATTCTATGGGTTCAGTTATTCCTGTAATTATAGAAGTTAACGCGGCAGCCAGCATGATGCCACCAACTGCTTTACGTTTTGCCAAAGGGGCCTTTAAATACATGGCATAGGCAGCTGCTGGTAATCCAAATAACATCAATGGAAATTCAGCAGCCATAAATCGACCGGCAGTAGGGTCTCCGGCGAAGTAACGAGCTGTTTCACCTTTAAGTACTGTGCCTGCTGCTGTTGTAAATTCTCCGAACTGGTAAAGAAATGGGGGGTAATAAACATGATGCAAACCCAAAGGAATAAGGAGTCTTTTTCCTGCAGCATAAAACGCAGGCCCATACCAGGAATTCATAACCCACTCGCCGAAATGTTGAATTTGAGCCTGAATAGGTGGCCAAAATAGTGAAAGAACAAGTCCTAATACAATCGCAGAACCCGCAGATAAAATAGGAACTAATCTTTTTCCTGAGAAAAAACCAAAAATAGGATGAAGCTGAATATTTTGATAATTATTATATAGGTATGCACTTAAAGCACCAGATAAAATTCCGCCAAAAACCCCAGTATCAATTTTTAAAGTTAAAGCTAAAGCTGTGGTCATGACTGTTAAAACGTTGGCCATAGTAAAATAGCAAACCGCTGCTGCAAGGGCTGCGATTCCTGCTCCGCTTGTAAAACCAATAGCTACGCCGACTGCAAAAATAACGGGGAGCTGTTGAAATATCGCAATTCCACCATTGAAAAAAATTTCTCCAGCAGTTTTGAAAATGACAGAGCTTTCTTCAGCTGAGGTGCTATTTTGAATCACGCGACCTAAGGCCACTAGTAAGCCTGCTGCGGGTAACACAGACACAGGTAACATTAATGATTGACCAATTTTTTGCAATAATGAAAACCAAGTTGAATTTTTCATATAACCCCTCTGAATAGCTTCAATACTTATGCTAATCGTTACAATTTTTTAATATATGATGTAATCAATGCTTGGGGTTAAATCAATTAAATACTCAGGCAATCGTAAATTGGGCGTGATTAATATTAAATTAATGTATGTTGAAATCAATTCTCATTTTTAATTTTTTCCAATGAGCTATATATGCTTAAATAATTACCGTAGACTTTTTCAAAGTAGGGATGATTTTGAATTTTCGATGCAGGCATTCGACTTAAGTTGTTTGGCCGTGTGTTATAAGCAGCTATGTATGAAGCTGCTTTTGATTTTAAAGAATTTTTTAAATATTTGAAATATAATGATCCGACTTGAATATTGTAATGAGGATTTTTCAGAAATTCTTTTCCTTTCCACTTAAGCCCTTTTTTTTTACAAATCCATTCTGCTGTGTCAGGTTTTATTTGCATTAAACCAATTTCGCCTGCATTTCCGATGGCTCTAGGTTTAAACTGACTTTCTGTTTTAATGACTGCCAGCAGGAAAACTGGGTCATAGTGATTCAATTTGCTTTCTTCTAAAAGAGTTTTAACAATTTCGTGACTAACAAGCTGTTCTGCATTCTCTTCAAGATAAAAATGAATGTAATTTGCAAGCTCTGGATCGTTTTCTAATCTTGCAGCAGGTGATTTAGAATAATTTTTTTCAAGAATTTCTTGAGCATGATTTTTTCTGATTTGTTCGTCAATTTTAGGTTTTATGTTTTGACATGAGAAAATAAAATTAAATATGACAAGCGAAAAAAAAATTAATCGTAAATTTATTTTATTTAACTTCATTTAGGTTTTATTTACAAAAAAAAGACCAAAAAATAAAGACATCAAAATGAAAATAGGGGTTTTTACATACACTATAAACGAACTGTTTTATTTTAAAACAAAAAGATTAGTTTTTTGTCAAAAATATTTTTGACACTGGATAAAATATCTTCGCAAGCATTTGAGACGTAAAATAGTAGTCATAGCGCTTGAACCAAAAATAAGCAGGGATTATCATTACCCCAAAGAGTTTTAAATTCCTCAAGTGGAAAAAAACCTGTTTTTAAAAAAATTTTCTTGTTTGTTCATATTCACAATTAGGCCTTGATTCGCTTAAGGTTTTAACTGTTAGAAATTTTATATTTTGATTGTGAAGATCGTTCTCTACAGTCTGCCACAATAGATTGCCGATGCCTTTTCCGTGCATTTCCATATTAACAGCCATGACATGAATTTCAGCCGATGAAGTAAAATGCTTGTTAACGCTAATAAAGGCAATAACGGAATTATTTTCATAGGATCAAATATATAAGGTTTTTTAAATTTGGTTCACTCTAAAAAGTTAAATAAAATTATTTAATTCGAAAATAACATAAAAGAAATTAAGTTTAGCCAGATCCTAACCAGAGATGCAGTTGAATTTTAGATAGTTAAGACGAAAAAGTTTATTTAAATAGCCTTACTTTCGTCAAATTTAGCAAACGTCTGGACTATTGCTCTATAAATATTAGCTCAAGTATCATATATTAGATATAGTTATTGTGATAAAATGATTTTAATTTTATCACAATAATGGTATTATCTTAATAATGAACAGCATTGATAATATAAAAAAGCTATTAGAGCAATTAAAGATAGCTGGTTTATTGTTAGAAAACCAGATTACTGATAATTCGATAACAATCTGTGATGTTCAATTTTTCTTTGAAACATCAACGAATGAATACTCACAACATAGAAATAAAAATGACGGAGTCATATTATTTCATTCTTCAAAATTAAGGCGACAAACATTACAGAAAAAAGAAATAAGCTATATCGATATTAATGGAAATTTTTTTATAAAATCAAATACGTACAAAATACATATTGAGAAAAATGAACTTTTAAAAAAAATGACTAAGAAATCAAAGCAAAAAGTGAAACTGAGCCCTACAAATTTAATTAGTCCGAATGGGTTGGCTTTTATAGAACTGTTGTTTCGCTTAAATAATAATGATCTTAAAAAATTTAATTCCACACTGCATTTTTGCAAAAATTATGATTTATATCAACCTAAAGCAAGTCAAATTATGCACAGGCTTGGAGTAAAAAATTTAATTGAATGCAAAAAAAAGCTTCTGGAATATTCACAAGAGTGGTGGTTTTTGGCACTTGAGAATCCAGCATCAAGAAGAAAAATGACTTCTTTTTTTAAGATATCAAAAAATTACTATTCTTTAGATAAAACTATAAATTCTTTAACAGCACAGTCGTTGTTGACCAAACTAAATAAGCATTTTTTAAATGAAGTCGCAGAGGGTCCGATTGAAGTAGCAAAAAAATTTGGTGAATTAATCGACGAAAGTATAAGTATTTGGGTTTCACCTTTGGTTTCGATGGAATTGAAGAAAGAATTTAAACTGATTCCTGGAAGCAAAGAAGGTTGTAAAAGTTGGCTTTTGGCCACACCGCCTGTTTCACTAAAAGAAGAGGGGCTTATAACCCACTATTCTCATAAAGATAATTTGGGGCAAACTAATATTTTGCGAGCGATTTGGGATCTAGGATTTGGTGATTCAAGAATGCAGATAGCTAGTGCAAATATTTTAAGGAGATTTTTGTATGAATTTTGATGCTTCAAAATTGCAGAATTGGGTTCGGTCGAAAGAATATTCTTTGCCAGGTCTTCAGAAATTATTTGGAGCGGGGCCATCTTCGAATATATTAATAATTGGTGCTTCAGTTTTTGAGTTGTATCACATTCAAGACTGGACACCAGCGCTAAAAAGACAAACAGGTGATATTGATTTAAGTGTTGGGTTGGTTAGTGATGACTCTCTTTATACTGCAGCTAAAGAAATTCTAATATCACATAAGTATAATGTCGATATTAAGCATCCATATCGATACCACCCTCCAGGTA
>JAYUJM010000146.1:0-1592 GCA_043765175.1 Pseudobdellovibrionaceae bacterium | reverse complement strand
TGGAAGGTGAAAACTTTTAATTTCTAAAGGCACGTTCGAAGCTGGCATAACCCATATTAGTCATAACCTTAAGCCTTTGTACAGGCATGAGTGCCCGCTAAGGCGCACACCAAGTCCAGATGCCGCTGCCCATGATGAAAATACTCGACCCTCTATAACGTATGAATTTCAGGGGTAGGTAAAAGGTGGTTTGGTTTCGCACGTTTTTTATCAACTTGGCGCGCGACATTTCATCTTTACGATTGAAGATTCAATCATTGCAAAAACAAAGTGCATTGGCACTTTCTGAGTGCTCGAAATCCACCTGCTTCCTAACGGTCAGGAGACCTCTAGGAAGCAGGTGGATTTCGTTAGCGTGTCCGACATTCGCGCTTACAGTAACCTTGCACCTCGCCGCCCCAAGCTGAAGTTGTTTGTGTCGCCCAGCAGCCGCTAAGGCCCAAATCTGTATCGCCTGCGAAACAAGTGTTGGGCGTACACCAAGATGTGGTCGGGTTGGCATTGGTGTTTCTAAAAAAAGGGCATTCAAGTGTGTACATCGCTCTGGATCCATTTGGGATACAGACTCTTTTGCATCCGGCCAATCCTCGATATTTTTCAATCATAAGAGCGGTGCATCTGTGCTGTTTTTTCTTGTGTGGGACTTTTTTCACAAATTTAGTGTGAAGTGTTTTGTTGTTTCAGTTTAATCCAATATTCTTTACGTTCTGTCCAGCTTTTTGTTTTTAATTCTTTTAATGCCTTTAAATTTTCAGTTTTATTATTTGTTTCATGGATCTGGCTTGGAGTGAAATTCCATAACGATTGATGTGGACGCTCATTGTTATAAAATTGAATATATTTTTTAATTTCTTCATTGGCCGTAAGTTCATCTTGATAATCACCAACTAAATAAATTTCTTCCTGCTTAATAGTTCCGTAAAACCGCTCTGTACGTGCATTATCTGTCGGTCTATGCACCCTGGCAAAACTTAAATCAGCAACTATATCTTTAAAAAACTTTTTTGTAACATGTGATGTGTTCGGGCTACCTTGATCAACGCGAAGCTCGGGCTTATGCGGCCAGTCTTTTGGCATTCCATGAAATTCACTTAGCCCATCTAAATATAAATCAGAAATATCTTTTGAAACAACTGTTCTTAATATTTTCCAAGATATTATTTTGCGACTGAAAAAATCAATTAACGTCAGTAAATACCACCGTTCACCACCAATGCGCATCTTCGTCCAGTCAGCACCCCACATCATGTTGGCACCAATTATCTCATAGAACGGCTCATCCCACGGCGCTGGACGCCGTTCGTATCTTTCAACAAGACCATAATGTTTTAAAACATTATAAACCGAACTTGCTGATAAATAATTATTTTGCTTTTGCAGTAAACCTTGTATTTGCCTGTGACGCATCTGTGGATTTTCATCCTTAGTTTTTAATATTAACAGCGTTTCTGCCTCTGTAAGCGACCTTGACGTTATGCGGTCTGATGGGTGCAGTGTTAAATTTTTATCAACTAAATATTTTTTATTTATTTCACTTTTCCAGCGATAATAAGTCGACTTTTTGACTCCGAATACATTTAAAATTTCTTTTA
>JAYUJM010000145.1:0-4392 GCA_043765175.1 Pseudobdellovibrionaceae bacterium | reverse complement strand
GAATCGTGTTTGTGAGCAAAAACTAAATGTTATAATGTCAAACCGAAGGCCAGGCGATCCAGCTTCGTTGGTAGCTGATGTTTCAAAACTGATGACTGAGTTAAATTGGAAACCTAAATATGATCATTTAGATATTATATGTAGATCAGCGTATGAATGGGAAAAGAAATTAAATTGAATTTTAGGCAAATTTATCTGAATCCCTTTAAAAATTTATTTTATTTAGTTTTATTATTAATTCCTTTAATTTCTAATTATTATAAGCTTTACAGTTTTTGTTTGCATGCTACTGATTTTAGTATTTATCAGCAAGCGATATTTAGGCTTGCAAATACAACTGTTTGGAATCCATACGTAACCGTCAGAAATGTTAAAATATTTAATGATCACTTTGACCCGATTATTTTAGTAATTGCAGGATTAGTTAAGCTATTTGGAGAATCTAATTTTTTACTTTTATTTTTTGAATGGTGTTTAGCCTATTTCTTGCCATCGATACTAATATTAAAATTAGTTACTAGTAAAGATAGTATTAATTATATATTAGCTTTTTCATTTTTAACAATGCAGTTAACATTGAATGCTGTTTTATTTCCTATTCATCCTACAGCTTGGGTCATTTTACCTTTGCTTTATTTATGTAAAAGTATAGAGCTAAAAAAGTATAAACACATTCTTTGTGCAATAATAGTTTTATGTTTTTTTAAAGAGTACTATCCATTTTGTGGATTTATGTTAGGTATTTACTATTTACTAAGTGCTCAATTAAAAAAGGCAAATCTTAAAGAAAAAAAATATGAATTATTATTTGGATTTATTCTTATAGCTGTTTCTATAGTACTAGCTATTTTAATTTTTAAAGTCAGGCCAGCACTTTTAGGTCAAACTGTTGGGTATGCAACAGTATTATTGAATAGTATAATTCAAAACCCAATAGATGCTTTATATTTGAATATTCAGTATTTTTTAAAAATTAAAAATTTATTTTTATTTTTCCCATTAATATTAATATTGTTTTTGTATATTAGAAAAGAAAACAATATCAGCTCATTAAACCCAATATTGTTTTGTATGGTGCCAATTGCTGCAATTCAGTTTTTAGCGTCTAGTTTTGAATTTCAGTATGGTGCCCCTTTTGCAGCTTTATTTATTTGGATATCAATTAAGTTTAAATCAATTACATGTCGAATAGCTTTATGTGTTTTTTTTATTTCTTTTTTAACTGGATTTAAAAAATACGAATCTTTATTTCATTTTTGGCGCAAAGATAATTTAAGTTGTAATTATGACAGTGAAAAACTTAGTAAATTAAATATAATAAAAAAATTTATTTTTTCTGAAATTGATCCTAAAATTGTAGCTAGTGGTGGAATTATACCTGCTATTTTGACCTCAAAAAGTGATATTTACCAGTTAGGGTTATGGAATCCTCATTTTAAAAAGTTCAATATTCTTATTTTGTGTAAAGAACCATTTTGTGATGGTTATCCCAACACTGATGAAGATTATGAAGCAGTCATAAGTCAATGTAAGCCAGATAATTTACAGGTATTGCAATACGAAAAAGATTTGTATGTTGCCAAGGGTAATTTTGAACAGAGTTGTTTAGTAAGAATAAAAAAATAAATTCGATTCAATTACTGCTTTATATATGAAATTTTAATTTGTCGGATCTCAATAACTTTGCGTGCAATCAGCCAAACAATCCCAGCCCAGATAAAACCAAAACCAATCAGTTTCCAAGTGGTAACAGCTTCGTTAAAAATAAGGACTCCTGTCATAAATTGCAACGTAGGAGCTAAGAATTGAAAAAAACCCATTAAATAATAAGGTATGCGTCTGGCGGCTTCAGAAAAAAAGATGAGTGGTAATCCTGTGACTATTCCAGAGCCTATAAATAAAGCCCATGTTTTTAAATCATAAAAAAATGTATATGAATGAATTGAGTTAAAATTATTTGTAGAATTGGTTATAAAGTCAGTACTTCCAGTTGTGGAAAAAAATAAAGAAAACACAAGAGCACCTAAAGCCAGTGGAATAAATAAAACCGATTCAAATTGATTCGATTCTGCACCAGTCGCAGAGCTCAACTTTTTCAAATACCCATAAAGGCAAAATGTTGAAGCTAAAACAAGAGCTATCCATGGTAAATGACCATTATTTAAGGTAATGATTCCAACACCTACTGTAGCCATGGCAACAGCTATAATTTGATCTTTAGTTAATTTTTCTTTTAAAACGATGACTCCAAGTAAAATATTAAACAAAGGGTTTATAAAATAACCAAGGCTACCTTCTAATATTTGATTTGAATTCACCGCATAGATATAAATTAACCAATTTGCCATTAACAATATCGAGGCAATTGCTAAAATGAACATACTTTTTTTATTTGCAGGTTTGAAAAAAAATAATCTTTTATTTTTGACAGATAACAAGATCGTATAAAATACAAATGCCCACAATACCCTTTGTGAAAGAATTTCTAACAAAGGTACGTGCTTAAGTAGTTTCCAGTAAATTGGAAAAAATCCCCAACACAAATAAGCAAGCAGGGCGTAAATCACAAATTAATACTTACAAGATGGCGTTCGACATCAAGTACTGGAGATTTAAGTGGAATTGATTTTATTTCAAGATTTTTGAATTTCTTTTTTGCTAAAATAAATTCTTCATTAATTTTTTCTGATCGGGCTTTGAGTAAAAAATATTTTCCACCATGGGCGTAATAATCACGACTGATATCTAAAATGACATCTAAGGGCTTAAACCCTCTTGCGGTTATTAGATCAATACTTTTTAGACTATTCGGAATTTCGGCTTGTACTTTTATATTAGGTGTAATGGCTTTACATAAATTTAAAAAATCTTGTTTTTTAGGACTTTTTTCAAACAAGTGAAATTCTGTATTCGGATACTGAAGGGCATAAATAACTGCAGGTAAACCGCCACCAGAACCAAAATCAGCCACTGATTTTACATTTGCTGGAAAATATTTTAGCGGTAGTAAACAATCAATAATGTGATTTTCAATAAAATCTTTTGGTGTTAATTGACGGCTGACAAGATTGAGTTCTTCATTCGTTGTCCAAACTAAATCGATGTATTTCATTAACGAAAAAAAACTCGACTGGTTAAAGCCGAGTTCATTAATAATCTGCGTTTGTGTCGAGCTTATTTGACTACTTAACAACATCACAAAGTGGTTGTTTTTTTTGATTTCCGCCATCTTGCACAGAAGTTATAATATCACATGTGTTATACCCATTTTGCTTAAGCATTTTTGAAGCTCGCTCTAAAGTTTGGATGGATACGTTAGGAGTTCGTGTTAAAATCCAAGCGTATTTTTGTGACGGATTTCCTATCAAAGCATATGAATAGTCAGTAGCTAAATCGATAATCCAATATTCACCACCAAATGGGAAAATGTATCCACCAAAAAGTTTTACAAAAGAAACTTGAAGTTTTGCATTTGAAACTGTGTCTTCAACTTTAGCACGCCCATTGGCAACTTTTGTTTTTCCTTCTGCAGCTGTACAAGTATTGATGACATCAATTTTATTTGCAGACAAAGCCTTGTAATTTGCTTTTGTGTTTTTCACACAGTCTTTTTGAAAGCTTTGTGGAATAGTTGCAACTTCGTACCAAGTGCCTACATATTTTGTCAGATCAACTGAAGAAACAGTTTTAACTTCAACTTTTTGTGCAAACACACAAGATGTAAATAAAGCAATAGCTATGACAGGGATTAATTTGTTCATTAGGAACTCCTTTTGATTTAGAAACGGTTTAATACTAAATAAACTATAAGTAAAGATATATTCAAAATTTAAAGAAAGGTTTAAATAGATTACACACTATCATTAAAATTTATGGTGTTTGGAACTGAAACTTGTAAGTGTTCGTTTTTTTTACTATTTATCTATTTATTTATATATTCATTTCCTTTCCCTATAATGGATTGAGTTTTTTGATTCTTGGACTGACCCGCTAAAGGTCAAGTATGTTGAATTTTTTTTACCTGTGGCCGTTTGGTTTAACACTCATTTTTTACATTCACAGTTTATGATTCTATTTCAAAAAATGTGAATCGTAAAATGGACTCAATCAATGAAAAAAATTTAATACAACATTACGGCGCATGGGATATCGCAGAGGTTATCAAAGGCAAACAAACTGAGGATTGGTATCGACTTATTTTTTCAAGAAAAGAAGCACTTTATATTCACAAAAAAAATGGTGAAGTTTTACGTTTTAAAATTAAATATGACCAAACAAAAATACCAGATTATCCTATTTTTATAAAAGTTCGAGTTTAATGCTAAGAAAGAAGATCCCATGAAATTTTTATTAAACGAACGTGGATTTCGTTGGATCAATGAGACTTTTTAT
>JAYUJM010000144.1:0-14873 GCA_043765175.1 Pseudobdellovibrionaceae bacterium | reverse complement strand
ACAAAAACCATTTTCAAATAAGCTTTAAGTCCTATTTGAATTATTTTTTCTGGACTTGTTCCCATGCTTTCGGTTGCATTTTTGATATCTGAAATTTGGCTGAGTGGTTTTCCTTGCAAAGCCTGCATGGTTAAAACTTTTTCTGTCGTATGATCGAAATAGACTTCAGGAATTATAATATCTATTTCTTTTTTAAAATTTTGTCTAAAACGATTGATATTATTAGCTTCAACGATAAAGTTAGTTTCTAATTCTAGTGTTTTAAAATATTCATCAATGATCCCGATTGGATTGTAAGGTTTAGTTTCCGGAATATATTTTTCAATAAGTTCTGCGATGAAATAAAGAACATTTAAGTCGTCATTAATTTTATGAACGATGCCTGGGCGTTGTACTTTAAGAACTACTTTTTGACCATTCAGCAGTTCGGCGGCATGGACCTGTGCAATACTGGCTGATCCTAAAGGTGTTTCTGAAACAGATAAAAAATTATTTCGCCAATCTGAGCCAAGTTCCTCAATTAAAACTTGTTGAATTGTACTAAATGGTAAAGTTTGAACTTGATCATGAAGTAAAGACATTTCATCAATAAAATCAGCTGGGATCATGTCTGGTCGTGTGGCCAGTAATTGTCCAAATTTAATAAATGTTGGTCCAAGTTCTTCAAAGCTAAGTCTGAGTCTTGCGGGAACAGATAAAGTTTCTTTATCTGTTTCACTGTTTGAGGCTGTACTTAAAAAATTACCTAGATTTATTTTTTCGACTAGATTTCTGAGGCCGTGTTTTGCCAAAACGCCCAGAATCACACGAAGTCTTCCCACGTTCTTCAGTGTTCGACTGATTTTGAGAGGACCCAGAAGAGAATTTTTTGTTGAGTCTTTGATCATTGTCATTTTCCATTTTTTTTGTCGTTGGATTTTTATCTAAAAAATCAGAGAGCGATTTAAAACGCGGCTTTACTTCGTAGTTTTTGCTATCCTCAGGATCATTTACCTTTTGATCATTTGATTTATTTACGAAGGGCGCTTTAATTTTTTCAAGGACTCTGAGTCTTAATGATTTATGAACAGGTTCAGATTTATCATTATCTCTATTTTTACTTTTGTTGGAATCATATTTTTTGTCTTTAGCTGTATCTTTCAATTTATCTTTCGCTTTGTTTCTTTCGGACTTGAAATAAGCTGGTCGTTTGAATTCAGCTTTAGCTTTTTTAGAATTTGAATCTTTTGAATCTTTGGAAACGCAAGCAACTTGCCCTTCAAGGACAAAGTTAATCTGTCCATTTTCAATATCAGCAAGACTGACTGTCACTTTTAAAAGATCGCCCATACTATAACTAAAACCGCTTCGTTTTGAAACTAGCTTTAAATTTTCTTCATCGTAGACCCAGCTGTTTTGTGTTCCTAAATCTTCTAATCTTACTAGCCCGTCTACATTGTATTGTTTGAGTTGAACAAAAAAACCAAACTTTGTAATCGAGCTAATCATGCCATCAAAGGTTTGACCTTCCATTTTCTTCATAAATCGTGCTTTTTTAATAGCTTGGATTTGTCTTTCTGATTTTGAAGATCTTTGTTCGCAGGCTGATAGCCATGTTCCTGCAGTTTCAATATCTTCAGCAGCAATTAAATTATAACCTTTAACTTGGATTTGATTTTTAATGAGTCGATGAATAATTAAATCAGGATAACGTCGAATCGGTGACGTAAAATGAGTATAAAAATCGAACCCTAAGCCGAAGTGGCCTAAATTTTCGATCGTATATTTTGCTTGGCTCATTGAGCGAAGAGTCAATATGTGAACAACGCCAGCCTCAGGTTTGTTATGAAATTCTTGCAACGCACGAGTTAATTTTTTTTGTAATTTTTCACCACTGAAATTTGTTTTCACACCTAACTGAGTAATGAATTTTTGCAGTAAACTAATTTTCAGAGCGTCAGGAGGTTCATGGATACGATACAGGGATGGTATTTCCTTAGAGCTTAAGTATTTTGCAACAGCAACATTAGCCGCAAGCATTAATTCTTCAATAAGTCGATGGGCGAACAGACGCTCTGATTTAATGACATCGATGGGTTCACCAGTCCCGTCGATAACAAGTTCAGTTTCAGGGACCTCTAAATCAAGTGAGCCTTCTTTAAAACGACGTGCCATTAAAACTTTAGCTAAATCAGCACAGCGTAAAATATTTTCTTTAACAAATTCGTTTTTTGAAAAATCCGATTGAATAACTTCGCCATCAACAATTTCTTGAGCTTGTCCATAAGTCACACGAGCTTGGCTTTGTATAACAGCTTCGAAAAAATTTGAATTCATCATTTGACCTTCGAAATCAAAATTCATTTCAGCTACAAGTGCTAAGCGCGGAACATTCGGCATCAAAGAGCAAAGTCCATTCGAGATTGCCTCTGGCAGCATGGGAACTACAAAATTTGGAAAGTAAACTGAAGTTCCGCGCTCATAGGCGTCTTTATCCATAGCTGTTGCAGATTTTACGTAGTGACTGACATCTGCAATCGCGACATACAAATGAAATCCGTTAGTTTTCATTTCGGTAAATACGGCATCATCAAAATCTTTAGCTGTTGCTCCGTCTATTGTAATAATTGGAATATGGCGCAGATCTTTTCTGTTTTTAAAATCAGCTTCAACTGGATCAGCAGAAAACTGTTTGGCTTCTTTAATTGTTTCGCTACTAAAAACATCGGGAATGTTTTGATTGATGATGACTCGTCGAATATCATTAAGTGCACTATTGATATCACCTATGATTTCAACAATCTTCCCAGTGAATTCTTTTTGATTTTCAGGATACGTTATTATAGATGCAGCAACCAATTCATTATTTTTTGCATTCATTGAATCAGAAATAAGTATTTTTAAATCCTGACCCCAGCCTTTGCCTTCGTCTTTAATAATTCCATATTTCTCATTAAGAATAGAAAATTTACCTGCAATTTTTTTTTGTGATCTTTCATTAATACGAATAATATCACCTTTGTAGCGACCATCTTTTTCTTTTTCTGGTCTTACAGAGACTTTGTCGTTCGTCATTGCTCCTTGCATTGAGCTTGCGGGTATAAAAATATCTGGATGTTCGCTATTGTTGGGAATAAAAAAACCAAAACCATCTGGATGTCGTTTAACTATACCATCCATTAATTTTTCAACGGATTTAAAATTTGTTTGTTTGTCGAAAGTTCCATTTGGTTTTGAAGATGGGTTAGGTTTTTTAAAAGAAGATTTTTGTTTATTTACTTTCAGTGGGTTGTCCTTTGCTAAAACGATATGTTAGACGAACATCTATATATGCTGACTTAAAACTATTATGATCGAAATAGTAATCAAATCAATGAGCCACCGCGACGTAAGTCCAGGTTTAACGTGACGCACAGTGTGTTTTTTTAGCTAACGCGTTATTTTTGATAAAACAGCAACCTAAAGCTCTTTCTTGAAAAAAAACAAAGAAAATAAAAGAACACTTATAAATTCGTAAAATTGCTTGCAGTAAGGGTTTTCAAGCGAAAAAACGCAAATAAAAAAACTGTTTCATGAAAAACTTCTAGTTTAATTTAAAAAAACTATTCTTAATGAAATGATGTAATAACAACACAAAAATTAAAAATTAATGATGCAAAATAAATTCGCAAAACCTGCTGATTCACTTTTCAAGTTGCACACGATCAAAGTCCTAACTACCATTTGATAATAAATTTAAAGAAATTATTTTTTAAAAAAGTTTAAAGTTACAACTTTAACATTAACGAAAGGGAACAACATGAAACAACTTCTAATAGTAGCTGTAGCATTAGCTTCAGTAAACGTATTTGCCTCTAGAGCTCGTATGATCGCTTTAGGAAACTCTGCTCACTTGATTGATACACAAACTGTATTATCAAATCCTGCAGACATAATGATGATGGGAGACTACGCTAACTTTGAATCTGGATTACAAAATACTGAGACTCAAGTAGCAGATTGTGATCCTGTTACTGCTGGATTACAACCTTGTAATAACAATTTACAATACGGAAACAATGAAGGCTCTATATCACGATCTATGGGTATGTCTAAGTTAGGCTTAGCAATAGGTTTTCAATCAAAGAATGCTTCTGTTTGGGGCTTAAGAAATTTATCTCTAACTGGTATATCTGGAATCAAGTCTCAACAAAATCCTGTGAATTTAACATGGGGTATGAAAATGGATGAAATGAATCTTGGAGCTACTTTAGTTTATTCTAACTATAATGATAAAGCAGCAGATATCAAAGAATCATCTTCAGGTGTTCGTTTAGGTATGAGAATGGGAATGTGGGATGCTAAATTAGGAGTTGGTCTTGGAAACACTTTTTCTAATTCAAATAATAAATTTAAAGGTACTACTGGAATTTCTGGTGGCGCTGGTTACATGATGGACGGTACTTACTTTAACGGTGCATTTGAAACTGCAGGATTTAAAACTGAAGATGGAGCTGGTACTGAGAAAATTAAGTACAACGCTAGCAACTTTACTTTTGGTGCGTTAAATACTCACAAAATGGAAGCAAGCGAACTATTTTATGGAATAGCACTGTCTAATACTGTTTCTAAATCTGAAGTTATTGCTACTGGTGTAGAGACTAAAACTACAACTAGTGCATTGCCAATCACTTTAGGTATGGAAGTTGATGCTGCAACTTGGATGACATTACGTGGATCAATTAAGCAGTCTACATTAATAAACAGTAAAAAAGTTGAAGCTTCAGGTTCTACTTCTTCTGAAACTGGTCCTGACCTAAATAACACTGTAGCTTCTGTTGGTGCTGGTTTGAAGTTTAACAAGTTAACTGTTGATGGAACTTTACAGGGTTTAACTGGTGGAGCTGCGACTCAAGAATTAAATGGTAACAAATTATTAGGAACTGTTGGCGTAACTTACATGTTCTAATTTTAGAACATTTTAAATTACAGCTATTAACAAATTATCTAATATAAAGGATTAAAAAAAATGAAAAATATATTAACAATCGCAATCGTACTTGCTTCAGTTAATGTGTTTGCATCACGAGCAAGCACAAATGCATTAGGCAATTCCGCTCATATTACAGACCAATATTCACCTGAAGTAATCGCTGTTGATGGTCAATCACTAGTGATTGAAACAGGAACAACATCAAGCACTTTAGTTACAGCAGACGCAGCCAATCCAAAATATGCTGAAGGTCAGCTTACTAAAACAGTTGGGCCTGGCAACTTGAGTTTAACCTTAGGTCACCAAGATTTAACTGTCTGGACTAATAGAAACGCTGTTGGAATAGCAGCTGTTTTAACTCAGCAAAATCCACTTGAATTAACTTACGGGATGAAAATGGATGACATGGCTTTTGGTGCTGGTTTGATTTATTCAAATTACGATAGAAAAGAAACCTTACCAACTAAAGCACAAAAAGAGTCCTCTGTAGGTTTAAAGTTTGGTGTTGCTACAAGCGTTTTTTACGGTCGTGCCAAAATCATATTAGTTGATAAATATGTTGATGATGCAACAGCAATTGATTACAAAGCGAAAACAACTTTTGACTTAACTGGTGGAATGAACTTTGGTTCAACTTCTGTTCATGGACAAATCGCAATCGGTGGTGCTAAGGTTACTACATCTGGTAATGATTTTAAGGATACTGAAGGCATGACTATTTCTGTAAAAGTAGTCGATACGATTAAATCTGAAGGTAACGATTTTTTCTACGGAGCTGGTTTAGTTTCCAATTCTTTGAAAGAGAAAAAAGTTGATACAAAGACAACAACTCTCAACTTACCATTAATCATAGGTTTAGAAGCAACTGCAACTTCTTGGTTAAAATTACGTGCATCTGTAACGCAAGATGTATTGTTGTCTAATGAAAAGACAACAGATGCAACTACACCCGCTAACGACACTGAAGCAAATCCCGGTTTAAACACAACTAAATTTGCTGCTGGTGCTGGATTAACATATAATAAATTAATGGTTGATGGATCTTTGACTGCAGCTTCAACTGTAGATCCAAGTGTTCAAAGCATTAATGCTAATAACTTATTAGGTTCTGTTTCTTTAACGTATAAGTTTTAATTTTAGTTTAATAAAGTTCTTAAAAAGCCTCTGGAAACAGGGGCTTTTTTGTTTCGATTTGAGATTAATAATTTTAATATTTTGTATTATTTCTTTGTTAATAGTATTTAGGTATCATTTTGTTATTGTTAAAAATATTGACAAAATAGGTGTTAAAATATACTACACGCTATATGAACCAAAAAAATAAATATATTACTTATTCTCTTTTATTTATTTTTTCTGTTTTCTTAACTAAAAATTTATTTCTTAATACCTCTGATTTAACTGCTATAAGTTGCAGTGAATTTGGACATATACATACTTTTAATCAAAGTACGTTATTAACAAAGTATTCAACTAATCACTCCTTACAAAGTGAAAGTTCTGAATTAGAAGACTGCCATCAATCAGCTTTGATATCTGCTAATTGTGTACTTAATATAAAAAATTATCAATTTATTGTAAATACTTCTAAGATTATATTTTCATTAGCTTTTAAAATTTCAAATAATTTTAAAAGCCCGCTTATAGAGCCTTTTCGCAGGCCACCAAGAGCCACCACTGCACTCATTTTCTCATAGATTTATTCAAGTCATCTAATTCCATTTTTTTAAAAAAAACCATTAAATGTGTCATTTGGATGATGTCCATTTAATTTAAAGGACAAAATATGAATACTCAATCGATGTTAAAAATCACTATTTTAATAGTTTTACTGTTTGTTAGCCAATCTTATGCGCTCTCTACGCCAAATATTAGTGCAAATGCGCTTTTTCTTTATCGCAATTCAAATTTTCATAAAGCTGATAAAGATCCGCTAAATTTAGACTCAGATCCAAACGGACTAGATATTCAAGAAACAGAGCTGCAAATATATTCTGATGTAGATCCTTATACTCGGCTTAATTTAGTTTTGTCTATTGCACCTTCATATGAATCTGACGGCACCGCAGTTGAGCAAAAATGGGGAATCGAGCCTGAGGAAGCTTTTGTTGAGAGTAATATTTTGCCAAGCACGACATTAAAAATTGGAAAATTCAAAGCCTTTATGGGAAAACAAAATTTATTACATACTCATGCATTCAGTTTTATTGAATCACCCTTGATAAATAAAAATTTATTAGGTGATGAAGGTCTAAACGATGTGGGTTTTTCAGCTGCAGTTTTATTGCCAGCAGCATGGTACAGCGAACTCACTTTACAATATCTTCGTGGTAAAGGTGAAAATGCTGAGTTTAATTCGCCTTCACCTAGTGAGGGTGTAGGACTTGCACATTGGAAGAATTTGTTTGATTTGACATCTGATTTAACTTTAGAGGTGGGTACTTCATATGCGAGTGGAATGAATTCCTTTAAAAAAATAACTTCGCTTGTAGGGGCAGATTTAACGTTAAAGTGGCGCCCTACTACTGCTGGGAATACTCAATTCGTGGCATGGGCAACTGAATATTTAGGTCGAACTCAGGCCCAGTCAAATTTTGATGATGAAAAAGGGAGTGGCTTAGTATCTTGGATTCAATATCAGTTCATTGAAAGATGGTCTGTGTTATATAGATTTGATTCGTTAAAAATTGAAAACACATTTGATTCAGCTGCTTTGCCGAATCAAACATCTTCAAGACATTCTGCAGGTTTAATGTTTTCACCTTCTGAATTTTCAAATTATAAACTTGAATTTGATCAAAGAAAAAATGATGTTGCTAATGCCAATAATGAAACTGTTGAAAAAACAATTTACTTACAAGCTAATTTCACTATCGGTACACATCCTTCACACTCTTATTAGGAAAATAAAATGAAAAAAATATTTTATTTTGTATTTTTAATTGCAAATATTTCTTTAGCTAAAATTCAGGTTGCAACAACAACAACAGATTTAAAAGCACTTGTTAACGAAGTAGGGCTGGATCAAGTCGAAGTTTTTTCAATCGCTAAAGGAACGCAAGATCCCCATCAAGTGGATGCAAAGCCCTCTTTTATGATGAAGTTACGATCAGTAGATATTGTGATAGCACAAGGACTAGAACTTGAATCAGCTTGGATTGTTCCACTTATACAAGGTAGCCGTAATTCAAAGTTAACTGCAAAAAATGGATTATTAGAATTAGCTAAAGATCTTAATCCAATTGAAGTAGCTCACGGAGAAGTGTCTAGAGCAGAGGGTGATGTTCACCCTGGAGGTAATCCCCATTTTCAATTAGATCCAATCAGATTGGGTCAAGCTGCGATTTTAATTGCTAAAAAATTAGCAGAAATTGATCCTTTAAAAAAAGATTTTTTTATAAAAAATGCTGAGAAGTTTCAAAAACATTTAGTTGAAAAAACTAAAGACTGGGAAGCTCGGATAAAAAAAATAGGAGTTAAGGAAATAGTGACCTACCATAAAACATTTTCTTATTTTTGTGATCGTTTTAATATTGAATGTAAAATTCAATTAGAGCCCAAGCCAGGAATACCGCCTACGGCAAGTCATCTTATTTCAGTCATAAGTCAAATGAAAAAGAGAAATATTAAAACTGTGCTTATTGAAAATCTTTATAGTGATTCAGTTCAATCGAAAATGAAGCAAGATTTGCCAAATGTGAATATTGAAAAAGTCCCAGTTTCTGTGGAGGGTGAGCCCAATATAGCAACTAATGAGCAATTAATTGAACGTTTAGTTAAAGCCCTAGAAGCAAAACTGAATTAATGGAAGCGATCCAGTTTTTAGCAGCACCTTTTGCATTAGCAATACTTTTAGTAGGCATTCATGCCTACTTAGGTCTACATGTTTTGGAGCGTGAAGTTATTTTTGTCGATATCAGCTTATCACAAGTAGCGGCACTTGGTGCAGCAGTCAGTCTGTTTTATGTTCATGAAGGTGAAGGTTCAATGTTAGCTCTGGGCTTGTCTTTGAGCTTTTGCTTAATGGTTTCGTTTGCATTAGCAATGTTAAGACATTTCGAAAAATCGATTTCGCAAGAAGCCCTAATAGGTATGACATATGCATTAGCTAGCGGAGCTTTAATTTTGGTGGCTGATAAGTTGCCACATGGAGCCGAGCATTTAAAAGAAGCTCTTATTGGAAACATTCTTTTTGTAACTTGGCAACAGGTACTTGAAACTTTTTTTATTTATGGTGTTATTGGTATTTTACATTGGATTTTTCGGAATCAGTTTTGGAAAGCCACTCGTGGTGAAAAAGGGATGTTCTGGTGGGATTTTCTTTTCTATTTTTTATTTGGAATAGTCATTACTTTTTCAACTCGACATGCAGGCGTGCTAGTTGTTTTTTCAATTTTAGTTGCACCGGCAGCTTTAGCATCTAGATTTTTTAAAAAAATATCGATGCAATTAATACTTGCTTGGGTCACAGGTGCTATTGGTATGTTGGCTTCGTTCATTCTCAGCTATAATCTGGATTTACCATCAGGCGCTACAATAGTTTGTACTCTTACGATCTTATTTTTTCTGGCTTTGATTATACGACCAAAAAGAGTAAACTGATTATTTTCCTGTAATCATTTTTAGCCAGGATTTACGTTTGAATTGGATCGAATCTAAAGTAATTCCGATAAAATGAAATAAGACTAATATTTTTAATCCATCAGCTAAAACTTCATGAATTCTCATGACCCAGTCCTCTCCAAAGTATCGGTCTAAGCCCATCATCCAGCCAGTTAAACCCAAAAAGATAACAATTATCCATATTAAAATATAAACTAAACTAGCTGCTGGATTGTGACCTTTGTAATCTAAATTTTGTCGATTTATTTTAGACATGAAAAAATTTTTTATTTCTAAAAGTGAAATTGGAAACTCAACAAATGAATGTGGTCCAGCTGATTTAAATCCATAAATAATACGAAAAATGACGAACCCTAAAGCTGCATAGCCTAAATATCGATGCAGAAGATCGCCTTCATCTAAAAAAAATAAGTTTAAGAAAACGATTCCAGCCACTGACCAGTGAATTAATCTGATTATTTTATTCCAAATCATGGATATTTTTGATGCTAATGAATTTCTTCTTTAATTTTACTTCCATCAACAGGATTAAAATAAATTTCTACTTTTTTACCTTCCGAGTTAGTACCGTAAATTTCATAACAATCACCTTTTGTAACTTTAAATTTTTTAATTTTATAGCCTGAGGTAATAAGTAATTGTTTAAATTCTTCTTCATTTTTCCATTTATTTTTAGGCTCAGTTGTACATTTCGGTCCTGCAAATAAAGCTGGGCCTAGTGTTAGAATAGTAGCTATTGATAGTATATTAATTAATTTCATAGGTCCTCATTTCGATTTAAAATATTTTTATATTCAATAATTCATGAATGCAAGTAGGAATCAATGTGAGTTCTTTAATTTGACACGTGAAATAATTACATCGTTTTGAAAGTATTATTTAACCAAGACTTTTTGATATTCAATTAGCTTTCATTAATCGCATATTGACCATCGAAATTTGACTATTAAGCGGAATATAAGTTAATGCTTTATTGCGAGGTCTGTTTATGTTCATGTTTCGGTTATTAGTATATTTAATTTTAAGTGCGCTTGTTACTACTTCCAAAGCTGAAGAGATCTATCCTAATTTAGATCAAAAAATAAAAGGCTATATGACCTATCGTGAGAATCAAACTTATGAAAATGTTGTGACGACTACTCCTTTTAATAAGAAAACGTTAGACTTAAATGTTTTAGAACTTGAGGCTGAATATGAAACTTCTATTCATTCTAAATTTGAGTTTGAAATTGAAATTGAACATGGAGGAACAGGTTCAAGCCTTGAATACGAGCCGCTCGAAGAATTCGGTGAATTTGAATCTGAAATTGAAAAAGGTGGAGAAGTCATTTTAAGTAAAATTTTTTATCGGCATGAATATGAAAACCAAAATTTCGTGCAAGTTGGAAAAATGGCAGTTCCTATATCACTCAGTAATTGGAAAAGCAGTTTCCTTGATTACTCTTCGGTAGAAGCAAGCGCTGCAGAGGCTGCATTAATTCCTAACGAATGGAATGAAGTTGGAATTCAATACCAAAAGAAATTTAGTGAAGCAGATATCAATATTAGGCTTCTATTGTCATCTGGATTAAATTCTGAATTTTTTCGTAAATACAATTGGGTGGCTGGCGGGTATCAGAAAAAATTTGAAAGAATAAACGCAGAAAACTTAGCAGCGACGTTAGCTGTTGAATATGGAAGTATTTTTAGTGGTAAAGGGCTGGCTATGGCTTTTTATTATGGTGATACTTCAAAAAATCGTTTTAAAAAAAATAAACTTCAAGACGAAGCTGTCTTATTAATTACTTCTGTTTTTGGTGCCTGGAACTGGAAAGATTTTGAAGTCCGCTCACAGTTCATAAAAGGAAGTCTGAGTAACTCTGATAAAGTCAGCCTTGCGAATGCGACTTTAACTACGTCTGTTAATCCTGGTATTTTCTCTTCGATTGGTGCAGAAGCACAAATAGAAATGATTGAATTGGCTTATGTCATACACAAGAATGATGTTTCTTTTCTTAAAAGTTTTGTAAGCTATGAACATGTTGACTCCATGCAAACTGTTAAAGGATCTATTTTAAAGGATGATCGATACAATAAGGTTTTTTCATCACTTGGTTTAATGAAAAAATGGGATAATGTATTTTTTACTAAATTTCAATACACAAAACATTCCAATGCTTTGACTGGTTTATTGCCAACCAATGAATATCAACTTGCTTTTGGTTTTGATTGGACTGGTTATGATTTTTAATAAATTAATTGAATTAACAAAAAAGGGAATCATTATGAAAAAAAATATTCGTCTGGCCTTTGTTTTAAAAAACACAGTCTTGTTTTTTATTGCAACTATCTGTTTATTGAGTAGTTGTACGCAAAGCAAAAATGATTCTGTACCTGTAGTGGCAATCAAAAGTGAAAGCCTACAGCAAAAAGTAATTACTAGTCTTTCTAAAAATGTAATCCTATCTACATACACTAATTTATCTGACAGTGCTTCTGCGTTACACCAGCAAGTTTTAATTTTAGAAAAAAATAAAACACAGCAAAATTTGAACTTAGCTCAAGATGCATGGAAAAAGTCACGCTTGTATTGGGAATCAACAGAGTCATTTATTTTCGGTCCAGTAGAATCATTAAGTATCGATCCCCTTATTGACACTTGGCCTTTAAATATCACAGATTTGAAATCTATTATTAATAGCCCTGCGCCTATAACTTCTTCTGTGATCAGAACAATAGGTACTAATTTAAAAGGTTTTCATACAATTGAGTTCATATTATTTGGTGATGGTGTTCAAACGAATCAAAAACTAATTACAAGCCTAACAGATCGTGAAATTGAATATCTGAAAGCCACAACTGAGGTCTTAGCTGAAGACACAGCAAAATTAACATATGCTTGGACAACTCAGGCTGATCCAGATGATGTGACATCATTACCTTACATTTCTATAATTATGAATCCAACAGAAAATAAAATATATGGGTCAGAGCAAGCCGTTATTATTCAATTAATAAATAGTATGATTGGTATTGCAGATGAAGTTGCAAATGGTAAAATTGCTGGTCCATTGGGTGACAGTCTAGCCTCTGCAGATCCCACAGCTGAGGAATCACCTTTCTCTTGGAATTCGACGACTGATTTTGCAAATAATATTAAAAGCATCCGACTTCTGTTTCTTGGGGCTCAGGGAAATAATCAAGGTGAAAATTTAGGTTTAAAATCCCTACTTGATCAAAAAAATCCCTCACTATCTTCAGATGTGGTCAATCAAATAGATTTAGCAATTCAAAAAATTCAAGATATTGCTGGTCCCGAAGGAACACCATTTGGTCAAGCTATTTTAGACGCTCAAAAAAGAGATCGAGTCGTTTCTGCCCAAGTTGAAGTCAGTAAATTGTTTATTTTATTAGATCAAAAAGTATTGCCAGTTTTTCAATAATTTAATGAACTTGATTTTTTATATAAAATAAAGGAAATGACTAAATATGTATAAAGTAGTAAATATTAAAAAAACAATTTTATTTATTAACACATGCTTTTTTTTATTTTTATTGAGTTGTCAAAATTCAAGTTCTGAAAAAAATGTGGATAATAAACCCTTAATTATTGCAGAAGAAAATTTTTGGGATCTTACAAAAAGTGGTGGTGATGCAACTTCGTTAGATGCTTTTCCAACAAGTCAGGCTTTTGGATATCCCATGCCAAATTTAAATTCAGCTGACTTGGAATCTCATTTGACAGGTGATGCACTTTTTGAAAAAAATTTTACAGATGATCCTAATCGTCCAGATTTTGGACTTGGTCCTGTTCAAAATAACACTAGCTGTATTGCTTGTCATAATCAAGATGGCCGCGGATCACTTCCTGTCGGCTTAAACACGAGTGACTGGAAAAAATTAGGGGTCAATGAATCATTATTATTAAAACTTAGCATCGAAAATGAAGATATTTTGAGTACTGCTAAAAATGAAAAAAATAACTATGGAGAGCCAACTGGTGTACCAGGTTTTAATACACAGTTATTCCATACAGGTTCTTACCATTTGCGTCCAGATTCGCCTGGGACTGGTTTGGCTGAAGTTTGGATTAAATTAGAAAAAACTACTTTTCAATATCCAGATGGAAAAAGTGTTCAGCTTTCTAAGCCTGTCTTTCAAATCAGAAATCCCTATGATTCTTGGTTGGATCAAGTTAGTGGACAGCCGCGCAGTCGAATATTTGAAAATGATGTTCGTATCAGCCCCCGTCTTGGATTGCCAGTTTTTGGACTGGGTTTATTAGAAAGTATCTCTGAAGAAGATTTAATAAGTCAGTCTAAAATTGATCGCACACTTGAAGGGGTTAGTGGAAAATTAAATTGGGTATTTGATGCTGTTAAATTTCAAGATGGTGATATTTATCCCGTTAGTATCGGCCGTTTTGGATTAAAAGCAACTCAGCCTACTGTTTTACAACAGTCACTAGCTGCATTGAATAACGATATGGGTGTCACTAATTTTCTTTATCCTAACGAAAATATTTCTGGAACAGCAATGTACGAAAAATATTTAGCAACAACTACAGATCCAATTCGAATTGAAGCCAGCCGGGCTACATCAACTTCTATAGCTTTTTATGCACAGACCTTAGCAGTTCCGCCACGACGAAATGTAAATGATTTAAACGTGATACAAGGTGCTAAAATATTTGACAAAATTCGCTGTATCAGTTGCCATACTCCAGTTTGGAAGACGTCTGACTCAAAAATTAGCGCCCTAGCAAATCAAAAAATATCGCCATATACCGATTTGCTTTTGCACGATATGGGTGAAGGACTTGCTGATCATCGACAAGATATAGACGCTAACGGTAAGGAATGGAAAACAAGAGCACTTTGGGGAATCGGGCTAACTAAAGTTGTTAATCCACGTGCAGGATTTTTACACGATGGACGAGCTGCAACTATTGAAGAAGCTATTTTGTGGCATGCTGGTGAAGCTCAGTTTTCTAAAAATAAATTTGTTAATTTAACTGAGTCTGAGCGACAAAAGTTGATTCAATTTATTAACTCTTTATAATATTTCATTTTAAATTTGCGCCTGATTGAACAAAAGTGTATTTTTAACCAATGTTTTTGCAGCTTATAGTATTAGCATTTTTTTTTCCAACATTAGGCTGGGCCAGCCATGCACAATTTTCAGCCATGCAGTCGGTACATTTACTGGATCCTGAATTAGTTCATTATTTTGCAACAAAGTCTGTTGAGTTGCCTGACTACATTTATTTACAAAGTGGAAGCACTTCTCCGGGTATTAATTATAAAGATCGTACTTCATT
>JAYUJM010000143.1:0-1609 GCA_043765175.1 Pseudobdellovibrionaceae bacterium | reverse complement strand
ATTCTCCGGGTTTAAACGGGGTTAGGCCATTTGTAAAAGAACTGATCAGTATTAATAGATCGGTGATTTAAGTACCCACAGCGTTGAAGTATTTTACGACAAATAGATGTCGCATTTGAGTACCCATATCCCATCCTTTTGAGCACTTTAATCTTATTATTCAGGCCTTCAGCTACAGCGGTTGTAAGTCGCGATTCGATATATGCTTCGATATTTCGTCTGTATTTTCTGATTGTCTTCGCTAGTCTTAAAAAAGGCTCAAGCTTTGATTGACGAACAATGGTGTACCAAGTTTTCAAAGCTTTTCTAAATGCAGGCACTGTTTTATAGTCTAAAGTTTTATGGAAACATTCAACCAACAACATTGCCGTATGGATTGGGCGATTCACATTACGAAGTTTTTCAAGAAGCTTTATCTCTGCATTTGATAATTTTTTTTCCCGAGCTACTAATATAAACCTCCGATGAGGCTCTAACATATCTTCACAAAATGAGTTTCTAGTTTTCTGAGCCAACTTAAATTCTGATCTGCGCACTAAATCAAAAGCTTCATTTACTTTCTGTGCTAAGTGGAATCGGTCAACACAAATTTTTGCATTCGGACACTCAACTTTAATCACCGAGATAAACGCTTCATGCATATCAACCGCAAAATTCTCAACTGCAAGTTTTCGACCGTCGGATAACACACTCAATGCACTAGTTAACGACCCAGAACCCCTTCCCATAGAGTTAAACAACACTTTTCCAGCCTTTGGAGCTACAACATTGGTAATAAATTCTGGCGATCTTCGTTTAGCAAAAAGTCCTTTGCGGTTTTGCACTTCAACCGTTCTAAAATGAACCTCATCAGCAGCTAAATAACTCGTATCTAAATTTTCAGGCAAATTCAAATATTGAAGCATCACGTGCATTCGATATTGATCTAAATCCCACATCATCTTTGAATCGCCATGCAGAATACGACTGACTGCTTCGCAAGTGATTTCTTCCATTAAACGACCAGCAGTTTCAGCAAAACCGCACGTCATTGATTCAAATTTTGGATGCAACCAATCAACTTTCGCAACTGATGTACAATCACAGTCTTCGCAATATCCGCGCATTTGTAAAAACTTAAGCTCAACGCGTTGATAAATACCCATCGGTGGGGCTTTGAGTCTTTTTAAACTCCAGTCTTTAACCGCTTTAAATTGCAGCCCGCAATGGCTACAGTAACATTCTTCTTTTTTTTGCTTAATTTTTATTTCTAAACGCAAATCTTTTTTGAATTTCTTAATGTCTTCGATTGTTACATCTTGAATGCCTAAAAGCTCGATGATAACTTTTTCCATGTCCATCCTTGACCCCATTGTTGCCGACTTTTTGTAGAAAAAAATCAGAACATAAGATCATTGGATGGACAATTTTTGACTCACTTAGCTTCTTTTACCCCGCTAAAACCCGGGGAACCTTTCATCTTCATTAAGGCTTTGCAAAAAAAAAGCCCCCTGAAAATATTCAGAGAGCTTAAGAAATTTAGCTAAAGCTAAATTTAAGACTAATGTTTTGCCGGAGCAGCTTCAGTTGCAGGAGCTGCCGGAGCAGCTTCAGTAACAGCGGCAGCTGC
>JAYUJM010000142.1:0-14903 GCA_043765175.1 Pseudobdellovibrionaceae bacterium | reverse complement strand
ATTGAATCTATTTCAAGTCTTTAATGGAACTAAACAATTTGGTTCCAAAGTTTTATTTAATTCTGTCAAATTTTCAATAAATCAAGGTGAACACGTTGGGGTTATTGGCCCCAACGGAGCAGGCAAATCAACCCTATTTAAAATAATTAATAATTTAGAAACATTTGATTCTGGCGAAGTCATTCGCACAAATGGTTTACGTATTGGCTACTTAGAACAAGAATCTGAATGGAGTCTTGATCAATCAGCAGAGGAATATCTTCAAACTAATTGTATCACTGGAATCTGGGATCTTAAAAAACTAGGACTTGATCTCGGATTAACTCAAAATCATTTTGAAAAAAAACTGCATGAATTAAGCGGTGGTTATCGAATGAGAATGAAATTACTTTATCTTATTGGATTAGAGCCAGATTTGTTAATGCTTGATGAGCCTACAAATTTCTTAGACCTTGAAAGCATTATTGCCTTAGAAAAATTTTTAATTAGTTATAGAAAGGCTTTTTTATTAATTTCTCATGATCGTGATTTTTTAAGACGAACAACTGAAGCCACTTTAGAAGTCGAAGCAGAAGATGTTATTAAATACCCTGGAAATATTGATGATTATTTTGAACAGAAAGCCATGCTTCAATCAATTCTTGAAGCGCAAGCTCACAATTTAGAGGAAAAACGAAAACATATTCAAGATTTCGTTGATCGCTTCAGATCAAAAGCCACTAAAGCTAAACAAGCTCAAAGTCGAATTAAGCAGCTAGAAAAAATGGACACAATTGAAATTAAAAAAAAATCTGCTACGGCAAGAATTCTTTTACCTTCGGCTACAAAAACGGGAAAAGAAATCTTACAAATAAGTGATGCTCAATTAGGGTATAAAGAAAACATTATTCTAAATAATGTAAATCTACGAATCGAAAAAAATAAAAAAATTGGAATCGTCGGATTCAACGGAGCAGGAAAGTCAACTTTATTAAAAACAATTGCAGAACGCATTCCGCTAATTTCAGGCGAGCTAAAAATAGGATATCAAGTTGAACTATCCTATTTCGCACAACATCTGACAGAAGATTTACATAATGAAGACACTGTTCTTGATTCCTTACAAAAAAAAGCTCACAAAGATTGCATGGCTCAAGATATTTTAAATATCGCTGGTTCTCTTTTATTTTCAGGTGAAAATCTTCGAAAAAAAATTAAGGTTTTGTCCGGAGGCGAAAAAACTAGAGTAGCATTAGGCCAAATTTTATTACAACGACGACCAGTATTACTTATGGATGAACCCACAAATCATCTCGATTTTGATACCGTAAATGCCCTAGCAGATGGACTTTCAGATTTTGATGGTACAGTTATTATAGTAAGTCATGATCGAAACTTTATTCGAAAAGTATCCAGTGAAATTATTGAAATCAGAAATGGTTCTGTCGAATTATATCCTGGAACGTATGACGATTATTTATGGAGTCTTGAAAAAGGAGTTATGAAAGAACGCATAAACTTGGTTGATCAAAAGGTGTTGATCAATTCAATTGAAGAAAAATCAGATTTAAAAAAATTTAATTTTAAGGATGAGCAAAAGAAAATACATTCAGAAATTAAAGAGACAGAACGAAAAATACTAAAAAGTGAAGAAATTTTATTTAATCTAACAAAAAAAATTGATGAACTAAACTCTGCACTTTTGTCATCGACTGGCATTGAAGCAAAAAATATTTCAATCGAATCATCACAAGCAGGACTTAAACTACAAGAAACTGAAGATGCTTTATTAAATCACATGGAAAAACTAGAACATCTTCAGAAGAATTTAAACGAATTAAAATAGAAACCTAACCTACTCCACCTGGGTTAGCTGTACCATTGGATAAATTTAACTCACAGTTGTAACTCGTTTTGTTATCTTCATCCACAGTTTTATTACATGTTAAATTCTGTCCTGCTTTTTGAGTCCACTTTGAACCATCAGATTGTTTTTCATTTGAAATTCCAGCTTCAACTTTTGAAAGCGAAGTGCCGAAAGTTCCCAAGGCAGATATATTTAAGTTCAAACTGCTTTTTTCATTTTTATGCCCTAAACATTTTTACCACTTCACCGATTGAATGCCCTTACTTTGCAACCAAGAATTCGATTTCGAAAATGGTTTTGATCCAAAAAACCCACGATAAGATGATAAAGGCGAAGGATGAACTTCTTTAACAATAAAATGTTTTTTAGAATTTATTAAAACATCTTTTTTATGGGCCTGACTTCCCCATAATATAAAAACAACGTGTAAACACTGATCACTAACCACTGAAATCAGTTGATCAGTGAATTGTTCCCAGCCCTTTTTTTGATGTGAACCTGCTTTGTCTTTTTCAACAGTAAGTGCAGTATTAAGCAAAAGTACGCCTTCTTTTTGCCAAACTGACAAATCCCCATTTTCTTTTTTTAAATTTAAATCTGATGCTAGTTCTTTAAAAATATTTCTGAGTGAAGGCGGAATTTTTACATTCAATGGAACTGAAAAACTTAATCCATTAGCTTCGCCTTCTCCGTGATAAGGATCTTGTCCAAGTACAACAACTTTTACTTTTTGAAGATCTAAATAATTAATAGCTTGAAAAATATTTTCCGCTTTGGGGTAAATAGTTTTATTTTGATATTCGTTTTTGATAAAATCATTCAATAATAAAAAATAGTCTTTCTTCAATTCAGAAGAAATAAATTGTAGCCAAGTTTTATTAATTATTAATTTTTCCAGACTTAGATCCATATCATGTTGATACATGATTTTTATATTTTATATAATACATAACTGAATTCTTTAAAATAAATTTTTTATATTTTAAATCTAATTATTAGAATAATTCTGATTATTATGCTAAGCTATTGGAACAGCAGGAGGTAATCGATGAGCAAACTTAAAAAGTCTCTGCAAGAACAAAGTTTTACAAACCACTCCGAGCTCACTCATGACAGTCCTGAAATTAAATCATTTATTTATCAACAAATTAATGAATTTAATGCTTATGTAACACCAGAAACGACAATACTAGTTATTGCTCGCGATCCACAAATGGAAAATGAAAAGCTTAATCCTGAAGATGATGTTGCTTCACTCGATTATAAACATCGTATCGCCATAGTTTTAAAAGAAGCTGAAACCACAATAGAAGCAGAGGCTTATCACGATGATCTTTTTGAAGCGATACGAATGGCAAAAACAAGTTTGATTGATCGATTAGTTCAAATTCAATCGGAAATGGAAGAGCACTTAATTGAACCTGGAAGTAACAACCCTATAAAAAAAGAGCACCTTCATTAGGGTGCTCTTTTAAAAATTATATTTTTATAAAAGTATTATAATAGTATTTATTTACTCGTGGACAGCTTTGTAAGTTAAAGCTCCAATGACTGCTCCGATGATTGGTGCAGCAATAAATAACCAAACTTGCTCAAGTGCCCATCCACCAACAAATAATGCTGGTCCGATACTTCGTGCAGGATTAACAGAAGTATTTGTTATTGGAATTGTTAATAAGTGAATCAACGTTAAACATAGACCAATAGCAATTGGTGCAAATCCCGCTGGTGCTTTTTTATCTGTAGAACCTAAAATTACAAATAAGAAAAAAGCAGTTGCTACTACTTCGGCAACTAGCGCAGATACCATCGAGTAACCACCCGGAGAATGTTCTCCGTAACCATTAGCTGCAAAACCTGATGATACTACGTCGAATCCAGATTTTCCTGAAGCCATTAAATAAAGTAATCCTGCTCCGATAATTCCACCAATAATTTGAGCAATTATATAAGGCAAAACTTCATTTTTTGGGTGCTTACCAGCTGCTGCTAAACCTATTGTTACTGCAGGATTTAAATGACAACCAGATACAGAACCAATCGAGTAGGCCATGGTAAGTACTGTTAAACCAAATGCTAATGAAACTCCGTGTAGACCGATTCCAACTCCTGGAAATGCTGCGGCTAAAACGGCTGAACCACAACCACCTAGAACTAACCAAGCTGTTCCAATTAATTCTGCACTTAGTTTTTTAAAATTCACGAAAACTCCTTTGTTTGATATTTTTTGTATCAGAAGATTTATTAGTTCATAAACTATGTACATAAGTCGAGATACACAGTGTTATGATCTAAGTCTAGTTTTCGGTAGCTTATTGACTTACACATAAGTTACAGTGTAATTTATGTGTATGAAAAAGCTTCTCCCCCCTTTAAGTACAAAAGAAAAAGCAGTTCTTGAGTTTATTGAAACTGAACTTTTATCCAAAGGATTGTCACCGTCATATCAAGAAATATGTGATCACTTTGGTTTTGCTTCATTCAATTCAGTTCAAAACTATTTGAAACAACTTTCTAATAAAGGATATGTCGAATTACCACAGAGTCAAAAACGAGCGATTCAGATTTTACATTCTGCTAAAGATTTTCATAAAAATCTTGAAGATCGTTTACAAAATGAAATAGAAACACAATCAACAGTTTCAATTCCATTTTTAGGACGAGTTGCTGCAGGATCACCTATCGAAAGAATAAATGATAATGAGTTTATCGATGTTCCAGCTGCTTATGTTAAATCAGTAGGTCAGCATTTTGCTTTAAAAGTTGAAGGTAACTCAATGATTGAAGAGGGCATTTTTGATGGTGATTTATTGATTATTTTATCGCAAAAATCAGCCAAAGATGGCGATCTTGTTGTTGCTAGCGTTGATCAGGAATCTACTGTTAAGCGATTTTTTCTTAAACCCAATCCAAGCTCTTTAACTCATGAAAAGCAAGTTGAACTAAGACCTGCTAATATTAATTTAAAATCTATGTGGTATTTGCCTCAAAAAGTTGAAATCAAAGGACATGTCAAAGCTTTGATTAGAAAATATTAACATTATAGTCTTCGAGTTTCATTTTTATTTGCACTTTCAGTCTTTCAAAAGTTAAATAAATGTCATGAAAATACTGCTTTTAAAATTACATTCTAGCTTGTTAAAATTTCATCAAGAATTACTTTTTTTTCAAACTCAGTTAGTTGAAAAAAATGATTCTATAAAATTAACACCCTACGATTTATTAAACTTAAGCTTAAATGATTTTCGTTTTATGTGGTTAAAAAAATATTCTGATTTAATTATTCAAATCGACATTTTTATGGATGATAAAAAAAATTCTGAACAAGATTATGCTGCATTAATTTCAAAGGTACGAGAACTGATTGCTGTAGATCGCGAAGAAAATAATGAACTCAGAATTGCATTAAGATCAGATTCATCTTTAATGATGAGCCTTGGACAAGTAAAGCTTGCTGCAGATCAAATTAAAAAATCTTTAGTTGAAAAATTAAGTTAGTAAATTATAAATTAATTTTTAATAAAATCTTCTGCTTGCTGACCTAAACTTTTTAAAGCTTCTCTAATAACATCATAATCTGAATCAACTGCAACTTTAAAATCTGTGACGTGATACATATCCATCATATTTTTTTTGCCTTCTTCAGTTAAAATATATTTTTTTAACGCTTCGACTACTTTAGCTTTTAGTTCTTCGGGTAAATCTTTTCTAAAAACTAATGGATCATTTGGAATAGGTCCTGTGATTTGCAAAATTTTAACTTTTTCAAAAACATCTGGAAATTGAGTTTTTACTACCCATCGTGCATCTTTAGGCATTCCATCTGGATCCGGAGGAGTATAAAACGTAGCACCAGCATCCACTTTTTTTTGATAAACTGCAGTCACTACAGCATCATGACTGCCAGCAAATATTTTTTCTTTAACTGTTATTTTTTGCTCAGATAAATACTTTAGCGGAATAAAATAACCAGAGGTTGAAACAGGATCTACAAAAGCAAATTTTTTTCCTTGAATTTCTTTGATTGATTTAGGTCCATCTTTGTGAGCAATGATCTGACCAAAATATTCATCACGCCCTCGATTCACTAATTTCAAACGAGGACTGACATCATACTTTTTTTTTGCTAATACATACCCAAAAGTATTTAAAATAGCAGCATCAGCGCGTTTAGTACCAAAAGCTTCAACAACTGTAATATAATTTGTAGGAAGTTCTACTTGCACTGACATGTCTAATTCTTTTTCTAAAAACTTTTGTAATGCTTTTCCAGTTCTTTCAAGTCCCACTAAATCCTGAGCTGGAATCAAGTAAAATTTAAATGGATTTTGCTGACTGCCAATTTCTTTTGATTTTGTGCAGGAAAAAATAAGAAAAGAAATTAACAGGTATATTATAACTTTCATTAAGTTAAGTTTACTTAAGACCAGATCAAATGACAAACTGAATCGATTTGTTCAATACTATTATCAGAAAAAACTATTTTGAATATTAACTCGACTTGCTTGACGAAAAAAAAAATGGACTCACATTAAACTCAGGAAAGCATAACGTTTACAAAAAATTACACATTCAAGGAGAGTTTATGTCTATGCCTATTGGATCTATTCCCGTGCTACCTCTAAAAAACACCGTACTATATCCAGGCATAACGCAAACGCTTCGAGTCGGTCGTGAAAAAAGCATTAAAGCTGTTGATATGTCTTTACAAAAAGATAGTTGGATTTTAACTGTAGCTCAGAAAAATCCTGAAAAAAATGTTGAAAAGGTTGATGATTTATTTGACATAGGAACTCTTTGTAAAATTGAGTCAGTTAAAGGTCACGGCGATAATGGTTATTTTATTGTTGTTCGCGGTTACTATCGTATGCGAATAAACAGTTATAAATCTGAAACAGAAATTTTTGAAGCCTTTGCAGAAATACAAGATGATAAAATTGACATTGATAAAACAATGCAAGCTGCATTGTTATCAAGCCTCAGGGATATGTCAATTTCAGTCCTAAAATTAATTCCTGCTAATACAGAGCAAGTTCAAGAGATCATTTTAGGAATTGAGGATTTGTCATTATTATCACACTTAGCTTCAGCAAATACAGAGATTTCGTTATCAGAAAAACAAAAAGTGCTAGAAATTATACCTTTGCGTGAAAGAATCATGTATCTATTAAATTTGCTTCAGCAGTTTAAAGAAAAATTAGAAATACAACAAGATATTCGTGTTAAATTAAATTCAAAAATGGGGCAATCTCAGCGAGAGCATATTTTGCGCGAGCAAATGAAGACGATCAAAGAAGAACTTGGGGATGAAGAAGGTTCTAGCGAAATTAATCAGTACGAAAAAAAATTGCTAGAAATCGCATTAACTCCGGAAGCCCACGAGTTAGCAACACAGCAAATTAAAAAGCTAAAAAATATGAATTCTCAATCTCCAGAATATCAAATGATTAGATCTCATTTAGATCTGATTTTTGCATTACCTTGGAAAATATCTTCTGAAAATTCGACTTTTGATATTTATTCTGCAGAAAATATTTTAAATGAAGATCATTACGGTTTAGATAAAATTAAAAAAAGAATTTTACAACATTTATCAGTCATGCAACTGAACAAAAATAAACGCGGATCAATACTATTATTTATTGGGCCTCCTGGAGTTGGAAAAACTTCCTTAGGACAAAGTATTGCAAAAGTGCTTAAAAGAAAATATCAAAGAATTAGCTTAGGAGGAATTCGTGATGAATCAGAAATTCGTGGCCATCGCCGTACTTATATCGGAGCTTTACCTGGTCGAATTATTAATGCGCTAAAGAAATCAGGCGAAAATGATCCTGTTTTTTTACTTGATGAAATTGATAAAATGTCTAGAAGTTATTCGGGGGATCCTGCCTCAGCCATGTTAGAAGTATTAGATCCTGAGCAAAATTCAACATTTGCAGATCACTATTTAGATACACCATTTGATCTATCACAAGTTTTTTTTATTGCAACAGCAAACAGTTTAGAAGGCATTCCACTGCCGCTACTTGATCGAATGGAAGTTATCGATTTGTCTGGCTATACAAGCTCAGAAAAATTTCATATTGCTAAAAATCACTTATTGTCGAAACAAATAAAAGATCATGGATTAGAAAACGAAAACATTATTATCAGAGATGAAGTCCTTCTTCGAATTATATCCCATTACACACGCGAGGCCGGGGTCAGAGATTTACAACGTAAACTAGCTCAGCTTTGTCGCTATTTATCTGAAAAAATTGTACGCAAAGAAAAAAATATTTCGATCACAATTGAATTGTTAGAAGATATTTTCGGACAAGAAAAATTTCAAAATGAAGTCACTGATGTCTTAGCTACTCCAGGAGTTGTTACTGGTTTAGCTTGGACTCCAGTCGGTGGTGATATTTTATTTATCGAAACTGCATTGGTGCCCGGAAAAGGGGAACTGATTATTACAGGACAACTTGGCGATGTCATGAAAGAATCAGCACAAATTGCAAAATCACTGATTAAAGCACGAATGGCAGCACTTGCTCCAACTTTTGATTTTAATAAATTTGATATTCACTTACATGTGCCATCGGGATCAATTCCTAAAGATGGACCATCGGCAGGAATTACATTGTTAAGCTCTCTAGCTTCATTAGTGTCTAGAAGATCTGTCAATCCAAAAATGGCGATGACTGGTGAAATTACACTTCGAGGAAAAGTCATGCCTGTAGGAGGAATTAAAGAAAAAATCATAGCTGCTCATCGTGCAGGAGTGATTGAAATTATTATGTGTTCTAAAAACGAAAAAGACTTAAAAGATGTATCTACTGAATTGAAGTCACAAATTAAATTTCATTTTGTAGATCACATTAATCAAGTTTTATCAATTGCATTAGGAATGAATTTGTTTGATTGGACTGATGATGCAGTCTTTACACAAGCACATTTACTACCTTACAATCAGTCAACTCAATCAGAATCATAAAAAATTAAAAAAGGAAATAATATGGTAAAAATACAAGCGAC
Organism: Pseudobdellovibrionaceae bacterium; assembly: GCA_043765175.1. GTDB lineage: Bacteria > Bdellovibrionota > Bdellovibrionia > Bdellovibrionales > Bdellovibrionaceae > Pseudobdellovibrio. The sequence continues at coordinate 6,040 of JAYUJM010000142.1, read as the reverse complement.
TTATCAAGGCCAAAAGCAGTGTCTAGCATTACATGAAGAGTCTGGATCAACATTATTAACTGATGCTCCTAAGGACAATCAAGGCCTTGGAGAAAAATTTTCTCCCACAGATTTAGTAGCGACAGCTATGGGTACTTGCATACTTACAACGATTGCTATTGTTGCAGAACGCGATCAAATTAATGTTACTGGAGCAAAGATTTTCGTTGAAAAAATAATGAATGATAAACCACGTAAAATTGCGTCGCTTAAAACAGAAATTCATTTACCAAAATCTATTCCTGAAGATTACCGAAAAAAAATGGAACACTCTGCCAATGCATGCCCAGTTAAAAAATCTCTTGCTGCTGATATAGCTGTTCCTATTGAAATTAAATATATACTTTAAATATATTATCTACGGCCACCAAAAATACCACCAAGAATTCCACGGATAATTTGACGGCCAACTTCACTTGCTACTGTTCTAGCTGCAGTTTTCACCATGGCTTCACCAACTGATTGTCGACTAGATATTTTTTCACTTTTTTCTTTTTTTGGAATTGGCACTTCCACTTCTGATAAAGCTTTGGCAGTCATAGCTTGAATTTTTTCAAAGGCTGATTCTGCATCAATAGTGCCTTCATATTTTCCAAAGATCACAGATTTTTCAATTAATTTTTTTCTGGTTTCTATTGTAATTGGACCAATCTGCGATTGAGGTGGTTTTATTAAAATTCTCTCAGTGACTGTTGGAACTCCTGACTGATCTAATACAGAAACTAAAGCCTGTCCTACAGCTAATTCAGTAATGACATCTTCTGTTTTAAAAGTAGGATTTGTCCTCATAGTCTGCGCCACTATATCTACGCTTTTTTTATCTTTAGGAGTAAATGCTCTAAGTGCATGTTGTACTCGATGGCCTAATTGAGATAATACTTTATCAGGAATATCTAATGGGTTCTGAGTGACAAAATAAACTCCAACACCTTTTGAGCGTATTAACCGAACCACTTGTTCAATTTTTTCGACTAAAGATTTTGGAGCGTCAGTAAATAACAAATGAGCTTCATCAAAGAAAAATACTAATTTTGGTTTTTCTAAATCCCCAACTTCTGGTAAATTTTCAAACAACTCAGAAAGTAGCCATAATAAAAAAATTGCATATAACTTTGGACTGGTCATCAGTTTATCTGCGGCTAAAATATTAACAAAACCGCAACCTGCATTATCTAAGCGAATAAATTCTTTGATATCAAACATAGGCTCACCAAAGAACTGAGTGCCGCCCTGCTGTTCGATTGCTAAAAGTGATCTTTGAATTGCCCCAACACTTGCAGCTGATACATTTCCAAATTTCGTTTGAAATTCTTTGGCATGATCTGAAACATATTTTAACATGGCTTGTAAATCTTTTAGATCAATTAATTTTAAATTTTGCTCATCTGCAATTTTAAATACGAGCTGAAGCACTCCTTCTTGAGTTTCATTTAATTCTAATAAGCGAGCAAGCATCACTGGCCCCAAATCAGAAATTGTAGCTCGAATTGGATGCCCTTGTTTTCCAAAAACATCCCAATAAATAACAGAATTTTTCTCGAATAAAAAATCTGTTATTTTCATATCGTTTAGACGAGCAGAAATTTTTGGATTCTCAACGCCAGCTTGGGACATGCCAGACAAATCACCCTTAACATCAGCTAAGAAAACAGGAACTCCTATTTTAGAAAAACCTTCAGCCAAGGTTTGAAGAGTAATAGTTTTTCCAGTTCCTGTTGCACCGGCTACTAAACCATGACGATTTCCTACTGACCCAAATAAATAAACAGATTTAGAAATATCTAGCAGATTAGCACCAATTAAAACTTTATTTTCCATAAATGATTCCTTAAAAATATTTTTCTTTAATTACAATAAAAACAGACTTAGACTAAGTCTAGAACTAACTCTAAAAAAGGACTCTAATGGGAATTTTAGATTCAATATTGACTCGACGTCGACCAAGACCACCTGCTTTACAAACTCAATTATCAAGAAAAATTGGAAAACTAATCGCTGGCGGTTTAATTGCTGGTGGTGCCGCTTTGTTCGGCTTAAAAAATCGTGGCACTAGTGACACTGCAAAAAATTTAACGGCTGCACAAAAGCAAAACTCGGCCATTAAAGCTACTAAACAAGATTTAAACTATGAGGTCCTCAACGCCATAAAAAATTCAAAAGAACTTCCATTTGTTATAATTAAAGAAGCCAAAGTTGTAAAACTACTTAGAAATGACAACAAAGGGGCTAAACATCAAAGATGGATTATTCAAATCCAAGAAGGGATAACAATTACTGTTGTCTACAATCTAGATTTGGCTTTAAAAGTTCCCCTTTCTGCTGGAGATACAATCGAACTTGCTGGTGAATTAGTTTTTGGAGATCGCTATAAAGATCCTATTTTACACTGGACTCATGCAGACCCAAACAAACGACGCACTGATGGTTATGTTTTATTAAACGGAAAACGCTATGAGGAACTGCTTTAGTATTTACATACTGAAAAATAAAGTAAAACTAACTAATGTCTAGTTTGACTGATTCCATTTTGTTTTCCCTATTTTCAGAGCATAATTAACAAATGAGAAAAAAAATAATTCAATCTGTGTCTTGCTTAGTTTTAATTTTAGGTTTTTTTGTGTTCTATTCAAATTTTAAATCACAAAATAATCAACTTATTGATAATCCAATTAATTTATCCAGTATTGATAAACCTAATTACTGTTTGGCAATACGTGGCAATGGCGACTATCAGCCTGCACATTGGGGGGCAATGGCTTCAGTCACTGAAAAATTAGGATTGCCTTCTGCTATGTCAGGAGGAAGCTCAGGAACAATATCAATGTTTATTTTGGAATCTATCGCTAAAAATCCATTGCTGGCAAATAAAAGTTTGCAAGAAACCAAAGAAATAGCTTCATTAATGTTAAAAAGTTTATTTGGCTTTTCTCAAGAAGCTAAAAATTCGACTTTAATAAAATCTATACTTTTATTGTATCAACAGTATGAAGAACTAAAAACTAAAAATATATCTAAAAATGCCAATTTGTATTTAAAAAACACTGACTGGGAACAACTCAAAAAATTTCTTACATTGCATTTAACTGAATTGCCTATCAATGATCAGTTTATCAATTTACTGAATTTGGCTATTAAAGAAAAAAATAAAGATCAAATAGAATTTTATTTACAAGAATTTGATAATTCAATGAAAGTTTTTGGGAAGTTTGATGCTAAAAATGATGCTAATTTATTTTTTAGATTTGGTGTTGTCAGCTTTGAAAAAATGGCTAACTATTTTGGAAAAGTTGCAGGGTTTTATTCTTCAAAAGCAGCTAATACAAAAACTTTACAGGCTTGGAAAAATTTCGTATCTGTTTGTTCTAAAGATAGTATCGGAAAAACTTGGAATGAAATCACGACTACAAAACCTGAATGCAATAATTTATTTTCAAATTTATTTAATACTCATTTTTCTGATGTTAAAAACAAATCATTACCAGAACTTGATATTGCGGGATCTAAAATTCCTGTTTATGCTTCTACAGCATTGCTTGTTAAAAATGAAGCCTTACGTTACAATGATGAATTTAAAAAATATCTAAAATCAAGAAACAGTCAATACGGTTCAAACTACTCAATTAATAATACTGAAGATATCGTTTTTGGTTATTGGGGTAGTAAAAATAAATTGCAAGAAATTGAAAAAAATTTAGATCAAAATCTGATTAAAAATAAAAAATTCCATGCCATAGGCCCTGCCAGCTGGCTTGAAATACTTTCGCTTTCACCCGCAGAGCCTGGGTTATCAAACTTAAAGCCTTTTACAGCTCAAGACGGACAAAAATATGTATCTGCAGGTGGATGGTCAGATTTAGCGCCTACACTAGTATTAAGAGCTTCAGGCTGTAAAAATATAGTTTATATAACAAGACAAGGTGGCGACAGTATTTTTGCTCAAGGTATTGCAAAAAAATTATTAAATTTGGATATTGATTGGTCTGATTTAGACACTTCAAATGATAAAATAGCCCAAAAAAATGGTCTTAAAAATGACCAAGGAAACATCAGTGATTTATCATCTATGTGGTCTAATTTGTATAATGTAGCTAATCCAAACAGTGCTTTGCGAGTGTCTTTGAATTCTGCAAGTGCAATACTTTGTACAGACTGGAATAATCATGATCCTAAAAAAGATTTAAAAGATGCCGTCGAATCTTCATTCCATTCGCCATTTGTAATTAATCGAAATCCCGATTCTGATAGCTTGCTGACAATCCTTCAACCGCAAACTCAAAATAAAATAAGCGGTTGTAGTTATTAATATAATTAATTTTTACTTATTAGGCTGAGTTTCATAATTTCTTCTTGCGAGCGCAAATTGCTGACTAAAATCAAGCCCTCCAAATCCAACTTTTTTTACAAAATCATCAAAACTTTGAATACCAGGAACCATTTTAAATGATGAGCCAGCAACTCCATGACATGATAAGCAAGACGCTTTAGAATTATCTGCAGGGCCATTTAATAATCCATTAGCATTATTCGTAAATGCTCCATTAAAAATTATTGATTCTTTGTTTGTAAAACCAAATTGAACTCCGACTGGCCTCATCTTTAACAAAGACTCAACTGCAGTATTTCTTAATCTTTTTTGTGAGGTGTATGTATAATTGTAAGTATTATCAAAGTAATATGTCATCATAAACCAATTATTTGCACGAGGGTCAGTTCCCCTAACCGTTGAATCTTTAATAGCTACATCTATTTGTATTAAACGAATCTGTTGGAGTCTTCTCACATTAAAACCTGGCAAACTCACATTTGCATACCAAGAAAAACTATTTTTTTGCTCAGGTAACTGAGCTGTTGTAAATAAAACCTTAATAGAAGCCGCTCCATCTTCAAACTGAGCCAAATTAAAATTAGCGATCGGTAAAAATTTTGATGTATTGCCAAAAACTTTATTGATTGTTGAGCAACCAATATCATTGAAGTATCCGATACCCCAGTCAGTACCTTGAGTTTCAGGAGTTTTTCCTGCATTTGGAAAAATAGGAGATGGTTCAATGTCCCGTTCTTTAGTTAAACCGTGAACAAATTCGCGTCTGGAATTACCTATATTTAACCATGGCATATGACACCATTGTGGATTTTCAGCAGGTGTCTTTTGTGCATTTAAATTATCATCTTTATTTAGTAAATTCTGGACCATTCCATCATAAAAGTGATCTAAAACTATATCTGCAACTTTTTTTGCCTCGTCCTCAGTTAAAATACTCTTTCCTTTCCAAGGTCGACTTTTTTCAGAAATTTTGATTTTGTGATAATCTAATTTTGGTAAAAATCTTTGAAGTTTTTGTTCTTTGAATAACGGTTCATCTAGTTTGTTGATTGTATCAAAAATATCTGATCCATTTAAAATATCGGAATCTTTATTTATTGGAGGTACTAGTTTAGGATTAACACCAATTACCTGTGCGATTTCACGATTTATTTCCTTATAATCAATAAAAGTTGACAAATCATCAACATCTTTTAAAAGCGGAAATTTTCCACCCTCTGTACAGCTGGGAAATTGAAAATATATTTTTTTAGATCTTAAATTTATTTTTTCTTTTATAAAATCAACTGAAATGCCTATCAAACTTTGATCCGTACTTGTCGATATTTTTATTTTATTCACTTTTTTGATAGGAATTTTTTCTGTAAAAAATGAGAGACTATATCATCTGCTTCTCCGATAAAGCAAAATTTATCATTTTGTTCTTGATTGACTAAATTTGAATTATACATCGAATAAAGTAAATTCAGCCGTTCTCCTACTTTAAATTCTTTCCAAGAATTATGACTAATTCTATACTTTGTATTATTTTTTTTAGAAGCAAAAATAAGTAAAGGTTTTGAGCTTTCAGTATTTGTATCTTTTAGTGCCCTCACATATTCTGAAGCATTATCTTTTTTCTTTACTATTTCTATTTCATAAGTTTTGCAAAAAGAGAGAATGAAAACAAGATAAAAA
>JAYUJM010000141.1:0-72657 GCA_043765175.1 Pseudobdellovibrionaceae bacterium | reverse complement strand
GTTCAATCTATTTACATTTAGATTGGCACGTTTCGCATTATGCCAAATGTGAAATGGATAAAATTTTTGGCATTGGCGGAAAAGATGGAAATGATCCTGGCTTTAAGGCTAATATTATTTGGAGTTATTCCTGGGGTATTCATGTTGAGACAAGATGGAATAGGAAACATGATGATATTCTTTTCTACTCTAAGGATAAAAAATTTACTTTTAATGCCTTGGATGTAATGGAAAAAAGAGAAGATGAGGTTCTTCGTAGATTAGCTACTGGAACAAAAGGTGCCACAATGGCCGCCGACAAAGGAAAGCATTCTGACAAAACACTTAAGCTTCCAAGAGATGTTTGGAGTGTTCCCACTATTAATGGGATGTCTAAAGAAAGAATTGGGTATCCGACACAAAAACCTGAAGCTTTATTAGAAAAAATTATTCTTGCTTCTTCAAACGCTGGTGATGTGGTTGCAGATTTTTTCTCTGGCGGCGGAACAACTTTGGCCGTAGCCGAAAAACTCGGTAGAAAGTGGATTGGCACAGATATTTCACGGATTGCAGTCTCCGTTGCTCGTGATCGCCTTATGTCAGTTTATGATAAAGAAACTGGTATTAAAGCTTTAAAAAAATCTCCCACGGCTGGGTTCGTAGTAGACTATCATGGCATCTATGAGCGTGACCAAGTTAGAGAACTAGAGGCAACAGAATACGTTGATTTTATTTTAAAATGTTACGGAGCACTACCAAAAAATCAAGGCGATTATATTCATGGCTATAAAGATGGAAAAGCGATTTTTGTAGCTCCGTCAAAAGCTAATTTAAAAAATCACCAAATTGAAGAGTTTTGCGCAGACTTAGTAGATCGAAAAGTTCAAAATGGCGTGATACTAGCTTGGAATGTTTCAAAAGAAGCTGAAAAATATGTCACCGATCTAAGAAAAGGTGCTGGTGGTGTTGATATTCAGATAATTCAAGTCAAATTAGTGGATATTGATAGTAACGAGTTCAAAGGCGATAACATTAGATTTATTAATAAACCTGCAGCACTTATTCGCCAGGCACACAAGGCGGGTTTAACTTGGATTTTTGATGCTACTGCATCTTGTGGATCTAATGGTTCAGACATTCACTACTACCAATGGGATTTTAACTACAAAAATAAATTTTCGCCTTCAACAAAACCTAACTTTAAATCTGATGCAGATGGCGATGGGAATCCACTTAACGATTACAAAAAAATTGAATACACTTTTCCGAATGATGGCGACTTCATGGTAGCATTAAGGGTTTTTGATAAATCAGGTGCTGAGGCAATTACGGTCACAAAATTGTCGATTTCAAAAAAATTAGTTAAGGCATCCTAATGGCGGAATTTCTAACCGCCAGTAAATGGGAAGCTATACATGGTGAAAAATTTGAGATTTGGAGAAAGTCCAGATGGGTAGATTCTAGTCGAGAGACTCAAGTATTTTTAAATCACCTGCTTCCAATTGGTAGAATCTCAGGTGAAAAAAGACTTCTTCCCCATCAATCGGAATCTGTTCAGAGAGTTATTTACTGTCATGAATTTTTAAATATTAGTCCTGTAATGACCACGCTTGCCACTGGAACGGGTAAGACTGTCGTTATGGCGGCAGTTATGTCATGGCTATTTTGCTTGAAGAAAATTCAAACATTTATAGTTTTTTGTCCCAATACAATTGTTCGAGATCGGCTGAAGCGTGATTTTGAAACAGGGTCTGTTTTTGATGAATTTAACTTAATACCACTAGAATTCGCATCAGTCAGAAAAGAAATCAGACCAGTCATTGTTGATAGCTTCCAAAACCTAACAAACTTGATCGGTAATAATTTAATTGTCGCCAATAGACATCAATTTCAACAAGGATATGCGGGCGGGCAAGATCACTTAAAATTTGTTACTGATCATGGCGGTTGCTTGGCAATTTTTAATGATGAGGCACACAACACCAGAGGGCCTGAATACAAGCGAACTTTAGATATTCTAAAAACTAAGACTGACTTTCGATTTGATGTTACAGCAACCCCCGATCGTGCAGATAATTTAAGACCCGAAGCACACGAAATTTATAATCTATCTGTAGTCGAAGCAATCACTGGCAGCTATAAAAACAGTCGATTTATTGATAAAACTTTTACAAGTTACCCCAGACTAATTAAAGACGTAGTTGTGAAGCGCCCTGAAGTGACCCGTCTTGGTGCAATTGATATTGGGAATCTACTTTTTAAAGACGAGGCAACAGGTCAATCTTTACAGATTCGTGAAATCGATTGGGAAGACCTGCCAAGAAAGAAAAACCTTCAATTAGTGATGGACCCTGGTCCAATGAAATTGCAACTACAGTTGGCTTACGAGGCTCACCTAGAAAAAATTAAGTTAGCTGATGGACGATTCAAGCCACTTCTTTTCGTGATTGCCCCAAGTATCGCAGGCGCTAAGCAAGCAATAGAAGTTATGAAAGAAGAATTTAAATTGAATCCCCTGCTCGTTGTCGATGATGAAGTTGACTATGAAAAAAAAGAACTCCGCGAAGCTGCAGCTAATCTGGGCGATTTTAAATCACCGTACGATAGCGTTGTGTCAGTGTATATGTTGCGCGAAGGCTGGGACGTTCCCGAGGTATCTGTGATTTGTCTTTTGCGTGGTTTTGGTTCCCCACTATTTGCACATCAAGTATTAGGTCGGGGGCTTCGTCTAATCCGACGAAATGGTTGCGAGTCAGACAGAAATATTCAAGAGCTTACAATCATTGATCATAAAGCATTGTGTCTTGATGGTCTTTGGGCTGAAATTGATGCTCTTGTGTTAGAAGGATCTGAAGTAGTTCGAGAAAGAGAAATTCCTCGTGATTCAGAAAACCCTGTTGCAAATCAAGAAGAACAAAATCGGCTTGGACCACAAACTGTCATTAGACCCGAATTACTAGAGCTTTTGAAAGTTCCTGATTCTAAGCCACTTGAAACTTTAACTTTTGGCAGAGCCCTTGAATTGCTTGATGAAGCCCTTGAGTGCCTAAAAGATTATAAACCAGAAAAACTAATTTTTGTAGAAGTTGAAATTGAAGGTGTTAAAAGTATGCGTCCTCAAACACCTGAGCATAATTCAACACGTGGTCTTAGGGTGACGGCGATTCCTACTTCTCAAAAATCAGTACAGCTTGCTGACGAAGTACAGAAAGAAATTATGGCCTGGTCGAAAGAAATGTCTGAAAAATATGATCCATTTGCAACGCGAATGACTCATATTTACGGAGTTATATTGGAAAAAGTCGAAGAACATTTGGCCGCGAAACAAGTTCTATCTAGTGCAAATTCACACATAGTTTATGCTATTAGTATAAGCCTGCCGCAAATTAGAGAAGCTGTGTATTTCGAACTTAACAATCGTATTTATAGTGAGGAGCTTCTTAAACATGGCTGAAAAAATATATTTTGAAGGAAAAAAATCTCCTTATAATTTTGAAACACTTGATTCTACTGCTGGCGAAAAACGATATGCAGAAGCACTTGAAGAAGATGTTAACGTTATCGCTTGGACAAAGGTTCATAAAATCGTAATTTCTTATCGGAATAAAAAAGGCATTCCCGCCAAGTACTATCCAGATTTTTTAGTTCGAAGAAAAAATCAAGCTGAACTGGCGCTTATTGAAATTAAAGGAAGCCATCTTAAAGATGATCCCAATGTAGCATTAAAGAAAAAAGCGGCTGAAGACTGGTGTCATCAACGCGGTATGAAATACTTCTTAAAAGTTGTATAGTTAACTATAAAATGAAAAAGCACACTCTACCAATCAAAGAAATGAAGGCACTCAGCATCGCGCAACCTTGGGCCGAATGTATTGTATCAAAAGGCAAAAATATTGAAAATAGAAGTTGGGATACCAAATTCAGGGGCTATGTTGCTATCCATGCATCAAAGTCCAAAGATCTTGGTAGATTTGAATATTGCCAAGAAGAATATAAGTACCGCTTAACGCCCGAAAATGTTGAATTTGGAGCAATCGTTGGTATTGCAGAGCTGACTGATGTCGTTACAAAAAAGAGCTTAACTCGTGAAACGAAAAAGTGGTTTCATAGCGGTTATGGCTTTCACCTGAAAAATATTATAAAACTAAAAAAGCCAGTCAGAATGAATGGTGCACTTAGCTTCTGGAAACTAAAGGGTCGGCCATTAAACGATGTGCTTGACCAACTGTCTAAGGCACAAATCAAAAGGATTTCAAAAAACTTGCTGTCTAAGCCGTAAAGATTCTTTAGAAGTCTTCTAAAAATTAGCAAGTCAGAAGTGTGTTGAATTTCATCGGCTAAATAGCGACTATTTCGCTGCCATGTCATTTTTGTGCTTAAAAACTAGACTTTATTCAATTTGCTTGAAGCGGGTGATTTATATCGTTTAATCTGTTTAAAGATAATAACTACAAATGAGGCTGCTGTATGTCTAAAACAAAAAAAACTGCCCCTGCTAAGCAACAATTAAATTCTAGTGGTTATGATATTTCAAATTTTATTCGTGTTAAATTTCCAACGATTAAAAGCACCAATGCTAAAACTTTTTCAGCCCCTGCTAAAGTTACTACTTCGCTTAAGTTAAAATAATTTTTGTGAATTCACGCAATATTTCTATTGTTTGGGATTTTGACGGCACGCTGACACCAGACGATTCAACTTCAAAAGTAATCGAATATTTTAAAGGTCATGGAAAAGAACAAGATTTTTGGTCAATGATCAAAAAAATTGGTCAATCTGGTTACACTGATAAAAAAGACTGGGAACACGTATTAGCCTCTGACGCGCCCACATGGATGTATTCACTTTCACAAATTGCATACGCAAGCAAAACTCCGTTAAACACAGAATTTTTTAAGAAATTAAAAAATCAAGTTACGTTATTTAAAAATGTTGAAGTCTTTCTTAAAGAGCTAAAATCTTTAGAAACTACAGCTGACTTTAAAAAACTAAATATTTCAGTTCATCACTTTATTGTATCTGCTGGCATTAAAGACTATGTCGAATTGCTAGTGCCCGAAAATCTTTTCACTTGGGTTTGGGGTTGCCGATATGCTGTTATCATCAATGAAAAGGATACTCATGGTGAAAGTCCTGAAAGTGTTCCTGTATTTTGCATGGATGAAACTATGAAAACCAGATCTTTATTTGAAATAACAAAAGGAACTTTTTTAGATTCAAAAAAAGAAGTTAACCACAAAGTCGAATCAGAAAAACTTTGGTGCCATTTCGAAAATTTAATTTATATCGGTGACGGTCCGACTGATGTGCCAGCACTGTCTTTAGTGCGCGATCGCGGCGGTATGGGTGTTGTCGTTTATAATAAAAATAAGCCAACAGCTGACATTAAAAAAAGATTAGGCCAAATGAGTGCTGACAAACGCTGTGATCTGATAACTGCGGCAGATTATTCTTTAAATGGTGAACTGTACTTAGCCTTAAAAACGAAGTGTATTCAAATACAGCAAAAAATTGCAGCTGAAAAAATAGAAATCTAAAAAAAGCAAAAGCTACCTTTGGGTAGCCTGCGCCCAGCCGCCGAGGCAACTGGGGGTGTATATATTAAAAGTGTGCCTCAAATCTAAAAATTCACAAGTCAGAAGTGTGTTGAATCTCATGGGCTAAATATGGACCTATTTCCTTAAAAAGCCCTCATAAGCGTTAATAATGTGCTCTTAGGTTTCGAACACTTTTGATAGACTAACCACTTGAAATTTAATAAGATTTAACAAAACTTATTAAATTTTAAAAACTGTTAATAATTGCAGAAAAGTGGCTAAATTGAATCCTGTACTCCCTACCAAATGATTCGATTATTTACTAAAACTATCATTAATAAACAAAGCGTCGGTCCAGCTAAGGCGGTTGTCTTTGTAATATTGCGGATAAAAAGTAACTAACTTAAATCCGTGATTGGCTAACAACGAAATAGTTTCATCGTGTCTAGGCAACTTTTCATACATTTCTGAAAAAATAATTTCGGTTGTTATAATGTGAATTTTATTTTCTTCTAAAAATGTTTTTGCTCTATTAAGAATTTCTAGTTCAAAACCTTGAGTATCTATTCTTAGTATATCAATATTTGTAATTCTATTTTCAGCACAGTAAGTATCTATTGTTTTTAAGTCTACCATTATACGATCTTTAATTTTTCCAGTAGTTGAACCTAACGCTAATTAGTTTAATACCACATTCCTGTTTGCCATATTTTTTTCTAATTCTAAAAATGAATCTTTTGAAGGCTCGAAGCAATGAATGCTGGAATTTGGAAACAGTTGAGAAATCACTTTGGCTGATTGACCAACATTTGCACCAATATCAAATATGATCAACTTTTCTTTAGTTTGTGCTAAATAAGTTAAATCCTTAAGAACGTCTTTTCCTAGAGTTGTTTGAATACGTCTAAATTCAAAACCAAATTTATTAAGAACAAAATTAAAAATATTGTTTAACCTAGATAGCATTTTTTCACATCGTCTTGCAGAAATTAACGAAGCAAGCCAAATAAGGATTGTTTGAAAAAAAAGAATCTCTAAGCTAAATTATTAAAAATTATGCCTAGAAAAATAAAATGCATTTTAGACACTGAAGCAAAGCTAGAACTCGCAGTACTTGCGTTAAAGTTTTATGCAAAAAAAGAAAATTGGAAACCTAGCGATGCTTATCATACATTTGCTACAATTACTGATACAGATTTAAAATATTATCCTGATTTGCAAACATCCGATTTAATCGGTGGTAAGCTTGCTTTTGATACTTTAGAAAAAATAAAATAATTTTGCAGATTCTCATTTTAATCTATCAAGTTTTTTTAAAATTAATAAATAACAAATTACTCTTCACAACTGACTTTTTCAATTTGATTATTTAAATATCCTTCAACATCTAAATCCAATTTTAAAGCTCCACTTTTACAATTTTGCAACAGTACAGTTTTTGCACGATCCAAATTTGCTAAAAAAGATTTTTTATTTATCGGTTGAGTCAAACCAATGTCAGCATTAGTCATCAACCATTCTTGACTGTACCAGTTTAATGAATCTGGTAATCTTGCCACTTTGTAAAAAGCCATGAATTTCTTATATGTTCTAGGGCTCATGTGTTTTAAGTTTTCAATGGCGTTATTCTGTCTCATTTTATTTTCGTATTTATTTACATTAACACCACAATCATTATCTTTTAAAATCATTTCTTTGACTAAAAAACCGCCTGTAGTTAAATGAACTTTTTCTGCTTCAGGAATATTCCATGTTTTTGTATTAAACTGAAAAGTTGCTTTAGATTTTTCTTCTATTATTTTATTAATTCCTTTATCATCTTTTTTAATAAAATACCATTTTCCTTTATAATGAATATTACCTATTCGATCTTGTTGAGTAAAAAGTGTATCTAGTAAAACCATGTCGCTGACATCTTTCATTTGAACAATTAAAGAAACGACATTACTTGCTAAAGAGTCTATGGCTAATTCCAAAATTGGTTTAGGGCTAGATACATTTAAATAGGGTTTTAATTGAAAAAAAGATTCATACCGAGTTTCATAATTTTTAAACAAATTCATTTCAGTATATTTTTCTTCGCTCTTTGGGTTTTCAACTAATGCGCCATATACAAATTCTCGTTTTTCATCAAGAACATCATTGTTATTTAAATTTAAATCAACGTTAACAAAACTTTTCCAAGTTTGTTGGATAACTGATCCTGCTGGCACCATAGAGAAACCTTTTTGTGCCACAGATAAATGTTCTTTAACATCCATAGTTCGCAAAACGGCCACTGGCACTCTGCCTGCTTTAAGTATTCTAGACATATGATAATAAGCTAATATTGATGGAGTGTAAGAACAACTAACGCTACTTTTAAATTTTGCTATTTTTTCAAAATTTTGTGGCCTATTTTGACAGTAATTCATAGACTCAATGCGTGTTTTACCTGGAATAAAATCTAAAATCTCTACTCCGGGATTAGTCGATTGCATTTTTGGACAAATGGCTTGAGTGTTGTAAAAATCAATATCACACAATTTCTTTTCAGACTCTAAATCATCTTGTGAATAAAACTTTGCGTTTTGTTTATTTGCGATAGAACAAATTTCTTTTTTTCCTGATAATGATAAATGTTCTGTAAGAGCACCTTTTATATCTTCCACTCTGAATGAATAAACAGATTGAAAAATAAAAAGCGAACTTATTAAAATTGATTTTTGCATAAATGACCTCGAACTAATTTATGCCGCATTGTAAATACCAATTTAGATAAAAAATAAAGACAAATTAGAATGTTAATGTGGATAACTTTGAGACACTTGTACTTTTATTGTCCTAATACCGATACATCCAAGTAATTCCATCAGCCTGAGAGTTTGAATAGGGTAAAATCATCCATGAAGTGTTTGATGGGGAGTCTGTTAGATCTTGTTTTTTTCCCAATTGCATGCTGGCTTTTCCTATAACGTAACCCATAGCAATACCTAGTGGATAATCACTGGCCCAGTGAACACCATTATTAACCATTTGAAAACTTAATGCCGATACCCAAAGTACTTCAAGTGGAAAAATATATTTTTCATATTCTGGATATGATTCATTAATTATTGTAAAAGTAAGGGTTGCCGTCATTACGTGTCCACTAGGCATGGCATCATATTTAGATGTTCTCGCTTGATACTCCGCAATACTAGGAAAAGGACTCCATCTTCCAAAGGGCTCAGTGCGCACATAAGGACTTTCGCGGCCAAATGCTCGCTTAAAAAATTGATTAAATATCGTGGATGTCATCATACCGTGAACCAATCTCATGCCTGTGTTGTAAGCTCGGTTATCTTCACCAAAATGACCATTTAGCAAAAATCCTGTAGCAATACTTGCGTGAGTCCAACCATCACCTAAAAAATACATGAATGAGCCTGTATCTGTTGGTAATCGAAGAATATCTATTTCTCCTACAGATAAAACAGCTTTTGTTTTGTCTTCATTTCCAATGCCTGCAGCTCGACCTTCACGTTGCCAGTTTTCTAAAATAACTTCATCGTTATTATATAAAATTAAAGTAGATCCAATAATTCCAACCCACCAAGGAATTGATTTTTTAGAAGTAGAAGTTTTAATCGTTTCCCGAGATGTAGAAGGAATTTCTGTGACTAAATCAAATAACTCGATTTTTTCTTCGTTAGAAAAAACTTTTATCGAATTTAAAAAAAACAAAACAACTAATATTAATTTCATCCCCACTATATACTTAATCTCTGACTAAAAAACAAATCGAATATATAACAAATTTCTTATTGATTCTGATCTGTTTGTGCCGCTTCCTGGCGCTTTCAATGTCGTGGTTTCAGTAGAAACATGAAATCCAATTTTTAAAGCTTCACCTGCATAGCCAAATCCAATTTTTAAATTATAACTCAATGTAAAATCAGAATTTTTTTTGAATCTGTAAGCGTTTTATAATCATAAAAAGCATATGTTCCAATTAAATCAAATAATCCACCGAAAAATAGTTTGCCTGAATTGACCCAATATTTTTCAGCTCCTACTCTTAAATTAATTGAGGTCGCTGTCAATTTTCGAATGCTTCTAATTCTAAATTTGATCCAAAGGCTTCCTGTTGTAAAAGAGAATTGCTGTTTTCCATGCTATGATAGCGAAATCCACCAACTAAATAATATTTGCCAGATGTTTGATTAATTTCATCTGATTGGTCAACAAGGCCATTGACTGAAAACTGGCTTTCACTCAAAGAATATCTTCCTATTAATCCATAATATAAAAATTTTAAGTCTGGAACAACTGTGTTTGATTTGTATTCTGAGTATAAAAACCAGAATATGTTTGATAAAAAGTATCACTTCCCCAATTTTTTCGTTGATAACCTAATTGAAAATCAAAAACTTTTGAACCTTTTTGTGGATCAACAGTCGTTGCCGGAGCTCTATTTGAAATTCCAAAACTAAAGCCATTAGCATTAATTGCATAGCGTGTTATTCCCGCAATATTAGGAGAAAAAACAATATCTTTTTGATTATTACTAATATTACTTACAGTAAAATTAAATGTCTCTTGACCGACTCCAAAAAGCGGAGAAATAGACGCAGCATGAGAATATTTAAAACTAAAAAGAGCAAAGCAAACAAAAATTATTTTCATCACAGTCTAACAACCTTTGCCTTGTTATTTGTGTGATCTAATAATTTCAAAAGTTCTTTTCTCATGATAAAATGAATAGTCCAAGTTGTTCGATACAATTTTTTAATGTGTATCCATTTCAATTCATTGGCTCCAATAGGTAATTCGTTTCTGCCAGAAAAAATATTTTTTATTTGTCTGTATGTTAACCAAAAATAATTTTTCCAAAGGGGTGGGTCTAAAAATATAATTAAATCAGCTTTTTGAAATCTTTGCTCAAGCATTTCCAAAGGGCCATAACCATCAATAATCCACTGATTTAAATTTTCAATATCTTTTAAAAATTGACGTGTTTTTTCTAATGGTTGAATTTGTAAGTGTTTATCAAATTGAATCGAATCGACATGTGTGACTTCAATTAAATTTTGCTGAGCTATTTTTCGAGCCAACCTGGTTTTGCCAGAAGCCACATTCCCTAATATGCAAATTTTTTTAGAGGGCTTAAAGTCTAATAGATTCATCTTTAATAAGTCGACGTAAAATAAAATAATAGTGATGTAATAACAATTTTCCTGATTGGCTTGAACACATCAAAGAAGATTCTAAGCAATCAAGCTCGCTAGTTGCCGTTTCGTATTCATCACCTAGCCCCATCATATGACCAATTTCATGAGCGATTGTAAACTGATTCCATTTTCTATTCCAAAAAGTATCGTACGGACCACGAGTATCGTCCCGGAGTTCAATTTTATAATTAGCTTTGCTTTGATCTTTTGTAGATTCAAACACAAAAGAATAATTAAAATTAAATTTTGGTTTTGAGTCATTCCAAATGCTAGATGCCTGTAATATTTTTTGCTTAAAGTAGATATCTTCCTTTGGAGTCGAATTTTTAAAAAATACTTTCACATTAAAAACAATTTTTTCATTATTTAGTAAAACATTATATTTGTATTTTTTTTTAAAAACAGAAATATACGCCATTGTTCCTTCAAATAAATTTTTTTCTGCTAATGGAATTAAATTTTCTGCTCTTATTTTGTTAAAATCAGGAAATTTTTTATAAGAGTCTAACAAGTGAACTTTAAAAGATTTTTCAGCCTGTGCTGGATAGGCAATTCGCAAATTTAGATCTATAAGTTCTTCGTATAATTTTACTAAATCCTCAGCTGCAGAGCTTAAGGTAAATAAAGCCACAAAAATTGTGATGAAAAAATTAAATATCATTTATTTTTTAAGAGTTGGTTTAATTTCGTGTTGTTCGCAAACTGTATTTTTATCATCGCAAACAAAAAATTTTAAAGTGATTGGTGCTTTTTCGTTGATATGAAAACCTTTATCAACTTCAATTAATATTTTATCTTCACTAATTTTATGCTTTACTTTTGAATCTGTTAGTCTTGCTGCTTGAACAAGTAAAACAACAAATGTAGTGCTAAAAAATATTTTAATCATAGTAGCTCCTATAAAAAAGCTCTGATTTAAAGTCAGAGCCTTTTATTTTGAAACAATTCAGTCTTTTACTGTCTTTCTACTGCAACCTGTATAGCTGCTTCTAGACCTTCAGAATACTTAATTACTGCCTTGTGTGTTCCTAAAACTTTAATAGGCTCTGCTAATATAATGTCTTTGCGATCCACTGAAAAACCTAATTTTCCCAGCGCTTTTGAAATATCTAAAGTTGTCACTGTTCCAAAAAGCTTTTCATTTTCTCCAGCATTCAATTTAAAAGTAACTGTTGTGCCTTTAATTTTATTTAAAAACTCTTGTCTTTCGGCTTGAGCTTTTTTCTTTTTTGATTCAGCAACACGCTTTAAATGATTCCATTCATTAACTTTTGTTTCTGTTGCTTCAATAGCAAGTTTTCTAGGAAATAATAAATTTCTAGCAAAACCTAAAGAAACATTTACTAAATCTCCAACTTTTCCTAAATCCTTAACATCTTTTTGTAAAATAACTTTCATATAATCCTCACTTTAATTGTAGTCTCAATTTTTTTCTAAAATCCATCCAATAATCAGTTATTCCTAAAGCAATAACTGCCGGACCCATCCATCCCAAAACAATAAAATATATTAATATTTTAATTAAGCCCTTTAAACCATAAAACCGTAAAATATATTCAACTATAGCTAAACCTTGAAAAAATAAAACAACACTACAAAATATTAAAACATTTGAAGCTATTACTTTTAAAGAAACAGATTTTACAAAAAATTGAAAATCAATAAGTACGAGGAATAAACTAATTAAAGTACTCCAAATAAATATTTCAGGAACTTTAAATTCAATCCATTTTATGCTTGTTGAAATTTTTTCTCGTTGCATGTTGAATAATTTAAATATCTGATTTTCAAACATTATTGCTAGACTAATCGTAGCTGCTAAAGCAGATGCAAAAATACCTATTAAATATTGTCCGATGTTTAATTTTATAATTTCATCAGAACTCATTTTTCCCTTTAATGCGTTTTCTAAAGGAATTATGAATGAGTTTAAATGATCTGCTATTTGCATTTTTTGATCTGCAATAATAAACAACCCGATAACCGCTGATAAAAATCCGAATAAAATAGCAGCAAGACTTGTTTTTTTCCAACTCATTCCACGCTTTTCAAATTCATTGTAGAGGCCTAAAGTCATCCAAACTGATCCTACATAAATTGAAGCTATGGAAAGATTAAAAACAGAAAGCGAAGCTATTAATAAAACACCAACACTCCAGTAAACTAAAGATTTTGCTGTTAAAGCAAAAACTCGAATAAATGGAGCCGCTAAAAAAGACATCAGCAATACAGCTAGTGCAGAAGCAGCAGCAACTATTGCAGTTTTATTTAGCTTTTGGTTGTTAATTTGAACTTTTGACATCGTTCTACGATTAAATATTTAGTTAAAAACTAATTATCTTCGTCGCGATCCATTCGAGCTTGTTGGGCTGCTTGGCGACGTAATTGAGCTTTAGCATCACGTTCTTTTTCACGCTGTACTGACTCAGCTAAGCCTTTTTTAAAAGCTTCAATGTGTTTTGTTACAGATACGCGCTCGTCTAAGCTTGTATGTATAAATCGTAAAACTTTATCGTTGATGCGCATAGTTCGCTCTAACTCTGCGATAGCTTGAGGATTAGATTCAAAAACAGTATGGAAATAAATAGCTTTTTTTAATTTACCGATTTGGTTAGCTAAATTTCTTTTTCCCCAAGTTTCAACAGCATGAACTGTTCCGTTAAAACCTGAAATAGTGTTTTTGTTTTTTTTGAAAAGCTCTTTTTGCTCTTCAATACTTGCGTCTGGGTGTACTAATATGACTGCTTCGTACGGACGCTTGGCTTCTGTTTTCTTAAGATCCATAAAATCCTTTCGGTTGTAAGCCCTTATTATTATTAATAAGAGCAAGGATGACTTTTTTGTGACCTTTGGTTTAGCATTTGTTTTGCTTCTAGACAAGGCTTGTTCTCTAACTTTATGATGAATCATGACTCTTTTTGTTCTCGACGGAAATTTAAACTCAACTTACATTCCTTTAAAAAAGGATTATATTTTTAGTCAAAAAATATTTAACGATCCTAAAATATCAGATAGCCATGCTCAAATTCAGATTGATCACAATAATGATTGGAAAATCAATAGCTTAGGGAAAAATAAGATTAGATTAAAAACTGAAGAAACAACGAGTATATCACTTTTTCCAGGACTTATTTTTAGCTTAGGAAATACAAGCTTTAAAGTCGTTAATAGACTTCTTCCTTCTTCAAATTCTTGGGACAGCATATCTGCTGATTTTATAGACAAAGTTAATATAAAAAGTTTTTTCTCTCCTGATTTTTTTTTCTTTTTAGTGCCTTTGCAAATTACTTTTCTTCAGGGGCTTCAATCAGGTGAGATTTTAACAGTTAGCTATGGTCCGCGAATTTTAGGATACAATCAGCTTGATTTAAATATAAATGATTCAACCCTTCCACATGAACTTTTAAAATTCACTCAAAATGGTGATCAAACAATTATTACAAATTTAACAAACGGTGTTCTTTTTTATTTAAAAGAATCTATTAAATTTACTTTTGGCACAAACATTATTGAGATATCACCACTGACTTAGGATTAAATTATGAAAAGTACAGAGCTCATTTCAAAAACAAATGGATATTTTAAAGCTCTCGACGGCACAAAAATTTATTACGAAACAAAAGGGCAGGGTGAACCTTTAGTTTTAGTTTACGGCATTGCCTGCTTACTTAATCATTGGCATCATCAGGTTGATTTTTTTTCTAAATCTTACAAAGTTATTACTTTCGATATTCGTGGACATCATAAAAGTACACCAGTTAAAGATTTTTCAAACTTAAG
The DNA here is from genome assembly GCA_043765175.1 of Pseudobdellovibrionaceae bacterium. GTDB lineage: Bacteria > Bdellovibrionota > Bdellovibrionia > Bdellovibrionales > Bdellovibrionaceae > Pseudobdellovibrio. Next base: position 58,169 of record JAYUJM010000141.1, on the reverse strand, counting down.
TATGGAACATATTGCATTTGATATTCGAGGATTACTAAAACACTTAGGTTATGAGCAAGCTGATTTTGTAGGACATAGTTTTGGAGGGCCATGTTTACTTAAAACATATGAACAGTTTCCTGAAATTTTTAAATCTCTTACTTTTATAAATGGTTTTGCTAAAAACCCACTGCAAAAAATTATGGGTTTTGATGTCATTGAACCCATTTACCATTTTTTAAAAGACCAATATAAAAAATCGCCCGATTTGGCAAATTCTCTTTGGAAAGCTTTGATCGATAACCCATTCGCACTTCAAATCATGGCCTTGGCCGGAGGCTTTAATATTCGATTAACTCAGTACAAAGATATTGAAATGTATTGTCGAGGAGTGGCTCGCTTAGAACTTCCCATTTTTTTTGAACTGTTTAACCATATATTTAGTTTTGATGGAACTGACATTTTATTTGATATTGATAAGCCTTGCTTAATTATTGCTGGTGAAAAAGATTTTATTACTCCGTCAACAATTCAAAAAAGTATGGCTCAAAAAGTTGAAAATTCAGAGTATTATTTTGTCCCCTATGGTTCACATTGCAGTCAGCTTGATTTTCCAGATCTTATTAATTATAGAATTAAAGATTTTTTGAATGAATCTAAAAAAATTAATTAGGCTTTTTTTCTTTGATTGAGTGAATCTTCGTCAATAAAATCAAAAGTCATTTGCTTTGGAAACGAAATAATTTTATCAGGAAAAGCCTGTATTATTTTTTTCTCATTTGGCGTTACAACATTTACTCCAACGGAGGCTTTAATTAAGTTTTTAATAAAAGCTTCTTTAACTGAGTCTGAACCATTTGGATTAAAGCCTAATTCAATCATTAATTCGTTTATTTTTTTCACAACTATATCCTCGATAATATGTTATAAAGCTTATCGACACTTTTAAGTTAAAAGTTGAGATGAAAGTCGTGTTGAAAATGTTTTTTATGAAAGTCAAAGTTGTGTCTACTTATGAGACGGTTCATGCATCTAGTTATGGTTAGAACGAAACGATAAATTGTAAAATTTTTTATTTATGACCAATATCCTAAATATCAGTGCGCATTAAAATAAATTTTCCAATCATTTTAGTCGTGCCATTTGGAAGACGCTCATAATAAATTCCTGCTAATTTATTCAATTTTTCAATTCTGTATACTTGTAAGGAATGAGTTCCTGCTACACTAATAATTGTGGCTTTTGATTCATTTGGTTCATAACCGATACTAGGAGACGTAAACTGACTTCCATTAACTTCTGATCCATTTTTGAAAATTGAAATCGATCCTTTAACATCATTATTAGGACCCTGATCAATACTCATAACGAGAGTGCCAAATATTTTTTTGTCTTCGCCTAGTATGCTTCCGCGATAACTTCCAAAATAAATTTTGCTTTGCTCCATTGATAATTTTTTAGAGTTAAGTAATAAATTATCAATTCTTTTGACTACAAGTTTATCTAATGATTTGTATAATTCACTGTTGTTTTCTGCTTCTTCTATTAGAAATTCTGCTGCTTTAAATTGACCGCTATTTTTAAATTGTGGTGTTTTAATTTCCAAGTTTTTAATATTTTCTGCTGGTTTTTCTTCTTCAGGTATGCTGATATTTTTTTCAGTCTTTTTTTCTTTGCTTTGATTTTCAATACAGATTTTTTTACCCTCGTTTAAATCTTTTTCGCTGTCTTCAGAAATTTTTAAACTTAAATCGGCCAATAAAATGGTTATAATTTTACTTAAAACTTCATCCGCTTTTTTTAGATCAGCACTATCCAGTAAATTTTGAAATTTGATTTTTATATTGTCTAACTCGACTTGAGCGTTTTTATTTTCAAAATTTTCAGATTTTAAAGATTTAATCTCGTTTGATTCTGTCATTGTTTTTTCGCCAAAAGATCTTCCATAATAAAAAGCGCTGACAACAGAACAAAGGACTAAAAAAATTTTAATAAAATCTTTCAATTTAAGCTAGATCCCCACCAGAAACTTCTTCTTTTTTTGCAACAGACGCTTTTAAAAACTGACGATTCATGCTTGCTATATTAATCAATGAAATTTCTTTAGGACAAGATGCTGAGCAAACACCTGTGCTTGTGCAAGCTCCAAAACCTTCAGTATCCATTTGCGTGACCATGTCTATTGCTCGTTGATCAGCTTCGACTTTTCCCTGAGGAAGTAATGATAAATGTGTGATCTTAGCGCTTGTAAATAGCGCTGCTGATGCATTTTTACAAGAAGCTACACAGGCTCCGCAGCCAATACACGTAGCTGACATAAATGCTTCATCTGCATCAGGTTTAGGAATTGGAACTGCATTAGCATCTGGAGCTCCGCCCGTATTAGCAGAAATATATCCTCCAGCTTTAATAATCCGATCAAAAGCAGAGCGATCTACCATTAAATCTTTAATGATAGGAAAAGCGCTCGCTCTAAATGGTTCTAATGTTAATGTTTCTCCGTCTTTAAAATTTCTCATGTGCAACTGACAAACAGTAGTGCCTTTTTGTGGACCGTGAGCATTACCATCTATCATAAAACCACAAGATCCACAAATTCCCTCACGGCAATCATGATCAAATACAATCGGTTCTTCACCTTTTTTAATAAGGCCTTCATTAACAGCGTCAACCATTTCTAAAAAAGAATCGTCCGGCGACACTTGTTGAGCATCATAAGTTATAAATTTACCAGATGTTTTATGATCTTTTTGTCGCCATACTTTTAATTTTAAATTAATATTTTTTTTGATTTCTGACATTCAATATTCCTTTTATTTATAAGAACGTGTGGCTAATTTAACGTTTTCAAATTTAAGTTCTTCAGTATGGCGAGTTTGTTCCTTATCAGCATTTCCATTCCATTCCCAGGCAGCAGCATGACAAAACTCAGCATCGTTTCGAAGGGCTTCTCCATCAATTTGATGTTCCTCACGAAAATGTCCACCACAAGATTCTTCTCTGGTTAAAGCGTCTCGACACATTAATTCCCCTAATTCAATAAAGTCCGCAACACGACCTGCTTTTTCTAATTCAGGATTAACAGACTTTGCTTCGCCAGGAATTAAAACATTACTTTCAAATTCTTTTCTTAATTTTTGAACTTCAGAAATGGCTTGTGTTAATCCTACTTTTGATCTCGACATTCCACAGTTATTCCACATAATGCGACCAAGTCGTTTATGAAAACTTTCGACTGTTTCACTTCCTTTAATTTTAAACAATTGATTAATGTTATTACTTACAGAATCAGTCGCTGATTTAAATGAATCATGAGAAATTGAAATTTTTTCTAACTTTGTATTTGCAATGTAATTTCCCAAAGTAAAAGGTAATACAAAATATCCATCCGCTAAGCCTTGCATTAAAGCTGAGGCACCAAGTCGATTAGCTCCATGGTCAGAAAAATTAGCTTCTCCCGCCACAAACAAACCTGGAATTGTTGATTCTAAATTATAATCTACCCAAAGTCCGCCCATTGTATAATGAGGCGCTGGATAAATTTTCATAGGTTCTTTATAGGGATTTTCACCTGTAATTTTATCATACATTTGAAATAAATTTCCATAACGCTCTGCAATTTTGTCTTCCCCTAAACGATGGATGCTGTCTTTAAAATCTAAATAGACAGCTTCCTGTCCTTCTGCTCCGAACCCTTTGTCAGCTAAAAATTTTGCTTGTCGTGAAGCAATATCTCGAGGGGCTAAGTTTCCAAAGCTAGGATAAATTCGTTCTAAATAATAATCCCTTTCTGATTCGGGAATATCAGAAGCTTTTCTTTGATCATTTTTATTTTTAGAAACCCAAATTCTTCCATCATTACGAAGCGATTCTGACATCAATGTTAATTTTGACTGGTTTGTTCCATGAACAGGAATACATGTTGGATGAATTTGCGTATAACAAGGGTTAGCAAAAAATGCCCCACGTTTATGAGCACGCCATGTTGCTGTTACAGAACAAGCCATAGCATTTGTAGACAAATAAAACACATTTGAATATCCACCTGTTGCTAGCACTACAGCATCAGCTTCATGGGACTCGATTTCTCCTGTTAATAGATTTCTAACAATGATGCCTCGTGCTTTTCCATCTATGACGACTAAATCTAAAAGCTCGCGTCGATTATACAATTCAACATTTCCACCATCAACTTGTCTCATCATTCCAGAATAAGCACCTAACAATAATTGTTGGCCTGTTTGGCCACGAGCATAAAAAGTTCTTGAAACTTGTGCTCCACCAAAAGAGCGATTTGATAATAATCCGCCGTACTCACGTGCCAAAGGAACACCTTGAGCCACAGCCTGATCAATAATATTTACTGATACCTCAGCAAGCCTATGTACGTTAGCCTCTCGTGCACGGAAATCTCCACCTTTGACTGTGTCATAAAATAATCGTTGGACTGAATCACCATCGTTTTGGTAATTTTTAGCTGCGTTAATACCACCTTGAGCGGCTACTGAGTGAGCTCGACGTGGGGATTCATGCGTGCAAAATGATTTTACTTTATAACCAAGCTCTCCTAAAGAGGCCGCAGCTGAAGCTCCGGCTAGGCCTGTGCCAACCACTATAATTGAATGTTTTCTTTTATTTGCTGGGTTAACTAATTTGATATTAAACTTGTGTTCTGTCCATTTGTTTTCAATTGAACCACTTGGAATTTTGCTATCGAGTTTTGATGACATAATTTAATCCTTAACTATTTTGAATAAATAAAAAACACGTATAATGGTTGTACTAAAAATCCTCCAGCTACAATAACTGCGTATAGCCAACCAAGTATTTTTAGATTTTTTTGAAATTTTCTTTGCAGTAAACCAAATGACTGAAAAACCGATTGAGCTCCGTGACTTAAATGAAACATCATACAAATTAAAGCTACACAGTACCACGCCACATAAATTGGTTGCTTAAATAACTCTATGACTAATCTGTATATGTCCCTCATGGGAACATTATCAACAACAGTGTCGTAATGAGTTCCATATTTAAAACTGATCAAATGTATAATTATAAAAGCTAAAATCAATGAACCTTGTATTGCCATAGTCTTAGATGCAAAAGTTGCAGCTTTTTCACCACTAGTTGGCATAGCGTATCTTTGTTGACGTGCTTGTCTGTTTTGTAAAGTTAAACTGATAGCAGTTATGACATGAATTATTAAACAGCTTAGAATGACAATTTCTGTACCGTAAAGTAAGGGCTTATTCGAAACAATAGCGTGGCCATACCAATTATATAAATCTGCACTGATTAATATCAGCAAATTACCTAACATGTGTCCAAGAACAAATCCCATCCATACCAAGCCTGTGAGTCCCATAATATATTTACGACCGACTGTTGATTTTAAAAAATCTAACATAAACCACCTTAATTTTTTGTATATTTTGAATTTACTATGTAGTAAACCTGATGTCACTTTTTAAGTGATGAGGTCGTAATGAAAATATTTGTCTGCATAAAACAAGTTCCAGATACTGAAACAAAAATAAAGATACTACCTGATCAATCAGGAATTGATACTACAGGTATAAAATGGGTCATGAACCCCTATGATGAATTTGCAGTCGAAGAAGCTATTAAATTTCGCGACAAAAACCCCGGCTCTCAGGTCTGGGCGATTACTGCTGGACCAAAATCTCGCTCAGGAGAAGCTCTTCGTACGGCTCTTGCCATGGGGGCAGATGAAGCCATTTTAGTAAATACTCCTGAAAATACAGATAGTTTTTCAACAGCAAAAATCATTGCTGATGTTATTAAAAATGAGGGCGGTGCTCATCTTATTTTTACGGGCAAGTTGGCAATCGATGATAATCAATCAGCAGTTCCTCAAATGATCGCAGAATTTTTATCAATTCCTCATACTTCTGTGGTTTCAAAGTTTGAATCTAATAGTGAATCAACTTTAGTTGAGCGCGATATCGAAGGCGGCGCAAAAGAAATTGTACAAATGATGAATCCTTCTCTTATATCTGCCAACAAGGGTCTTAATTTGCCAAGATATGCCAGCTTGCCAGGAATCATGAAAGCTAAGAAAAAAATAATAAAAGAAATTGAGGGAGCTTCATTAGCTTCGAAAGTAAAGTTTTCTAAGTTTACGCTTCCTCAAGATAAAAATGCAGTTCAACTTTTATCAGGAGAAGTTTTACAACAAGTCAATCAACTTGTTAAGCTTCTTCGTGATGAATCTAAAGTTTTGTAAAGCAAAAGGGTTTTATGTCAAAAATTATAGTATTTACTGAATTTCAAAATGGACAAATTAAGCGAAGCTCTCAAGAACTTTTACAATTTGCCTCACACAATGGACCTGTAGTTTCAATTTGCGTAGGAACGGCGGCGGCGGCTGAAAAAATTCAAGCAGCTTATCATGGTGCAAACGAGATTATTTTTTCTGGTGATGCACAGTTTGATAAATATAATCCTGAGTTGTATGTCGATGCGCTTTGCGAACAAATTAAATTAATTGATTCAAAAATTATTTTAGCAAGCGCAAGCGCATTAGCAAAAGATTTGTTTCCACGTGTTGCCGCACGACTAGATGCTGGATTTGTTTCAGATGGAACTGAGTTAAGTCTTTCTAATGGTCAGGTCGCTGTTAAAAAGCCTGTTTACTCGGGTAAATGTTTTACTCAAGCTGAATTTCAAAATACGAACTTGCAAATCGTTTTAATGAGGGCAAATCAGTTACCAGTAAAACCGGCAGATTCTACAAAATCTGCAACACTATCAGAATTTTCAATTAATCAAAAAAGCCTCAAAACTATTATTAAAGAAATTGTTAAAGGAACTTCAGAAAAATTAGATTTAACTGAAGCTAATATTATTGTTTCTGGTGGTCGAGGACTAAAAGATGCTGAACAGTTCAAAATTCTTTATCCATTAGCAGAAACTTTAGGTGCAACAGTTGGCGCCACTAGAGCCATAGTAGATGCTGGTTGGGTTTCACACTCAATGCAAGTTGGACAAACTGGTAAAACTGTAGCTCCTTCGCTTTACATAGCTGTAGGTATATCTGGAGCTATTCAGCATTTGGCCGGCATGAGTGGGTCAAAAATTATTGTAGCTATAAATAATGATCCAAATGCTCCCATTTTTCAAAAAGCTACTTATGGAATCGTAGGAGATGCTTTTGAGATTATACCTCAACTTACTGCTGAATTTAAAAAAGTTCTTTCTTCTTAAAACAGAATGATTTCTTTTTTAATTAAATTGCGCGGTGCTATTTTAGGGTTTTTAGTTTGGCTGATTTACAAAGCTATTTCTTCAACCTGGAATGTTACTGTCATTGAACCAGAAGAAATGAAAAATGAAATTATTAACAAGAAAAATTTTATTCTTTCACATTTTCATGGCGACGAGATTGTTCTTATTTGGTTAACAAATAGATATAAGATCTCTACAATGACATCGACAAGCAAAGATGGCGAAATTATGAATACTGTGCTTCGTCTGTTGGGAGCTAAAACCTCAAGAGGCTCTTCGACTCGAGGTGGAATTACAGCCTTAAAAGGACTTATTCGATTAGTCAAAAGTGGAACTCATTGTAGTTTTGCAGTGGATGGGCCTAAAGGCCCAATTTATCAAATTAAGCCGGGAGTATTTGAGCTTTCACGATTATTACAAACAAATATTTATGCTTGTGGGGTGGAGTGTGACCGCTCTTGGAAATTTCCCAGATCTTGGAATCAAACATATTTTCCTAAGCCTTTTTCAAAAATTAAAATTTTTTGGAATGGGCCAATAAAAGCTGTTGAAAAATCTCAAGACCCTCGTTCTGCTGAACTTGCTTCTCAGTTACAAAATTTACTTTTTGATGCGCGACGTAATGCGTCCAATTTCATTGCTGCTTCTGTCGGCCAGACTTAAACTTAATCTGAAAAGTTTTAATTATCAAAAAAATGGAGCAATAAATTATGAAGTTATTATCTGTCCTCTTGTTTTCAACATTTTTTTCAAAAATTGCTTTTGCACAAAAACCTACCGATGTGGTTGCAACTATAGGTAATCAAAAAATTACGCTTGAATATTTTAATAAAAAATATTCTGAAGTTCTTTCTCAAGTCTCTGTGAATCCACCTTCAAAGAAAGTTTTTTTAGAAGATTTAATACGCTACGAACTTGGCCTTCAAGAAGCTAAAAAAAGAGGTTTAGAAAAAGATCCTCTTGTTATGGACAAAATGAATCAAGAAATGTACAAAGGTTTGCTTGAAAAAGAGCTTGGTCAAAAAGTACAAAACATTAAAGTGTCAGATGAAGAAATGAAAAAGTGGTATGTTTCAAACCCACAAATTAGACTATCTGTTTTGATCATTGAAGTAAAACCAGGTGCAACAGCGGCACAAAGAGCTGAAGGCAAAAAGCGCGCTTTAGAAATTTTATCAGAAGTTAAAGCATCAAAAAAAACATTTGAGGAACTTGTTCGTTTATATTCAGATGATCAAACAACAAAAAGCATCGGCGGAGATGTTGGATGGCAATCTAGAATCACTTTAAATCCAGCTTACTATGATTCAGCAATTAAACTTAAGCTTAATGAAATGACTTCTGAACTTGTTGAGACTGCTTTTGGATTTCACATAGTTAAACTTACAGGTAAACGTTCTTTTGAAGAAGCGCCTAAGCGTGAAATACGAATGGCTGTTTTTGATGATAAAAGAAAAATTATGTTTGATGATTTTTTTGGTAAAATTAAAAAATCTTATAAAATTGAAACTAATCCAAAATTAATCGAATAAAATGAAAGTACCTATTTTTATAATTTTAATAAGTCTTTTTGTTTCATCAACTACTTTTTCAAAAGAAATAGTTAATAAAATTATCGCTATCGTAAACACTGAGCCTGTTTTGCTTTCAGATGTTGAAACCTTTAGTGCTCGAATTAAGAAGTCTGGTTCAATCGACGAAACACTTCTTACGGGTGAATCATTAATTGATTTAAAATCTAATTCTAAAAAACAATTAGACTTTTTGATTCGAGAAAAACTTATTGAATCAGAAGTTAAAAAGCAAAACTTATCAATCTCAGATGATCGGCTTAACTCAGAAATGACTAATCTTGCACAACGAAATAAAATGACTAAACAACAATTGTCAGATTTTATTAAAAAACAAGGTTATACACTAGAAGAATATCGATTAAATTTAAAAAACAGAATTGAAAGGCAGTCTTTTTTTGAATCTGAAATAATTTCTAAATTGCGTATAACTGATGAAGATGCTTATAACGAATTTCTTCAAAAAAATAGTACCTATGTGCCTAGTTTAAATGAGTACACGATAGCTCAATTATTTGTTTCAAATAAATTAATTGGTGATCAAGCTGCTTTGGAAAAAGCAACAACACTAAGAAAAAATATTTCTGATAAACAAACTTTTGAAACTGTTGTTAACGCTTATAATGAAGGAACAAGTGAAGCAAAAGATGGTTTATTAGGAACATTTAAAGCCGGAGAATTTAATAAGGATTTAGAAAAGGAAATAGCTAAATTAAACGCTGGTGATATTTCTAATCCTTTAAAATCTAAACAAGGTTATCATATTATAAAAGTAATAGATAAAAAAAATTCTCAAGATCCACAGTTCTTAAAAGCTAAAGAACAAATAAAAGCTTTTTTAGTTGAGAAAAATTTTAAGCGACAACTTAAAAACTGGTTTGAATCTAAAAAAGACAGTTCCCATATTCAAATTCTATAAATCATTTTAAATAAAGGATCATTTATGAAAATGGACTCAATCATATTTCGTGAATACGATATTCGCGGAGTTTATAATCAACAATTCGATAATGAATTTGCTTATCATCTTGGTAAAGCACTGTGTTCATTTATTTATAAAAAAACGAATGATAAAAATTTGCGTCTTTCATTAGGTCATGATGCCAGAACTTCTTGTGGGCCTTTGATCGATTCGCTTAAAAAAGGCTTTATTGAATCTGGATCAGAAGTTTACTTACTTGGGTTAGTGACTTCACCTATTAGCTATTATTCTACATTTGATCTTAAGCTTGATGGTGCAATCATGGTCACCGGTAGCCACAACCCACCAGAATATAACGGTTTCAAAATTTCAGTAGGCCAAACAACAATTCATGGTGCTGATATTCAATCACTTCATGAAATTATTAAAAATAAAGATTATATTAATGGAAATGGAACGTCACAAAACCATGATATTTTTCCTTCTTACTTAGAACGTTACAAAAAAGAATTTGGACAAATAAAATCAATTAAAGTCGTATTAGACTGCGGTAACGGAGCCGGTGGTTCTATTGTTCGAAAATTATATAATACAGTAGGGCTCAAGCCAGAAATATTATTCGAACAACCAGATGGAACATTTCCAAATCATCATCCAGATCCAACTGTAGAAGAAAATTTGCACCATTTAAAACAGGCTGTTTTAAAATCAGGTGCTATAGTAGGCATAGGTTTTGATGGCGATGCAGATCGAATAGGTATTGTTGATCATACAGGAAAAATGATTTACGGCGATGAACTGATGACCATATTTGCAAGAGCTATTTTAGCAAAAAGTAAAAATGAAAAAATTGTTGGTGATGTAAAATGCTCCGATCGCATGTACCACGATATCGAAAAAAACGGTGGAATTCCTGTGATGTGGAAAACAGGGCATAGCTTAATTAAAGAAAAAGTAAAATCTGATAAAGCTCCATTTGGGGGCGAAATGAGTGGTCATATATTTTTCGCAGATCGAAACTACGGGTATGATGATGCCCCCTATGCAGGATTACGACTTTGTGAAATTATGGCTGAAACAGGAAAAAATATTCAAGAACTTTTAGCGGGACTTCCAAGCTCATTCAGTACGCCTGAAATTAGAATCGACACTACTGAAGAAAAAAAAGTTCTTATAGTAGACAAAGTAAAAGAAGTTTTTAATAAACCAAGCGATGAATACAAGTTAAATTTAATCGATGGCATCCGTATAAGCTTTAAAACAAATAAATACACAGGGTGGGCTTTAGCACGCGCTTCAAACACACAGCCTGTTCTTGTTGTTCGCTTTGAATCAGATACGGCTGAGGGTTTAAAATCAATCGAATCGCAAGTCATGACTGTAGTTAATCAGTATTTGTAAGCATTACATGTCAAAATACTAACACTAGTTAATTTTTAGTATTATGTTATTTTTATTTCACGGAGAATAGTTTGTTTTTGGAAATTTTTTCCTTAAACTAAATTAATATTTTATGAAAAAAATTTTTGCTGCTGCTTTAATAATTTTATCAGTAAGTTCTTCCTTCGCACAAAGTAAATATTTTAAATCAACTGACAATCTTCTTAAGTCAACTAGAGCAAGTATGGGAAAATTGCATTCGATGCAATATGAAAATTATATTTTAGACCTTTTTGATTCTGCCTATAGTGATATCTTAACTGGTGATTTTTTAATTTCATCTCAAAAAGAAGAAAAATCAGGTATGCACAAAGCAGGACTTGAAAAACTGAATGAAGGTCTTCCGAAATTATATGATATAATCGTGGCTCTTGAATCATCTAAATATTCTTCTGAATATGAATATTACCACGATTTTTCTAATATTCCTGAAGATGAAGATGCCAAAAAATTAAATAATAGAGTTATTCAAATATCTAAAGAAATTTCTAATATTAAAGTGGTTATAAAAAAAGTGAATAAATATATGTCTGTTAAATCTAACAATTAGTTTTTTAAAATAATCTAAAAAACCCACTATTTCTAGTGGGTTTTTTTATTTTTAGTTTTAAACTTTATAAAAGTTAAAATTAGAAACCGAAAGATCCAGCTGGTAATTTAATAAATGCTACTAGGAATGCTAAGATAACTAATGATTCGATTAATGCTAATGATAATATTAGCGGTGTAAACATTTTGTCAGAAGCGGCTGGATTACGAGCCATGCCTTCTAATGCTGCTGCTGCTGCTTTACCTTGAGCTGAAGTTCCACCGTAAACTGCCAGACCAATAGCAATTGCTGAAGCAACTGCTATCAGGCCACTGTTTCCAGAGTTAACTGCTGCTTCATTAGCAAATACACTAAGTGACGCGATTGTTGTTGCTGCAAATAACATTGCTTTTTTCATAAGATCTCCCTTTTTAGAGTTGTTGAGTATTTCTAGTGATCGTGAGCTGTAGCAAGAGCTATATAGACCATAGATAATAAAGTAAATACAAAAGCTTGAATTGTACAAACTAACATTCCCATTAAATAAAATGGGATAGCTGGTCCTACTGGAAATAATCCTAGGAAAACAGAAAGCACTGTATGATCACCAGTCATTACATTGGCTAATCGAAGTCCCAATGTAAGTGGACGTAATACATGTGATAAAAGCTCAATTGCTAACATAAGTGGTGCTAACCACCAAACAGGTCCAAGAAAATGTTTTAAGTATCCTAATCCACCCTCTTTAATACCAATTACATTGTAAGCAATAAAAGAAAAAATTCCTAAAGCAAAAGTAGTGTTAAAATTTTCGGTTGCTGGCGTCATACCAGGGATAAGACCTACAAAATTATTAATTAAAATAAAAACAAACACGGCACAAAAAAATGGAGCGAAAGCTCGTCCGTGATGACCTATAACTTGATCTGCAAGTTTTCCAATAAATTCAGTAAATAATTCGAAAATTCCTCGAATTGAAAATGAACCTGTAGGAATAATAGAGTTTTCGCCAGTTCCTAATGTTGCGCGCGCGCTGAACCCAACAAGAATAAGTAACAACGAAACTATGGCTAATGTAGCAATATGTGCATAATGATGACCAACACCAGGAATAAGTTGAGTCCATGTAAAGTGCATATGTTCTCCGACTAGAATCTATTTTTTTTTATCAGTACTGTACTTACTATAATAATTAAAAATGCGCAAATACCTATTGTTGCACCAACTGAATTAAACCATTTTTGATTATATGCCCAATAAATAGAAATTAAAATCACTGGAAATTTAATGAATCCTAAGATTGAGCTTAAAAACCTTTGTTTAAATTTAAGATTCAACTTCCATACAAAATATAATAAAAGCGTATTTAGACTCATCAGTAGAAACGAAAAAATTGCAGATGCTAAAATAATATTCATAAATTTTTATTTAAATTTTTTAGTTTATAAAACAAACTCATCATCCAAATACCCATGGCCGCTAAAACTGCAAAAGCTTTCGTAGAATTAGGCCATGCTTGTTTATCTACCAAATAATCACTTAAATAAATAAAAAATAGAATCAGAGCTATTAACTCGAATCCTATTGATATAAAAACTAAATATTTGTTTTTGTTCATTTTAATTTAAACTAGTGAATTTCTTCACCAGTTTTTTCTTCATCATCTGTAACTGCTAAACTAGTCACGAATTCTTGCTTTTCATCCAAATTAATAAGTCGAACTCCTTGGGTGTTTCGACCTAATACTGAGATGTCTGTAATTTTCATTCGTATAACTTGGCCTTGATCTGTTGAAAGAATAAGCTCTTGAGTCGGTTTAACTTTTGTTGTACCTATCACTAAACCAACTTTATCGGTGGTTTTTTGAGTAATTATTCCTACGCCTCCACGAGATTGAACTCGGTATTCAGCTGGTTCTGATCTTTTTCCATAACCTTTAGAAGTCACCATTAAAATAGTTTCTTGAGTATCTTTATTTAAAATTTCCATGCCTATAACCAAATCTTCTTTGGATAAAGTGATTCCTTTAACACCACGAGCAGATCGACCCATACCACGAACGTCATCTTCGTTAAAGCGAATAGACATTCCTTCTCTGGTTGCTATAAAAATATCACTTAATCCATCAGAAATTTTTGCAGCTACTACTTGATCTTCTAAATCGGTCGTTAGCGCTATTATGCCTGCTTGTCTTGGATTAGAAAAAGCATCTAATGATGTTTTCTTAATGATTCCTTTTTCAGTCAGCATAACAACAAATTTATTTTCTGAAAATTCATCTACTGGTAATATTGCACGAACTTTTTCTCCTGCTGCTAATTGAACAACGTTTGCAATAGCTTTACCTTTTGATGTTCTACTTCCTAGAGGCAATCTATGAACTTTGCACCAATAAACTTTTCCTTTGTCAGTAAAAACCAAAAGCATTGTTTTAGTTGTGGTTGTAAACAAATCTGTCACATAATCTTCTTCGCGGGTTTCCATTCCTTTTGAGCCCTTGCCGCCACGCTTTTGCACCCGATATTCTTCGATAGAAATACGTTTTATATAACCAGTATTTGTAACAGTAACAACCATCGGTTCATCTGCAATTAAATCTTCATCATCAATATCTGTTAAGTCCCCTGTAATTTCTGTTCGACGGGGATTTGAATATCTTTTTTTAATGTCTTCTAATTCTGCTACAATTATTTTATAAATTTCATTCACATCAGCTAAAACAAATTTTAAATGATCAACTGTTTTCATTAATTCTGCCAGTTCATCAATAATTTTTTGAATTTCTAAACCTGTTAATCGTTGTAAACGCATTTCCAAAATAGCTATAGCTTGGCGTTCAGAAAAACTAAACTTTGACATTAAAGACTCACGCGCTGTAGCCGCTTCTTTCGACGCTTTAATTGTTGCAATAACAGCATCAATTTGATCAAGTGCCTTTTTAAGTCCTTCAAGAATATGGGCCCGTTCTTGGGCTTTTTTCAATTCAAATATACATCTTTTTGTAACCACATCACGTCTGTGATCAACAAAAGCCTCAAGCATGTTTTTTAAATCAAAAACTACAGGCTGATTTTTTTTATCTAGCGCTAGCATGATAATACCAAAACTAACTTGCATCTGAGTAAATTTTAAAAGTCGATTTAGAATAACTGAAGCGTTCTCACCACGTTTTAAAACAATAACAACACGCATTCCTTCTCGTGATGATTCATCGCGAATATCAGAAATTCCTTCAACTGTTTTTTCTTTAACAAGATCTGCAATGCTTTCAACAAGTTTTGCTTTGTTTACTTGATAAGGTAATTCATTAATAATAATAAATTCCTGATCTTTTTTAGTTTCAATATCTGTTTTTGCTTTAATCGTTATAATACCGCGGCCTTTTTTATATGCCTGTAATATTCCAGATTTACCTGCAATTTGTCCTGCAGTCGGAAAATCTGGTCCCGGTATTTTTTCAATCAATTCATCAATCGAACAATGAGGGTTTTTAATAAGATGAATACATCCGTCAATCACTTCACCTAAATTATGTGGCGGAATATTAGTTGCCATACCAACTGCAATCCCAGAAGAACCGTTAACTAATAAGTTAGGAAATTTAGCTGGAAGTACTAATGGTATTTCTAAAGAATCGTCGTAATTTGGACCAAAAGGAACAGTTTGTTTTTCAATGTCATTCAAAAGTTCTTCTGCTAATCGAGTCATTCGAACTTCAGTATAACGTGATGCTGCAGCAGAATCTCCATCGATAGATCCGAAATTTCCTTGACCATCGATCAATGGATAACGCAAAGAAAATTCTTGCGCCATTCGAACCATAGCTTCATATACTGCCGAATCTCCATGGGGATGGTACTTCCCAATCACATCGCCTACTACACGAGCTGATTTTTTATAAGGCTTATCATTCGTATTAGATAGCTCATGCTGTGCAAACAAAATACGTCTGTGAACTGGCTTCAAACCGTCACGTACATCAGGTAAAGCGCGACCAACAATAACAGACATAGAATATTGTAAATAGGCATCTCGCATTTCTTTATTAATATCAATTTCAGTTACGCCTTTTATATTGTTTTCTGAATTTTCCATTTTATTTCCTAATTATTCTTTAAAAATTTAATTATACATCTAAAGCACGAACTAGAAGTGCATTATCATGTATAAATTTTCTTCTTGGTTCAACTAGCTCGCCCATTAGAATACTAAAAGTTTCGTCCGCTGCCACTGCATCATTAATTGTAACGCGCAAAAGGTTGCGATTTTCTGGATTTAAAGTTGTATCCCAAAGCTGTTCCGGATTCATTTCTCCTAAACCCTTATAACGTTGAATATATATACCTTTTTTTGTATTTTCCATAACTGAAGCATAAAAATCACTATAATTATCAAATTCAATTTCTTCATTATTTTTTAAAACAGTTAATGGTAAAGTTGTCACGCTTTGAATAGATGACCAAATATTTCTAATTTCTAAAATTTCCGAAGCATTTAACATGTCTGCATTTAATATTGTTTTCATTCGATCTGCATAACGAGTTGATTCAATCACTGCTTCAATTTTTCCATCGTTTGTTACTGTCGTATTAATTTCAGTAATTCCTAATGTTGGCTGAGAAACAATCCAAGCTTTTAAATCAGTCATACATGTTTCAAGTAGTTTTTGGTCTGATAATACAACATCTAACTTCGGAACTTTTGAAAGTAAGAAATGTAAAACATCTCGGTCATATTTCATTGAAGAATTTTTTAATAATGTATTTAATTTTTGAATATTTAAAACAAATTTTCTCATTTCCGAGACTTCAATTTTTTTATTCTTTAATTCAAAAGAATCTAAACCAGAACTTAATAAATATTCTGTCAATGCGGCTTCATCTTTTAAATATTTTTCGCTTTGTCCTTTTTTTGCTCGGTATAAAGGTGGTTGAGCAATATAAATAAACCCTTTTTCTAGAACCACTGGCATCTGTCGATAAAAGAAAGTTAATAAAAGTGTTCTAATGTGTGATCCATCCACATCAGCATCAGTCATTATTATAATTTTGTGATATCTAATTTTATCAGCACTCACATTTTCTTTACCGATCCCTGTGCCAAGAGCGGAAATCATCATTCGAATTTCATCATTAGATAACATCTTATCAAAACGCGCTTTTTCAACGTTTAAAATTTTACCTTTTAGTGGAAGCACTGCTTGTGTTTTACGATCTCTGGCTTGTTTCGCCGAACCTCCAGCAGAATCTCCCTCAACTAAATATAATTCACACTTTGCTGGATCTCGTTCTTGGCAATCTGCCATTTTTCCTGGTAAAGAACCACTATCTAAGGCTGTTTTACGACGAGTTAAATCACGAGCTTTTCGTGCAGCGTCTCGTGCTCGAGCGGATTCGACACATTTAGTAACGATTATTTTTGCAGTTGATGGATTTCGATCCATCCAATCTGCTAATTTTTCATTAACTAATGATTCAACAATTCCTTTTACTTCTGCATTACCTAATTTTGTCTTTGTTTGACCTTCAAATAATGGTTCGCGAACTTTGACAGAAATAATTGCAGCCAATCCCTCACGTATATCTTCACCCTCTAAAGATTCTTTGAAATCCTTTAATAAGTTTTTTTCTGCAGCATAAGAATTTGTAGTTCTTGTTAAAGCTCCACGAAAACCAACTAAATGGGTTCCGCCTTCATGAGTATTAATATTATTTGCATAACAATAAATTGATTCAGAGTAAGAATCATTCCACTGCATAGCAATTTCTACTTCGACTTGATCTTTTTCGGCTTTAAAATAGATCACATCATTGTGTATTGATTTTTTCGATTCATTTAAATAGGCAACGAATTCTGCTATTCCTTTTGTATATTGAAAATCTACTTTTTTACCATTGCGTTCATCTTTTAAACTAATATGTAATCCAGCATTTAAAAAAGCTGTTTCACGAAAACGGGTAGAAAGAGTATTATAATCAAAACCCATTCCTTCTTCTTTAAAAATTTCTAAATCAGGCTTAAAAGTCACTATTGTGCCAGTTCTTGGAGTAGGACCCTTATTTTCTACTGGAGTTTTAGGATCTCCTTTTTCAAAAACTTGGCGAAACATGTTTCCATTTTTATGAGATTCAACTTGGCATCTTGAAGAAAGAGCATTAACCACTGACGCACCAACACCGTGTAATCCACCAGATACTTTATAGGCACTTCCTTCAAATTTTCCGCCCGCATGAAGAACGGTGTACACAACTTCAAGTGCATCTTTTCCTGAACGGTGAGGGCCAACAGGTACTCCGCGTCCATTATCATCTACAGATAGTGAACCATCTGCATGAATGGTTACGAAAATATTTTTACAATAACCTGCTAAATGTTCGTCTACGGCGTTATCCACAATTTCATAAACAAGATGATGATATCCTCGAATCGTAGTATCACCAATATACATTCCTGGTCTTTTTCTAACTGCTTCTAAACCCTCTAAAACCTGAATAGCATCTGCGCCGTAAGCCACAGTTTTATCCACACTAGTACTCATTGATTCTGACATTTTTACCTCGTGAACGACTCATTTTCGTAAGTCTTTATATTTCCATCATGGATTTCAAATTTATACTTTTCATCTATACTTAATCCACTTAAACTTTTTAAATCAGTCGTTGTTAAAAACGTTTGAGCTTCAATCGTATTTAGATACTTTATTAATGCTTCCTGTTTTGTCTGATCAAGTTCTGATAAAACATCATCGAGTAACAAAATAGGATAATTTCCATTAACCTTATGATGATACACAATTTGAGCCATTTTGAAAGCTAATATGATGCTTCTTTGTTGACCTTGAGAACAATAAAATCTTGAGTCATTACCATTATATAGAAATATGACATCATGCTTCTGCGGACCAACTAAAGAGGCACCAATTTTTACTTCTGCTTGCCTTAATTCTGCCATTCTTTTCTGCATTAATTGATATATTTGTTCATAGTTGAATTTTTCGCTATTTATATCAGAAATTGTATAAATAAAATTAAAAACTGATTCTTTGTTTTGTTCTATAGAATTTAAAATTTCTGTCACACTGTTTTTAAGTTTTCTAAGTACTTCAATACGAATACTTGTAAGATCAGTCGATTTTTTTAAAAAAATTTCGTTAATTGAATCTAGTGTTTTAAATCCTTCATTAAAAGATATTTTGCTTTCAGAAATATCTTTTAAAATTTTATTTCTCATTTTAAGTATTTTTAAAAAATCAGTGATGATAAAATCATTATTTTTATAGATTGATTTAACAACAGAATCGATCAACTTTCTACGATGATCTGCACTTTCTTTAATTATATTTAAACTGTCCGGTGAAAACAAAATAGTCGTTGGAATTTTATCTTTAAATTGTGAACTTATTTTATCATTGACCAAATGTATCTTTTTTTCGGGTAATAAATTCAATTTTACGGTTGCTTCAAAATCACTTGATTTTAGTTTTGCTACTAGCAATGATTGTTCATTATTATTTTGAATGTAATTTATATTTTGGCCATAACGAAATGAAGACTTTTCTAAAAGAAAATAAATAGCTTCAAGAATATTTGTTTTTCCTTGGCCATTATTACCAATAAAAATGTTTAATTTTGACGAACTTTTTAATTTGAGTTCATTTATATTTCTAAAGTTTTTTAATAAAATTGAATCAATAAACATTAAATACGCATTGGCATAACAACATTAATATATTCTGCTTTATTATGACCTTTAATAATTCCTGGAGATACTTGATTATTTAATTCAAATTCAATGAGATCTTCATTTATATTTTTTAGTACATCTTCAATATATCTAGAATTAAATCCTATTTTAATTTCTTGTCCATTATAATCTATTTCAAGTTCTTCTTTAGCATCACCCATTTCAGGATTGCTTGAAGTGATTTCTAATTTATTAGATCCGAAATTAAATAAAATTGCTTTTGATTTTTGGTTAGCCAATAAAGATACTCGTTTTAAAGAAGATAATAATAATTCTCTTTTAATCACAATTTTTTGAGTTAAATTTTGTGGAATAAATTGTAGATAATTAGGATATTTTCCTTCGATTAATCTAATCATTAATACAGTCGAAGAACATTTTAATATAAATTGTGAGC
Source organism: Pseudobdellovibrionaceae bacterium (assembly GCA_043765175.1). GTDB lineage: Bacteria > Bdellovibrionota > Bdellovibrionia > Bdellovibrionales > Bdellovibrionaceae > Pseudobdellovibrio. The sequence goes on along the minus strand of JAYUJM010000141.1, from coordinate 38,337 downwards.
CTTCTACAGCTATAAAAACATCGTCTGTTGAGCCTTCAATAAGTTTTTTAATTTCAAATAGTCCTTTTTTAGGAATAATAACACCTACTTTGTCATTAAAATGAATATCATTAAAAGTTTTTTTGATAAGACTTAGACGATGTCCATCAGTAGCAACCATTGTTATATTATTTTTCTGATGAGACTCAAAATAAACGCCATTGAGATGATATCGAGTTTCATCGCTAGATACACTGTAAATAGTTTTATCGATCATTTCTTTAAATTCATCTGCATTAATTTTAAAAAAATGTTCAGAATTATATGTAGGAAAAACAGGATATTCTTCTGAAGGCACTCCAATAATTTTAGATAAAAATTTGCCTTGCTTAATTTCCAACCAGTTGTTTTCTTTTTTAATTAAAGTTAGTGGTCCGTCAAACAGTTCCTTAGTGATATCAAAAAGGTTCTTAGCGTTCACTGCAACCTTGCCAGGCTCTGAAATAACTGAAGATATGCTATCTGTTAGGCTAACCTCTAAATCTGTAGCATAGGCCTTTAAAGACGAATCCTTACATTCTAATAAAACATTTATCAAAATAGGCATTGTATTTCGTTTTTCAACTATGTTTAAAGTTTTGCTTATTAAATTCAGTAAATCTCTTTTTTGAATTTCTAATTTCATAAATCCTTTAATATACTATATTAATATAAATATATAGTAGTTATAGTAGGGGTTGTTGATTCATGTAAAAGTCGCTTAAATTATTGATTCTTTTATCTTTTTTATGTGGAAAACTCAACGACTAATCTTGCTTAAAAAAATCAAGATTTGAGGAAAACAAGAACCAACAATTTTAAACCGTAGTTTTCCACATAGTTATACACTTTCCACATGATATCCACATTATACTCCGGTGATATTGTTGATTTGTGTAGTTAAATCATCGATATCATTCTTAAATTGGGGATCAGTAAGTATGAGTTGTTCAATTTTATTTAAAGAATTGATAACAGTCGTATGATCCTTACCGCCAAATGCTTTTCCTATGTCGACTAAAGATTTATCAAGAAATTTTTTAATTAAATACATTGCTATTTGTCTTGGCACAACAATGGGTCTTGCTCGACTAGATGACTTAATATCAGTCATTCTTATTTTATAGAACTCAGCAACGATTCTTTGTATTTCTTCTATACTTATAGTCATTGTGCTTTCGTGATGAGCTAAAACTTTTTTACATAAATCAAGACTTATTGATAAACCTTGAAGTTCAGAAAACATTTTTATCTTTTTTAAATTTCCTTCTAATTCACGAATTGATTTTTTAGAAATTCGTGCCACATATTGAAGCGCATCTTCTGGAATTCTAATTTGAGTTTTTTCTGCCTTGTAACGTAAAATGGCAATTCGAGTTTCAAGATCAGGCATAATTATATCTGCAATAAGTCCACGCTCAAGGCGAGTTCTTGCGCGATCTTCTAATCCAATATCTTTAGGCATACGGTCACTAGCAAGGACGATTTGTTTTTTCTTTTCTATCAACATGTTTATCATATGAAAGAATTCTTCTTGAACGGCCTGTCCGCGACCAATATATTGAACGTCATCAACAACAAGGACGTCTGTGTTTTCTCGATATTTCTGTCTAAATTTATCCATTTCATGTCTACGAAGCGCAGCAACACATTCATTTAAAAATCGTTCTGCACTAATATATGTAATTCTTAAGTGTGAAAAGTGTTGTTTAATATGATTTGCTGCTGCATTTAGTAAATGAGTTTTTCCCATTCCTGAAGGGCCATATATAAAAAGTGGGTTATAATCTTCTATTCCTGGATTTTGAGCTACATTATAAGTAGCAGCATGTGCAAATTCAGAATTTTTACCAACCACGAATGTAGAAAAAGTAAGTTCAGTATTTATATTTTCATTTGTTGAGTTTTTTGATTGAGGATAAACTGTTGTTGTTTGAACAGGAGCATTTTGAAAAAGTTGTTCACTGTTTTGTAAAATATTTTGCAGCGAAATATTATAATTTTCATTAACTTTTTCTGTAATAATAAATTGAATGTCTATTTCATAGTTAGGATAGATAGTCTTTAATTCAATGTGAATTTTATCTTTTAAATTTTCGTTAGCATAAAAAAAGAAGAAGCGGTTAGGAACGCCTAAAGTGAGCATTAAAATAGTATTTTTAATTTCAAAATTAATAAAATCGATGGGGTCTAGGTAGTTTTCTAATAACTTGTTGGGACCGCTCTTAATTTTCATATTTGACTTAAAATCAGACCAAAACGTTGAGTCTATTTGCATTATTCCCCCTCAAGAATGAAAAAAGGTCATAACAAGTGGGATTATAGTTATCAACAGTTGACCGTTATGCTGCAATGTGCTTTATATTATTTTCTCACCAGAAGTGAGTGCCTATTTTAGCGTCAAAAAAGTTTTGAAGCTAGGCTCTGTTTATTAATGCAAACGATTGTAAAATAAATAGAATAATTTCTAAGCCGTGATTATATGAGGAGAATTTATGAGTAAAAGAACATATCAACCAAGTAAAAAAAGAAGAGCGAAAACCCATGGTTTCAGAGCTCGAATGAAGACAGCTAATGGTAAAAAAGTTTTATCAAAACGTCGCGCAAAAGGTCGTAAAAAATTAGCTGTAGTCACTGGTGGAAAATAGTCGAATTTCTGCTTTAAAAAACCCATCTGAATTTTTAGAACTGAAAAAAAGCGGTCATAAAATAAAGTTGTCGGCCTGGATGACTTTACAATGGATAGATCACTCTTCATCTGACGGTCTTGTGGGTGTTACAGCCTCTCGAAAAGTTGGCTCCGCAGTTATTAGAAATAAATTAAAAAGATGGGTAAAAAATAGCGTTAATAAAGAAGCTAGTAAGAGTATTTTTTACGGTAAAAAAAGTGTTTTTATCTTTAAACCTCAAGAAAAGATTTTTTATAAAAAGCTTAAGTATCGTGAGTTTTATGAAATTTTTACAAAAACAAAATTTAATTAATTTTATCACAATTCAATTTATAAGTTTTTATCAAAACACGTTCAGCTATTTTTTTGGTGGGCATTGTCGTTTTGAACCGAGCTGTTCACACTTTGCTTTACAAGCTTTTAAAAAATATAACTTTAAAAAAGCTTTTTTTTTAACATCCTTAAGATTATGTAGTTGTCATCCTTTTACCAAAAAATCGTTTTACGATCCCGTTCCATAAATAAGAAAGTACTATGAAAAATCAAACAGAGTCTCCTTTTAGTAATCCTCGTTTTTTGTTAGTTTTACTCATTACTTTTGTCACCCTTTGGGGATGGCAATATTATATTAATAAAAAATATCCTCCAGTATTAAACAATCAAGTTGTTAATTCAGAAAAACCAGAGCAAACCGCAAAATTGAATGAAGAAAAAAAGTTGGAAGCTGTTCAGAAAAGTACTGGCGAAGTAAAAAATATAGATCCTCAATTTGCTGAACAAAAATTTGAATATGCAGATGAAAAAGTAAGTTTTAATATTTCTTCAAGTGGTTTTTCTTTTACAAGTTTCATTTTAAATGATTTTAAAAATAAAGACTTCAAACCCATGCAATTTATTAATGAAGATTTATTTTATGCAATAGAATACATGGGTAAACCAGTTCCTTTTAACATTACAGTATCGTCTGACAAGTTAACTTATGCTGGTATTGCTCAAATAGATGGTTTTGAAATTAAACGTACTTTAGTTTATAACAAAGAAAATCGATTTTTTGATTCTACAATTTCATTTTCTGAAGGATTAAAAAATATAAATATTATAGTTCGACAAGACAAGATTGAGCCAAAAAGTTCAAATTTTTTAATGCCTTCATTTGATCATCAAGACTTTGTAAACATAGCAAATAATAAAACAGTTTCAGAAAGAATATCAGGGCATAAAGATTCTGAAATATTTTCAAAAAATTTTGATAATGTTAAAATGGCTTCAATTGGTTCCCAGTATTTTGTTTCGAGTATCATCGATAAATCAGATTTAATTCCCAATGTGACCAATAAAATTGAAGGCAAAAAAGCTACTCTCAATTTAGAGTACAAATTAGCAGGAACTAAAACACAAGAACTCAAGCAAGTTTTTTATATTGGACCAAAACAAACTGAAATCATGCAAAAGATTGATTCGTCTTTGCCAGAAGTTTTAAATTATGGAATGTTCGGATTTATTTCTAAATTTTTAGTTCAAAGTATGAAGTTTATTTATGGATTTGTCGGAAACTGGGGATTAGCCATTATTATTTTAACACTGTTAGTAAGGGGAATTCTTTTGCCTGCAAATATAATGTCTTTTAGATCTGCTCAAGGCATGCAGAAAATTAAACCGGAGATGGATAAAATTAAAGAAAAATTTAAAGCTGATCCTATTAGAATGAATAAAGAGACCATGGCTTTAATGAAAGAACATAAAGCAAATCCTTTAAGTGGTTGTTTGCCAATGCTATTACAAATTCCTGTTTTCTTTGCTTTTTTTGCAGCAATTAGTAACAGCATCGAATTATATCAGCAGCCTTTTTTTGGATGGATTAATGATTTAAGTCATCATGATACTTTCTTTATTTTGCCCTTGTTAATGGGAGTGACTATGTATTTTCAACAAAAACTAATGCCGAATACAATGGATGCAACTCAGGCTAAAATTATGAATTTTATGCCAATAATATTTACCTTTTTTATGCTAACGCTACCTAGTGGTTTAACATTATATAATTTTGTAAGTGCTTTATTCGGCGTAGTTCAGCAGTATTTTATGTTGAAAGAAAATAAATTAAAAACAATTTAAAGGTGGGGGAGCTATGGTTGGATTTTTAAGTAAAATTTTTGGTGGTGGAAAGAAATCTGATTTGGATTCGCTTGTAGAATCTACTTTAACAGGTATTCTTGAGCACGGTGGATTCGATTTATCATATAACTTGGATATTACAAAAACCGCTGAAAGCACAGATGTTAAAATTGAATTTTCTGGCCCGGATAATGAACTTTTAAAAGAAAACAAGGGTCAAGTTTTAGATGCAATTCAACTTATTTTAAAGCGTGTCACTCAGCATAATTTTTCTGAGACTCTTATAAATATTAATGTGGATTGTGATGGCTTTAGAAGCGAATCTGAAGCTGCCCTTATTGAGCGCGCAGAGCATTTAAAAACAATGGCACTCGAACAAGGAAAGTCAGTGTATTATCGCGCACTGCCGCCGCGTGAAAGAAAAGTTGTACATCAATACTTGGCATTAGATGCACGCATCAAAAGTCGTTCATTGGGTGATGGTTTATATAAAAAAATAAAAATTTATCCACTTAAGAATCAAGACACAGAAAAAAATGAAGTTTATGTAGATGAAACTTAGTGCTTTTAAAGAAGATACTATTTGTGCACTTGCAACACCATTAGGGCCATCAGCTATTGGGGTTGTGAGAACAAGCGGTGTGAAATCGCTTTCTATTTTAAAAGCGCTTTGCCCAAATATTTCAAAAGAAATAATTTCTCATAAAAGTTTTGTTTCTATCGCTTTTGATAAAAAAAATGAAAAATTAGATCAGGTCTTAGTGACTTATTTCAAAGACGGCTCCTCTTATACAGGAGAATCTTCTTTTGAAATTAGTTGTCATGGAAATCCACTTATTTTAAAAAATATTTTATCCAGAATTATAGAATTAGGAGCGCGATCAGCTGAAAAAGGCGAATTTACTTTTCGTGCATTTATGAATAATAAAATAGATCTAGTACAAGCTGAATCGGTACTTTCTTTAATAGAAAGCAACAGTGAAAAAGCACTCAAAGTTTCACTCAGACAACTTGAAGGAGAATTATCAAATCAATATGAAATTATGGAAGCAGAATTGATTTGGTGCTTAGCACATATTGAAGCGTCGATTGATTTTTCAACAGAAGGATTGGATATTATTGATAATGATGTATTAGTAAAAAAACTGAGTGCATTAAAATTTGAACTTGATCTGCAAATTAAACAATTCAATCAAGGTCAAATAATTAAAAACGGTTTAAAAGTCAGTTTGATTGGAGAACCTAATGTAGGAAAATCAAGTTTACTTAATTTATTAGTCCAAAAAGAAAAAGCTATTGTGACTAATGTAGCAGGAACTACTCGAGATATTATTCAAGCAGACATTCAACATCAAGGTTTGCTTTTTTCTTTTTCTGATACAGCAGGGCTTCGAGAAACGACAGATCAAGTCGAGAAAATCGGCGTAGCTAAAAGTCTAGATGAGGCCAAATCATCTGATTTAAATTTGATTATTTTAGATGGCTCACAACAGTTGCCAAAAAAATTGCTTCAAGATTTTTTTTCAGAAGATTCAGTTTTTAAAAAACAAAAAAACATTTTTTTAGTGAACAAATCAGATTTGATTAACGATGAGCAAAAATATTCTATTAAATCAGCTTTAGAAAATGAATATCACAACCAAATACTATTTGTTTCAACATTTGATCAAAATAGTCGTGAAAATGTGTTTAATTTTATACTTCAACAATTTGAAAATTTATCTTTTTTAGATGAAGCTATTGTATCATCAGCTCGGCAAATAGAAATGATTCAAGCAAGTTCTGAATATATAAAATCTGTTATTGATGAAGTTAATCAAGGCATAGGAACTGAATTTATTGCACAGTCATTAAAGGAGGCTTTATTGTCGATTCAAAAAATTTTAGGTAAGCATTACGATGATCAAATTCTTGATCGAGTATTTAAGGAATTTTGTTTAGGAAAGTAAATTAAACAGAATTAACTAGATTTAAAAGATGCTTATAATTTAAACATAGCATTTTTACCATTACGGCAATTTAGGTTGCCTGTTTTATACTGACAACGTATTAAATAATGGTCATGAAAAATCAATTTGATATTATCGTCATCGGAGCGGGTCATGCAGGCATTGAGGCCTGTTTAGTGCCTGCACGTTTAGGTTTAAAAACACTACTGATTACTACTAATATTGATCGCATTGGGTATATGTCTTGTAACCCCTCAATAGGTGGTTTAGCCAAAGGCCACATGGTTCGTGAAATTGATATTTTAGGCGGCCAAATGGGAATCGCCGCTGATAAATCATGTATTCAGTTTAAAAGGTTAAATGCCAGTCGAGGGCCTGCAGTTCGTGGAAGCCGCACGCAGAATGACAAAATAATATATTCACAAATTCAAAAAGATATTATTTCTAAAACTCCAAATTTAGAAACTCTTCAAGCAGAAGTTAAAGTGTTAATATTAGAAAATAAAATTTGTTCAGGTGTTATTTTACAAGATGGTTCCAGTATAAAAAGTCTTCGTGTGATTGTTACCACTGGTACATTTATGAATGGCATTATGCATATTGGTTTAGAGCAAAGTTCAGGTGGCCGAGTTGGAGATAAAGCTTCGATTGGTTTATCTGATCAATTAGCACGATTCGGATTTCAAGTGCAACGTTTAAAAACAGGAACGCCAGCAAGATTGCATAAAGATAGTATAGACTGGAGTAAAACGACTCCGCAAGGAGGAGACAAAAAGTTTTTTCCTTTTAGCCATACAAGTGATCGAAAATTTTATCTTCCACAGGTTTTGTGTTACTTGTCGCGTACAAATGAAAAAACTCATGAAATTATTAGAAATAATTTAGATAAATCACCTATGTTTTGTGGAATAATTGAGGGCACGGGACCAAGATATTGTCCAAGTATAGAAGACAAGATAACTCGTTTTTCTGAAAAGGACTCCCATCAAACATTTCTAGAACCTGAAAGTTTATCATCCGATTTAATTTATTTACAGGGAATATCAACATCTTTACCAGCCGATGTTCAAGATCAGTTTTTGAAAACTATTCCTGGATTAGAAAATGTAAAAGTTATTAGATACGGTTATGCAGTCGAATATGATTATGTTGAACCAACTCAGATTTATCACACTTTTGAAACTAGATTAATCAAAAATTTGTTTTTAGCTGGGCAGATTAATGGAACTTCTGGATATGAAGAAGCTGCTTCTCAGGGTTTTTTGGCAGGTGTAAATGCAGCTTTTTCAGTTTTAGAAAAATGTGAATTTGTTTTAGACAGAGACGAAGCCTACTCAGGTGTTCTCATTGATGACTTAGTAACTAAGGGAACTCGTGAGCCTTATCGTATGTTTACATCAAGAGCGGAGCATCGCTTAGTTTTACGAGAAGATAATACTGCAGACAGGTTAATGAAACGTTCTCAAGAAATTGGTCTTTTAAACAATAAGTCTTTGGATAAATTAGCGAAGCTACAATCTCAACGTGATGACTTACACCGTTTATTGAAATCCCATATTTTTTATCCTAATGCAGAAACAAATGCTAAAGCTCAATCGATTCAAAGTGCAGCTTTGTTAAAGCCTTTGTCTGCAGAAGAATTTTTGCGTCGTCCTGAAATAAATTTTATTAACTTATCAACTTTGGGTTTTGAATCCGATTATACTGAAGAAGTTATTGATGCGGTCGAGATAGAAGTTAAATATTCTGGTTATATCAAAAAGCAACTTATAGCTATCGAGCATGGCAAAAAAATGGAAAGCTACGCTTTATCTGATGATTTTCCTTTTTCTAAAATAAAGGGTTTATCAAAAGAAGAAATAGATAAGTTGCTAAAAGTCAGACCTCGAACAATAGCACAGGCCCAAAGAATTAGTGGAGTTAACCCTTCTGCAATTCAGTCAATTTTAATTTATATTAAGTCACAAAATCTATAGTTTTATAAAAATTAAAATATATCAAATATTTAGACATGTTTAAATATTAATTTGTTTTATTTGCGTTTTTACCTTTTTCAATTGAGGTATTTGATTTTCCGTCTGTTCCACGTGGAACATTTCCTGAGTCCCAATTAAATTTTTCGCGCTGAAGTTTCATTTTAGTTTTATAATCTAGATTTTCTTTAATGTCTGGCCAAGGGCGACCATTTTTAATTAAACTTTCTTTATATCTTTCAGAAACATAGATTTTTCTTTGTTCAATTTTAATTTCAAAATATTTTTTTTGTTGTTTTACAACTGAAAGTAAATTTTCCGTTGTATTCACTTTATTTCTGTTTATAGCGGCTTCTCCAGATTGTGGAACTGATTTTTTATAAGTTTCTATATCTTTAGAAAGTTGTGAATTAATAGTTTCTGTTTGTTTTTCATTGAGTTCGAGTTCATTTTTTAAATCATTATAAATTTCATCAGATAACTCTGGATTAGCCTGTTTTTTTGTACAGGCAGACATAAAGACGAGAAATATTATAAATAGCAGGCAAAGATTTGATTTTTTCATATGTTCCACGTGGAACATCGGTTCATTTATGTAAATACTAAAATATTTTCTTGAAATAATGAGTCTAGTTGTGAAGTATAGTCACACTAGAGGTAATTATGATAAAAACAATATGTATAGCTAATCAAAAAGGTGGAGTTGGTAAAACAACTACAACAGTTAATCTTTCATCGGCTTTGGCTAAACTTGGAAAAAAAGTTCTAGTTATCGATATGGATCCGCAAGGAAATGCTTCCAGCGGATTGGGAATTAAAAAGCATGAAGTTGTTGATAAAAATATATATCATGTTTTGATTGGTGAAAACACACTTCAACAAGTGGTTTTTAAAACATCTCAAGAAAATTTATGGATTGCTTGTTCTAATCCTGATCTTGTAGGTGCTGAAATTGAACTAGTGGATATGCCCCAGCGAGAATTTAGACTTAAAAAAGCAATTCAAGCAGTTAGTAGCCTATACGATTATATATTGATAGATTGTCCGCCTTCTCTTGGTTTGTTAACATTAAACTCTTTAGCAGCAGCGCAAAGTTTTTTAGTACCTTTGCAATGTGAATATTATGCGCTAGAAGGATTAAGTCAGCTCTTAAACACTGCTGGTTTGGTTAAAAAAAGTATAAATCCAAATCTAAATATTGAAGGAATACTTTTAACTATGTTTGATAAAAGAAACAATCTGAGTCATCAAGTCGTTGATGAAATAAAAACACATTTTAAAGACAAGGTTTTCCCAGTAATAATTCCTAGAAATGTACGCCTTAGCGAGGCGCCTAGTCATGGAGTATCCATTTTTGACTATGATCCAAGATCAATAGGAGCATTAATGTATTTAGAGCTTGGAAAAGAAATAATTGTGCGTTCAGCTGTTGTTCAAAACAAAACTAATAATTCAGAAATTGGTATATAAATAATGGAAAATTCAAAAGAAATTATAAACAAAAAAAGACTAGGAAGAGGAATTGGTTCACTTCTTGGCGGTGATTTATATAATCAAGAAAATGAAAAAATAAGTGAACAAAACATTTCTTTGAATATTCAAAAGGCTAATAATGAAATAATTGATAATATAAATGATTTAAAAATTTGGTCTGTTGCTGTAGATAAAATTGTTCCAGGTGTTTATCAGCCAAGAAAAAATTTCAACAAAGAAAATATTGCAGAGCTAGCGCAATCAATCAAAGAAAATGGAATTATACAGCCCATTACAGTAAGAAAACGTGCTCAAGGCGGTTTTGAGATAATAGCTGGAGAAAGACGATGGAGAGCCGCTCAAGTTGCAGGATTGCATGAAGTTCCTGTTGTTTTAAAAAACATAAATGATACTGAGGCTTTACAGATATCAATCATTGAAAATGTACAACGAGAAGATCTTGATCCAATTGAAGAAGCAGAGGCCTATCAGCGCTTAATGCAAGAATTCGCTTTATCTCAACAACAAGTATCTGAAAAAGTTGGAAAAGAAAGGTCCTCAGTCGCAAACGCATTAAGACTTATTGCGCTACCTAATGAAGTTAAAGATTTACTATCATTAAAAAAAATAAATACAGGTCATGCTAAGGTTTTATTATCATTGCAGGACAAAAATGAATTAATAAAAACAGCTAAAATGTGTGCAGAAAAACAAATGTCGGTTAGAGCTTTAGAGCAAACAATAAAACTAAATACAAATTTAAAAAATACTCTTTCCAAAGCAACACAAGAAGAAAACAGTCCTTTAAAAGGCGATTTGTCACAAAGATTAGCAACTGAGCTGGCAGAGCAGCTTCAGAAATCATTAGGCACTAAAATAGATATAAACTATAAAAATGGTAAGGGACAACTAACGATACATTTTTATTCAGACGAACAATTAAACACAATCTACGAAAAAGTTAATAAATAGCTAAGAATAAAAGCAAAAATCAGACTTTAGAAAATTCTAAAATTCCATTCCCAAAAACAGGATTGACCTGTTATTTGTAAAAATGATATTTAACTGTCATTAAAAAGGATTTTATGGAAATACTTCAACAGCTGGGTGCAAACTCGACAGCAATTATTCAATTCATTATTTTTTCTATCGCTATAACAATTTTAACATTATTTATATTTAATCCATTTTATAAAGCCTATGATATGCGATTACAAAAAACTAAAGGCGCAGATAATGTAGCCAAAGAAGCCATTGAGGAATCAAAAAATCTTTCTTTGATTTATCAAACTCAATTACGCGATCAAGCAGAAAAAATAAAAAATACTTTTGATTTACATAAAAAAGAAGCTCAGATTTTATCAGATGAAAGTCTTCAGAAAGCTAAAGCGGAATCTGAAGTCTATTTGAAAAAATCAAGAACCGAGCTGGATTCTGAAATTAATCAAACCAAATCTAAATTAGCACAGTTTTCAAAAGAAATTTCAGAAGAGCTCATAAAAAAAATGGAAAGTGGATTATAATGAAGAAAAGCAATTTTATATTTTTTGCAGTTCTGCTTATTCAAATTATTGCTAGCGCTGGCGCGAGTGAATCTCATGATGAACATGCAATACCATTTCAAAAAATTGTATTTCAATTTATAAATCTTGGAATTTTACTCGTAGCTATATATTTTGCTGTTAATAAAACTATTGTAGCTGCTTTTGCTGCAAGAAAAAATAACTACACAGAGCAGGCTCAAAAAACTGCTCAAGCTAATGCTAAAGCAGATCTCGAGTTGGCTGAAATAAAAACCAAAATTTCTGATTTAAAAACAAATGAGAATCAAATTTTTAGCAAAGCAAAAAATGAAGCTATGGCCTTGAAGGAAAAAATCGTACAAGAAGCACAATCTCAAGCAATTAAATTAAAAACAGAGTCGGAACAAGTTATACAAGCAGAAATTTTTAAAGCTAAAGCTAGCATTCGTGAAGAATTAATTAACACTTCGACACTTTTAGCAGTAGAAAATATTAAAAAACAAGCTCTGGCAGTTACACAAAAATCTGAAGATTTATTTATTGCAGATATAATTAAAAACAAAGCACAGGTGAATCAATGAAGACTAGCGAGATAGCTAATAAATATGCCAAAGCTCTATTTGATGTTACCTATCAAAAAGGACTGTCAGGAGAAATTGGATCGCAGCTAAAAATTGTCAGTGAAATTCTTGGCGAAAATGAAATGAGTTTCTTTCAAAATCCATTTGTTGGATTGAATGATAAACTAAAAACTATTAATGCCTCTTTTGAAGGAAAAGCAAACACGGAAATAATTAATTTTTTAAGCTTACTGGCAGAAAAAAATAGAATTAATAAAATTGATGAAATTGCTAAAAAATATGCTGTTCTTGTTCAGGAAGCTGCTGGAATTACAAAAGGAAGAATTTTCTCGTCTGTAGATTTAAAAGCTGATTTTATTAAAAAAGTTGAAGCTGCTGTGTCAATTAATTTAGGCAAAAATGTAACTTTAGAATTCGAAAAAGACGAAAAATTAATAGCTGGTTTTAAGGTTCAAGTTGGAAGTTGGACTTTGGATGACTCAGCACAAACACATTTAAAAATATTAAAAGATGATTTAATGAAAAGAGGAATATAATTCATGGAAGCACAAATTAGAGCAGATGAAATCAGCGAGATCTTAAAGGACCAAATATCTAAATATAATAAAAATACTGAGGTTGCTGAAACTGGAAGTGTTTTATCAGTTGGAGATGGTGTTGCGCGTGTTTACGGATTAGAAAATGTCATGGCTGGTGAACTTGTTGAGTTTTCTTCGGGCGTTAAAGGAATGGCTCTTAATTTAGAATCAAATCAAGTAGGCGTGGTTATCTTTGGTGAAGACCGAGAGATTAAAGAAGGCGACGTAGTTAAACGAACTAAAGAAATTGTTTCTGTTCCAGTGGGAAAAGAACTTCTTGGTCGTGTTGTTGATGCTTTGGGTAATCCAATTGATGGAAAAGGGCCCTTAAACGCGAAACAAACTCGTATTGTTGAATTAAAAGCACCTGGTATAGTTTATAGAAAATCAGTCCATGAACCTATGCAAACAGGTATCAAATCAATAGATGCTCTAGTTCCGATCGGCCGTGGTCAGCGAGAATTAATTATCGGTGATCGTCAAACTGGTAAGTCTGCAATTGCAATTGATACTATTATAAATCAAAAAGGCCAGAACGTTCATTGCTTTTATGTGGCCATAGGTCAAAAGCAATCAACTGTATCGCTAGTTGTTGAAAAATTACGTGCAGCTGGAGCCATGGAATACACAACAGTTATTTCTGCCGGAGCTGCAGATCCTGCTCCGATGCAATTCTTAGCGGCTTATTCTGGTACAGCAATGGCTGAATATTTTCGTGATAACGGAATGCACGGACTTATTATTTATGACGATTTAACAAAACAAGCTCAAGCTTATCGTCAAATGTCCCTATTGTTAAGACGACCCCCTGGACGAGAAGCTTACCCTGGAGATGTATTTTATTTACATAGCCGTTTACTTGAAAGATCTGCAAAAGTTTCTGATGCGGTTGGGGCTGGATCATTAACTGCTTTACCAATTATTGAAACTCAAGCCGGTGATATTTCGGCCTATATTCCTACTAATGTTATTTCTATTACGGATGGACAAATCTTTTTAGAAAGTGATTTATTTTATAAAGGAATTAGACCCGCAATTTCTGTGGGTAAATCAGTTTCTCGAGTTGGCGGATCAGCGCAAATAAAAGCAATGAAGCAAGTTGCAGGATCTATTAAATTAGAATTAGCTCAGTTTAGAGCGCTTGAAGCTTTTGCTGCTTTTGCCTCAGATTTAGATAAAGCTTCACAAAATCAATTGGCTCGTGGACGTCGATTAGTAGAAGTTTTAAAGCAAGGTCAATATCAACCAGTTAAAGTCGAAGAACAAATCACAATGATTTTTGCAGCTTCAAATGGTTATGTTGATGCGTATCCAGAAACAGACGTAAAAAGATATGAATCTGAAATGACTGAGTTTTTAAAACAAAAATTTTCTAACATTCTTAAAGAAATTAGTGAAAAGAAAGCTGTATCTGACGATCTTAAAAAAGAATTAACGAATGCTTTAAAAGAGTTTTCGTCAATTTTTAAACCGTCAAAATAAAGGGAAAAAATGGCCAGCTTAAAAGATATTCGAATGCGAATAGACTCTACGAAGAATACGCAACAGATTACAAAAGCCATGAAACTTGTATCTGCTGCGAAGCTTCGTAAAGCACAAAATAATATTACTAATATGCGTCCTTATGCTATGACATTAAAAAAAGTAATCGCTAATATTACTGCGACTAATAAAGTAACTCACCCGTTAATGCAGCAAAAAGAAGTTGTTAAAAAAGTTTTATTAGTGGTGTTAACTTCTGATCGTGGTCTTTGTGGTTCGTTTAATTCCAGTGTTAATAAATTTACAGAAAAATACACAAATGAAAACAGTTCAAAATTAGAAAAATTAGATTACATTTTCATTGGCCGCAGAGGTTTGGATTATTTTGCTCGTAAAAATATAAAAGGTATTGAAAGTTTTTTAAAATTAGACAAAGACATTTCTTATGATCTTGCAAAAGGTATAGCAGAAAAATTAATAGGTTATTATCTTGATGGAACTTATGACGAAGTCAGAATGATTTACAATGAATTTAAATCTGCAATTTCTCAGATTATCACATGCGAAACATTATTACCTATTCAAGTGAATAATTCTTCTTTTGATGCTGTAGATAATCAATTTGCAAAAGATATTATTTTTGATCCAAGCCCTGAATCAATTATAGAAAATTTATTAAAGAAAAATTTTAATTTACAGATGTACCGTGCCATGTCTGAATCTATTGCTTCTGAACATGGGGCACGTATGACTGCGATGGAAAACGCATCCAATAATGCTCGTGAAATGATTAGTAAATTAACTTTAACTTACAATAAATTAAGACAAGAAAAAATCACAACTGAGTTGACTGAAATCGTCAGTGGCGCAGAAGCAATTAAATAAAAATATAAATTAGAACAAAAAAGAGGTTAATCATGTTAAAAGGAAAAGTAAAACAAATCACTGGAGCTGTTGTTGACGTTGAATTCGAAGGCGGAGAGCTTCCTCCGATTAATGGAGCCCTTAAAGTAACAAATAAATTTATTTCTGATAAAGCTTTTAATCTTACGCTCGAAACAGCTCAGCACCTTGGTGATAATACTGTACGAACGATATCAATGGATTCTACAGAAGGTTTAGTTCGTGGAACTGAAGTTCAATATACAGGTTCAATGATTATGGCGCCAGTTGGACGCGAAGTTTTAGGTCGTATCATTAACGTTATTGGCGAACCCATTGATGAGGCCGGACCTATTAATGCAAAAGAGCACTGGCCAATTCATAGATCTGCTCCAAAATTTGAAGACCAAGCCACTTCAGCACAAATGCTTGTGACTGGAATTAAAGTTGTCGATTTATTAGCGCCCTATGCAAAGGGTGGTAAAATTGGTTTATTCGGCGGAGCAGGTGTTGGCAAGACAGTACTTATTCAAGAATTAATTCGCAATATTGCAACTGAACATGGTGGATTTTCAGTTTTTGCTGGTGTTGGCGAAAGAACACGTGAAGGAAATGATTTGTGGATGGAAATGAAAGAGTCTGGCGTAATTGCAAAGACAGCCTTAGTTTTCGGACAAATGAATGAACCACCTGGGGCGCGTGCTCGCGTGGCATTAACTGGATTGACAGTGGCTGAATATTTTCGTGACGTAGAAAAACAAGACGTTTTATTTTTCGTAGATAATATTTTTCGATTTACTCAAGCCGGTGCAGAGGTTTCTGCATTACTTGGACGTATTCCTTCTGCCGTTGGTTATCAGCCTACATTAGCTACTGAAATGGGAGTCATGCAGGAACGAATAACTTCAACTAAAAATGGATCTATCACGTCTGTTCAAGCAGTTTATGTTCCAGCAGATGATTACACTGATCCAGCTCCTGCAACTACTTTTACTCACTTAGATGCAACAACAAACTTAGATCGTGATATTGCTGCTATGGCCATATTCCCTGCGGTTCATCCATTAACTTCAACGTCGCGCCTTTTAGATCCACAAGTCGTGGGTGAAGTTCATTATAAATGTGCGCGTGATGTTCAGGCGTTATTACAACGATATAAAGAACTACAAGATATTATTGCGATCCTTGGTATGGATGAATTATCAGAAGACGATAAATTAGTAGTTAGTCGTTCAAGAAAAATTCAAAGATTTTTATCTCAACCATTTTTCGTGGCAGAACAATTTACAAATATGCCAGGTAAGTACGTAGATATTAAAGATACCATTAAGGGTTTCCGTGAAATTTTAGATGGTAAGCACGATTCATTACCAGAGCAAGCATTTTATTTAGTGGGCACAATTGAAGATGCTATTGAAAAAGCTAAAAAAATTCAGGCCTCATAATGTTTAAATTAAATTTACTGACTCCTGAAAAAAAGATATTAGTTGATCAAGAGATCACTGAAATTACTGTTCCTACACAGTCTGGTGAAAGACAAATTTTACTAGGCCATGTTCCTTTGGTGGCCAACTTAGGAACTGGAATATTAAAATATAAAGCTGTAGGAGCTGAATCATTCACAAATTGTGTGATTAGTTGGGGATACTGTGAAGTTAATCCTGAAGGTGTAAACATACTTGCTGAATTCGTACAAAACAAAAATGAAGTCAATGTTGATGCTGCTAAAAAATCAATTTTAGATAATCAGAAAAAATTAGGTTCAACAATGTTAAGTGATGACGAGTTTGCAATTACAAAGGCTAATATTGAAAAATCTGAAAGTGCTTTAAGATTGTTGAATTAAGGGTTTTTTGCATTAATTTATTTAGAATTAAAAAAGCCGTTTAGTTTTTGCTAAACGGCTACTATTTTTTATTCAATTAAAAATTTAAATATAATCCAACAGAGCCTTTTTGTTTCACATGTTGAGTCATATCAATAGCAGGTTGACCTTCCATTGTAATTTTGTCATTTAGTCCTAAATTGCTTTTGATTAAAAACCCTAATCGAACTGGAGTTTTTCCAACAGGACGTTTCATTAACTTAGATGCATCAAGTGATAAATTAACATATTGAGATTTTCTAAAAGAAGTCTGATCGTAGCTCCGCTGAGACTGACTTGCTTCCCAAGAACCCTTTATATTTAATCTATTTGATTTTCCTTCAACATTTACTTCAAGTCCTGCATTTCCTGAAGTTCTAAAAGCTTGTTGTTCACCAATAGCTAAAGTTCCAGATGGCAAATTTCGGTACCAGTCCCAACCTGCTGATCCACCGCCAGTTACTGCCAAGTAAGATTTTTGCGACTTAGAAGATGCTAAAGCTATTTTTGAATTTAAATCAGCTAAAGTTAATGAAAAAGTACTTAGATCAGAAAATGAAGAATTTTTATCAAGCTTAATTGTTAAAAAATCTACTTCGTTTAATATTTTAAATATGTCACTAGCTTCAACTTGATTTCTCATAGCATTCATATTTTTGAAAGCTAAGCCAGAAACTTTAATTGAATGCGATCCATCTGCAAGCGCATCTATTTTAAATGAAGCTACTTGCATTCCAATGTTTTTTCCAGTTATTTCTGTGTCAACATCATTATCAACATTAACAGAATTATTGTAAAGCAATGCACCTTCTACAGAGATAGCAAGTTGTCCAGAATAAGTTGTTTGTCCATTTTTAGACATTGATTGAATTTTTTCATCAATATTAATTGTGTGAAATCTAGAAGCAATAAAATTAATAACTTTTGAAGAAGGAATTTTGTAAGGAGCAGAGCTAACACTTCCTGCTAAATTGCTTGATCCAGAGCCCGAAGGTGCAGTCTGTGCGTATGATAAACCTGTTACTAACATGCCTAGTGTAAGTGCTGTAATTGCTTTTTTCATTGTGTTTTCCTTTTTGTTTGTTTGTTTGTTTGAAATAACGTCTACGAATTAGTAATGTGCAAAAAGAATTCCATTAAAAACAAGACACATTTTTTTTGAATAAGCAAAAAAAACAATTACTTAAGCTAGAATGTTTCATAATGAGAATTGCAAATTTAATGTAAAAGTTATTTACATATGTAATTGGTTTTTACATTTTATGAAAATCCCGACTAATGTCGTAAGCCATTAGTCTTTATTCTATTAAAATAATTAATTAAAAAAATAGACAATTCTTTTAATCAGAATTGAGTGTATACTAAAGACGTGAAACTAAAAATTCAAAGTACAATTATTGCCTCAGTTTGTTTTATTTCTACACAAGTTTTTGCTGTTAGTTACTCTGATTCAGCTAAAAAAGATGAAGTAATTATAGAAAATAAAACTGATGTAACATTACCTTACAAACAGCGGCGTGGACAATATGGTGGATTGTTTTCTGTTAATTATGAAAGCTTTAAACCAATTAATTATTTTTCTTTAATTAAAAGTACTGATTACGAAGGTATTTCTGAAAATAAAGGAATTCCACTTTTGGGTCTTGAAATTGGCTTTAAATACAACTTTTCTTATGGATCGGTTTCAGCCCTTGCCGGATACAGCTCAGGAAGCATTAGTAATGAGACTAAAAATTTAGAAGAGCTGACAGCACATATTACAAAATTTGCTATGAATTTAGCTTTGGATGGAATTGGCAATGAGCCCTATATCGTTCCGTTTGCACAGTTAGGTATTCATAGTATTAGTTGGACTGAAGTCAGTCGAATAGGGCCAACAACAAAAGAGGAAAATTTTAATACTAAATATAATCTAAGTTATAAAATTGGTTTAGGGTTTCAATTAAATTGGATTGAAAAATCCATTGATCCAAATTCGAATGAAGAAGCCCTTCGTTCTTCTGGCTTAGAAAATACTTATTTAGATGTATTTTATTCAGCTTATTCTAAGCCGAGTCAAGTTGCAGATGCAGTTGGCGTCGAAGGTGAGCCTGATTTAGAAAGCAATCAATTCGGTGCAGGGCTTAAGCTAGAATTTTAAAAATGAACATCATTAAATATTTTCCATTTGTTATATTTTCATTTTTTTCTACTTTATTAAAAGCGGATTTCAATTGTAATAACAGTGATAGAAATGTTCAAAGTTTAGTTGATATCAGTTTGTCGATAAAAGAAAAACCTGTTCAAGAAAAAACAATTTTATTTAAGGATTTGAATACAGAAGATATTCTTCAAACAAAAGAAAATGAATATTTAATAATTGAATTAGAAAAGCCATTTATTGCCAAGTATATATTATATCCAGAGTCAAAAATAAAAATTAATAAACTTATGAATTTGACTTGCGGACCGCAAATAGAACTTATAGGTGAAGGAAAAATTGAAATTGAAGGGGATCATGGAAAAAGTTCTGATTGTCCGTCAGAAATAATAACTCATGAAATCGAAGTTAATCCAGTAGGTACAGAATATAGTGTTGATACTAGAACAGCCATTGCAAATCAATTAGCAGAATTGAATGGAGAATATAGAAGTAATAAGTCCAATTTAGTACACCTTGATCAAAAAGTAAGTGTAAAAAAAGGTGAAGTAATTGTAAAACTAAGACGAATATCTGCAGTTAAAAAAGAAAAAATTAAATTTGTTAAAATTGGAAAAAACAAAAAGAAAAAGCAAACTTTACTGGCTTTGAATAAGGTCAAACCAATCAAATTAAAAAAGAACTCTAGTTTTAAATTAACAAACTATAAAAAATTGAAAAACAAAAAGACACGAGTGGCAGAAGTTCAGGTCATTAATCCTAATGATAACTAAAAAAATACTTTTAAATTAAACTTAATAAATACTGAAGTTCTTCGTAAACCGTAGTCCACGTAATTGTACTTAAACGAACATTTAGCCTTTGATCAGGAGTCAGTGAATATTTTTTATTGGATCGCATTGAAAGCTCGATGGCTTTTTCTGGTTTAAGTTTTGTTTTGTCTGTGAATATTAAGGAAATATTTTTTAATCCAGCACTAATATCACGAACGCCTAAATTTTTACATTGTCTTCGAATCAGCATTAATCCCATTAAATTAACAACTTGCTCAGGCAATTGCCCGAATTGATCTTGTAATTCATGTTCAATACGATCGAGATCTTCTTGAGATTTGATATCAGACAGAGCCTTGTAATAACTCAGTCGGATGCGAATATCAGAAATATAAGCATCAGGAATGAGTGCGGGTATTCTTAAATTAATTTCTGGATCTAAATCATAATCAGAAAACTCTTCGCCTTTTGCTTCTGCTAAAGCTTGATTTAATAAATCCATATACATTTCATATCCGACAGAATTGACATGTCCTGATTGATTGTCGCCAAGTAAATTACCAGCGCCTCGAAGTTCTAAATCATGTTGAGCTATTTTAATTCCAGATCCTAATGAGGAATTATCTTGAATAATTTTAAGTCTTTCAAGAGCGTCTTTATCCAGCTTTCGATCTTTTGGCATAAGCAAATAACAGTAAGCGCGCGTTTTACTTCGACCGACGCGCCCACGTAATTGATAAAGCTGGGACAATCCAAACATGTGTGCTTGATCAATAAACATCGTGTTTGCACGAGGTACATCCATGCCTGATTCGACAATTGCAGTACAAACTAAAACATCAATTTCATGATTAAAAAATGCCAGCATGGCATCTTCAAGTTCGTGTTCGTCCATTTGTCCGTGGGCGACTTTGATTCTAGCTTCAGGCACAATTTTTTTAATCTCATCAGCAATACCGTAAATAGATTGAACACGATTGTGAATAAAATAAACTTGGCCGCCACGGGCAATTTCTGAGGTTACTGATTTTCTGACTTGTTCAGGATCAAATTTTGAAACAAAAGTTCGAGTTGGTAAACGATCAACTGGGGCCGTATTAATAATTGATAAATCACGAAGCCCTGTGAAGCTCATATTCAATGTTCTTGGTATCGGAGTCGCAGACAATGTTAAAGTATCGACATTAATTTTTAATTTCTTAATTTTTTCTTTATGAAGAACACCAAATTTTTGTTCTTCATCGATAACGAGTAAACCTAAATCTTTGAAAACAACGTCTTTACTAAAAATTCGATGTGTACCAATTAAAATATGAATTTTACCATCTTTAAGTTCTTGCAATGTTTTTTTTACATCAGCATTTGATACAAATCGATTAAGTGCACGAATTTCAAAATTAAATCCTGTAAATCGCTTTTTAAAGGTTTCGAAATGTTGAAAAGTTAAAACTGTTGTAGGTGCAAGTATGGCCACTTGTTTATGATTAATAACAGCTTCAAATGTAGCTCGCATTGCGACTTCTGTTTTTCCAAAACCGACATCACCACAAATTAGTCGATCCATTGGTTTATCTGAAGAAAAATCTTTATGTATTTCGTGAATAGCTCGCAATTGATCTTGTGTTTCATCATAAGGAAAAGCATTTGAAAAAAGCTCTACTTTTGTAGAATCTGAAACAAAAGCAGGACGTTTAATTTCAGCCCGCTTAGCATAAAGTTGTAAAAGTTCAGAAGCAATATCACGCAAATGATTTTTTACTTTGATTTTAACTTTTTCCCAACCAGTACCGCCAAGTTTATCAAGAATCATAGTTTGAGAATGCCCAGAATATTTTTGTAACTGACCAACGCGGTATACGGGTAAATACAGTTTATCTTTATTTTTATACCCCACTTGAATATATTCGGAATCAACTCCGCTTATATTCATGATTTTCAAACCTTCATAGACTCCAACTCCATGTTTTACATGAACGACAAGGTCGTTAAGTTTGAGCTCGCCAAAACTAAGTCTTTTAGCATTATCTGAAAATTCTTCATAAGAAGTGGTTGTCTTTGTTTTTTGTTTTTTTCCTAGAAAATCATCACCTTTAAAAAATATAATTTTTTCTATTTGAAAAAAAATTGTTTCGTTTAAATCACGTTGAATAAGTTTTATTTCTTTTTTATTGTTTTTGTTGAGAATTTTACCCCAATGATAATTATTTTGATCGATGACTGTAAAATTAAGTTGTAATAACTGAAGCGAGTTTTTAATTCGATCGAGTTGTATTTGGTTTTTTATCGAAATAATAATCTCTTGATCTTCTTTAATCCAAGTATTTAATTTAATTTTGACAATATTCAGCCAATCTTCGCTGCCAGAAATTTTTTGAGACAAACCATTTAAAAACTCTGATAAAGCAGAAGTGGGGTAAGTTATTTTTTCAATGGAGTCATTTTCATTTAAATATTGTAGATTCGAAAATTCTATAAATTTAGAGTCTGAAGGCCAACTGAGTTGATCATAATCAAAATAGGCTTCATCAACAGAGGGACGAAACAGCTGGCTAGTTGACGTTTTATAATCAAGTCTAAGCTCTTGAATGAACTCATCGGCTTTTCTATTAATTTCTGCTTTGTCGACAATAAATATTTGTAATCCAGAAGAAAAATGTTCTAAAGGGCTTTGAAGCTGTTTATAGCAAAAAGGCAAAATGTATTCACAACCAGGGAAATAATTTTTTTGCGCTAAAGAACGAAGAGCTTCATCTTTTTCTGCTGGATCAGTTTGACGATTTTCAAGTTGGGTTCGAAAGTTTTTTAATGTGAATTCTAAATTTTCATCATTAAGTTCATATTCATAAACTGGGGATAAGTGAAAAAAATCTTTTTTATTAAGGCTGAGTTGATTTTTTTCAGAAAAGCTTCGCAGGCTTTCGATTTGATTTCCAAAAAGTTCAATACGTATAGGTAAATTTTCTGCTGGAGAAAAAATATCAATGATTCCGCCACGTATAGAATACTGTCCTTTATCTTCTACAAGTGGGCTAGATTGGTAGCCTAAAGAGTTTAAATAAATGGCAATAGAGTCAGGAAGTTCGTCAGATATTTTATAGCACTTACAGCGTTTGCTAAAATCAAAAAAAGGAGCAGTTTTTTGAAGCAAACCATCAACAGTTGCTATAAAAAAATGCTTTTTTTGTTCATACGCAGATAAATTTGTTAATTCTGAGGCCCAGTATAAAAACTGAGATCTGTTCCATGAAATAGAAGGAGAAGGATAAAGCCCTGAATAAGGATGAACATCGAACGCTGGTAAAAAATGAAAATGATAATCAGGTCTAAAAAATTGTATTTGATTTTTTAATTGATCGTATTGACTAAAACTGTCGACAACAATTAGGTTAGTTAAATTATCGAATTTACTAAATGAATCATTGGACAATAAGAATGAAACTGGAAAAACAGAATGACAGCCTGATATTGCAACAGAATATTTTTTGTTTTCAAAGCTTCGATTTAAAATATCTGTTAAACGATGAGAATAATCGCAAGAAATCAAAACTTCAGAATCCATAGATTTTGAACTGTGCCAAAATAATTAATCTTCGTCACTTAATTATTGGATTTCATTCAATCTATTTATATACTTTTAAAGAAAAATTAATAGTGTGTTGTTTTATATAAAGGAGGCAAGATGCCTTTAGGTGGTATTATTTTCATTATAACTTTTATAGCTCTTTTTGGAGTGCTGTTAATTTATATTGCAAGATTTATTGGTGGAATTGCTAAACGTACAAGCGAAGCAAAAATGGAAATCTACGAGTGTGGTATTCCTGAGCTAGAAAAAAAAGATACTAAAATTTCTATTAAATTTTATTTAACAGCTATTTTATTTATTCTTTTTGATATTGAAATTATCTTTATGTACCCCTGGGCTGTTAATTTCAGAGAATTTATATCATCAGGCTTAGGCCCATTTGTTTTTATATCAATGGCTGTGTTTTTAGCTATATTTATTTTTGGCCTATGGTGGGAAATAAAGTCTAAAGCTTTGGAGTGGGAATAGTATGAATACAATGGGAAGCTCTGGATTTGAAATAGGAATTAATCTTGTTAAAACGGTTCTTGTGTTTTTAATGATGGTTCAAGCCGTGCCAATACTGGTTTGGTTAGAGCGCCGAGGATCTGCTTTTATTCAAAACCGATTCGGTCCAAATCGAATCGGTCCGCTGGGATTGCTTCAGCTTTTGGCTGATGCCGTTAAGTTTTTACACAAAGAAGATTTTGTTCCTGATAAAGGAAATCGTTTTTTATTTTATATGGCGCCAGTGTTTGCACTTATTCCTGCCGCAGTTGCTTATATGGCAATACCCATGTCAACGCCGCTTATTATTGGAGATTCTAAATTTTTGATCCAGGGCTATGAAGTCAATGTAGGAATTGTTTTTATTTTAGGGATTTCGGCCATGGCCGTTTACACTATGTTAATGGCCGGGTGGGGCTCAAGCAGTAAATTTTCTTTAATGGGAGCCATGCGTGCATCAGCCCAAGTTATTTCTTATGAGCTCGCACTTGGATTAGCAATTGTTGGAGTTATTTTAACTTATGGAACTTTTAATCTCACAGAGATGATTTTAGCTCAACAAGGCCCACTGCGATTTTCTGGCTTAGGATTTGAGTTTATTTCGCCAACTTCATTTTTGCCTAACTGGGGAATTTTTTTTCAACCACTAGGGGCATTATTATTTTTTGCAGCCACATTTGCTGAGTCAAATCGATTGCCATTTGATTTAGCTGAAGGCGAAGCAGAGCTTGTTGCTGGGTTTCATACTGAATACGGTGGCTTTAAAATGTTAATGTTTTTCATCGGTGAGTATGGACACATGATGATTGCCGCTGGTTTAATGACAACATTTTATTTTGGTGGATACGGAATCCCTGGTTTTTCTATTCAAGAAATTTATCAAATTGGTTTTAATATTTTTGGATCAGAATTAGCTGCAAATATTTTTAACACAGTGATTCACTTTTTGTCTTACAATATTAAATTTGCTCTGTTTTTATGGATATTCATTCATGTTCGTTGGACTTTGCCAAGATTTAGATACGATCAATTAATGGATTTAGGCTGGAAAACAATGTTACCCTGGGCTTTGTTTAACACAATATTGACTGCAACAGTTATTTTTGTAGCAGCTCAATACAAGTTTTAAAAATTTAAAGAAAAAAGTAAAGGAATAGTTGAATGGATGCGATGTTGTTTTGGTTTTTAAGTTTATTAATATTAGGATCAGCTTTGACAGTAGTGCTTGTTTCAAATCCAATTTATTCAGCTTTGTCGTTAGTCATGACAATGGTAGGGATTGCAGCGGCATTTGTAACATTACAAGCTTATTTTCTAGCGGGCGTTCAACTGATTGTCTATACCGGAGCTGTGATGGTTTTATTTGTTATGGTATTGATGTTGTTTGATTTAAAAAATGAAAATGAAGCTTTTTCTAGAGGCCAAATTTCTGGATTTTTAAAAATTGCTTCTGTTGGCATACTTGCAGGGTTACTTGTTGGCGGAATTAGGCTGGCAAATAAAAGTTCTTTAGTTACGACATCAATTCCAGTGGCCTCAGACACGGCGGATAACACGAAAATTTTAGCTGAAAATTTATTTTTAAAAAATGTTTTAGGTTTTGAAATTTTAGGAGTTTTACTTCTTGTAATTGCTGTTGGAACAGTAGCGCTTTCTCGAAGTAAGGGGGGGACTCATGCAAGAGATTAATTTTTTAACTGATATTGGATTAAATCATTATCTTATATTATCTGCGATCTTATTTTCAATCGGTTTGTCTGGAGTCTTATTAAGAAGAAATTTAATTGTAGTTTTAATGTCTGTTGAATTAATGCTTAATGCAGTCAACATGAGTTTTGTTGCTTTTTCTAAGTATAATGCCACTCCAGAAGGGCAAGTTATGGTGTTTTTCGTCATGACAATCGCAGCTGCAGAAGCTGCAGTGGGATTAGCAATCATTGTTTCAATTTTTAAACGATTTAAAGAAGTTAACATTCGATTTTTCGAACATCTTAAAGGCTAGGAAATTAAATGAATCATCAAGCACTTTTAGCCGTATTACTTTTAGCACCATTAATAGGTTTTCTAATTAATGGAATACGATTTAGATCATCAAATTATGTATTAGCAGGCAGCATTGCTACTTCAGCAATAGCTACATCGTTTGTTTGTTCGATTTTATTTTTTATTGAGCTTATAAGTCTTCCAGCTGAGTCCAGAAGAATTTCTATAGAATTTTTTAATTGGATCGCCGTAGATAAATTAAATATTTCTGCAGGATTTGTTGTTGATCAGATCAGCGTAATTATGTTGTTGATCATTACTGGTGTAGGAACTCTGATTCATTTGTTTTCAATCGGATATATGCATCATGATAAAGGTGTAACTAAGTATTTTGCTTATCTCAATTTCTTTGTGTTTAACATGCTGATTTTAGTGCTTGGTGATTCATTGGCGACAATGTTTGTTGGCTGGGAAGGTGTTGGTCTTTGCAGTTACTTATTGATTGGATTTTGGTTTGGTGATTCTGCCAAAGCTGCAGCAGGAATGAAAGCCTTTATTACAAACAGAATTGGTGATGCTGCATTTTTAATTGGAATGTTTGTTTTATTTACGACGTTTGGAACTTTAAATTTCTATGAACTTAATGCTTTGGCTCCGACAACGATTGAAGCTAGCTGGTTAGGCGGCGCAACTTTAGGAACACTGTTGTTATTTATTGGAGCTACAGGTAAATCAGCTCAGATACCTTTATTTGTTTGGCTGCCCGATGCAATGGCAGGACCTACTCCTGTTTCAGCACTTATTCATGCGGCAACCATGGTTACTGCCGGTGTTTATATGATTATTCGCTTGAACCCAATGTTTATAGCAGCGCCCAATACAATGATGATTGTTGCCATCATTGGTGCAGCAACGGCTGTGATAGCTGCAACTATAGGACTTACGCAAACTGATATTAAAAAAGTTTTAGCATACTCAACAGTGTCACAGTTAGGTTATATGTTTTTAGCTGTTGGTGTAGGTGCCTTTGGAGCAGGAATGATGCATTTAATGACACATGCATTTTTTAAAGCGCTTATGTTTTTAGGTTCTGGATCAGTGATACATGCTATGCATGAAGAACAAGATATTCGAAAAATGGGTGGATTAAAAAAATACTTACCAATTACTCATTTTACTTTTTTAATAGGATGGCTTGCAATTATAGGGTTTCCATTATTTTCTGGATTTTTTTCTAAGGATGAAATTTTATGGAAAGCTTTTTCTTCACCTCGAGGGCACATTGGATTATGGGCAGCAGGCGTGGTTGGAGCAATATTAACTGCGTTTTATATGACAAGATTAATGGCGCTTACTTTTTGGGGAGAATCGCGCGTAGATAAAAATGTTCATCCGCATGAAAGTCCTTGGATTATGACGATTCCACTTATTATTTTAGCTGTATTATCTGTTGTTGGTGGATTCGTAGGTGTTCCACATGTTATTTCTGAATACTTAGGACACATTCCAAATTTTTGGGAGCATTGGCTAGAGCCTGTTATTAAATCACTTCCAGCCAGCGAACTTGCAGGACATACTCATTCAACAAGTGACGAATGGATTTTGATGGGAACATCAGTGTTTCTTGTTTTTTGTTCTGCAGGAACAGCTTTTTATATTTATACTAAAAAACCAAAAATAGCAGAAACTATAGCTTTAAAAATGGGACCTATTTATAAAACTGTGAATAATAAATACTATGTCGATGAAATTTATTTTGCAGGAATTATTAATCCATTGGTTAAACAAAGCCATCATTTGTGGAATTACGTTGACGTTAATTTTATTGATAAAATGACCCATGTTTTAACGGATACTATGAAAAACACATCTCAGTTTTTTAAATCTTTACAAAATGGAAACATACAACAATATGCTATGTATATTAGTTTAGGGCTTATTGTTGTTCTTTCTTTCGTTTTAATGAAAGCCTAATTTATGATAACATCTTCAAGTTCACTTTTAAGCGTTGTTCTATTTTTACCAATACTGTTTGCATTGCTTATTGCAATTTGGCCTCAGAAAAATTCAATTAAAGAATTAGCTTTTGGTTTTTCAATTATTGAATTTATTATATCTTTATTTATTCTTAAGAATTTTGATTTAAACAGTTCTGCATTACAGCTTGTTGAAAAATACTCTTGGATTGAAAGATTTGGCATTTCCTATTTTGTAGGTATTGATGGAATATCAATAATGTTAGTGATGCTGACAACAGCACTCATGCCTATAATACTATTAGGAGCCTGGAATTCTATTGAAAATAAAGTTAAAGGTTTTTTAATTTCAATGTTTATTTTACAAACTGCGATGATGGGTTCTTTTTTAGCTATTGATGCTGTTTTGTTTTATGTATTTTGGGAACTTTCACTTATTCCGATGTATTTTATTGTGGGAATATGGGGAGGATCTCGACGTATTTATGCAACTGTAAAGTTTTTCATATTTACAATGGCGGGCTCTGTTTTAATGTTATTTGCGATTATTTTTCTAATGCAGCTAACGCCAGAAGTGACTGGCGGAGCTATTAGCGCAAGTTTACTTGATTTTTATAAATTAAAAATACCTTTTATTGCGGGTGATTTTTTTAGTCCACAGACATTATTGTTTTTTGCATTTGCATTAGCTTTTGCCATCAAAGTTCCCATTTTTCCACTTCATACTTGGTTGCCTGATGCTCACGTTGAAGCGCCAACTCCAGGTTCAGTCATACTAGCTGGTGTGATGTTAAAAATGGGAACGTTTTGTTATTTAAGATGGGTGATTCCATTATTTCCTGAAGCCAGTACACATTTTGCTTGGTTGTTTCTATTACTTGGAGTTGTGGGAATAATTTACGGTGCATTAGTAGCTATGGTTCAGCCAGATGTTAAAAAATTAGTTGCTTATTCCTCCGTATCACATATGGGGTACATCATTCTTGGATTATTTGTTTTGAATTCTTACGGTGTGAATGGGGCTTTATATCAAATGTTAAATCACGGCGTTTCTACTGGAGGATTATTTCTGCTTATAGGAATGATTTATGAAAGAACTCATTCACGTGAAATTAGTAAGTATGGCGGCTTAGCTAAAGCGATGCCGCTTTATACCATTGCTTTTATCATTGTAACAATGTCATCAATTGCTGTGCCTTTAACAAACGGCTTTATTGGCGAGTTTTTAATTTTATTAGGAGCATTTACTCATTCACCAGTTCTCGCGGGATTCGCCGTTACGGGCGTAGTTTTAGGTGCTGCTTATATGTTATGGATGGTAAAAAAAGTTTTCTTCGGCCCTGCTGGAGAAATTGTATTATCTTCTGAAAAAGATAAAGACCGTGCACTGTTGGATTTGTCTGCACGTGAAATGGCTGTATTAACGCCAATTATAATTCTGATTTTATGGATGGGGTTATTTCCAAACTCAATCATGGATTACAGCAAAGCCAGCGTCGAACATCTTTTAAAAAATAAAAATAATTACGTTCTTGAGGTAAAATAAAAATGAACACAACTGTTGGATTATCAGACCTACTTATTTTATCACCCATTATTGTATTATTTATTTTTAGCTTGTTGCCAATTGCTACAAAAGTTTTAAATAAAAATAAAGAACAAAATACATTTGCAACTTTAACGACTTCGATAGTTGGATTGTTATTAGCAGCAGCTTTATTAATAGTTTTCGGAGGTTCTGATCAAACTATATTTAATGGTCAGCTTTTATTTGATGGGTTAACTAAGTGGACTGGTCTTATCGCACTAGTTTCTTCTATGGCAGCACTTGTTTTAATGTACGACAATCCTGCTACGCAGAAAGAACAGTTTTCCGAAATTATATTTTTAGTTTTAAATTCAATTTGTGGAATGTTGATTCTTATTTCTGCGATTAATTTAATTACTGTATTTATTGGTTTAGAATTAATGTCATTGTCTTTGTATTTGCTAGTGGCAATGTCGCTTGAACAAAAATTATCAAAAGAAGCCGCTTTAAAGTATTTTATTTTAGGCTCTGTTGCTTCTGCAATTTTTCTGTATGGAGTATCCTTTGTTTTTGGTAGTGCGGGCACGGTAAATACTTCTGAGCTTATTAAAAATGCTGCTGTATTAATACAAACAAATAAATTATTTTTGATTGGTATTACGCTTATTGTAATTGGTTTTTGTTTCAAAGTTTCTATTGCTCCGTTTCATGCTTGGACTCCTGATGTTTATCAAGGAGCGCCTACTCCATTAACTTTATTTATGGCGACAGCCATAAAAACAGCTTCATTTGCAGCATTCTTAAGAATAGCATCGACTCAGTTTTTTAAGGGATCGCAAAGTTTAATTGATGTCATTCAATGGTTAGCAGTTATCACTATGCTTTTAGGAAATATTGCAGCTTTAATGCAAACAAGTTTGAAAAGAATATTAGCTTATTCTTCAATCTCGCATTCTGGGTATATGTTGGTTGGTGTTCTTACTGTAGGTGTGGGAGCGAACAGTTCATATAGCGCTTCGACAGTAGTATTTTATTTATTAACTTACTCTGTTGCAACGATTGGAACTTTTGCAATATTAAGCATGTTAGAAAAATCAGAGACCCATTTTTTAACAATAGATGATCTTTCTGGTCTTGCCAAAAATAAACCAATGGCAGCATTTTGTTTAACAGTATTTTTAATTTCCATGGCAGGACTTCCGCCAGCTTTAGGATTTTTTGCAAAACTTCATATTTTTAGTGCGGCTGTGAATGAGGGTTTAGTTTGGCTTGCACTTTGGGGTGTTATTAATTCTGTTATTGCAATTTATTATTATTTGAAACCAATCATTTATATGTATATGAAAGATGGCGATCATGATGATGCGACGGGAAATTCATTTGGTTCAGCCATTTTAGCTCTTGTTGCTGCTTTTATTTTAATTGTTGTAGGTATTTTTTCAGGACCACTCTTTACAATGATTGAAAAAAGTATTGGTTGATTCTAAAGAATATCAGTTTTCCAACGATTTAAGTTTGTTAAATCCTCTGCAGCATTAATTAAAGTGAGTTTGTTTTTTTTAAATTTTTCAGTTGTGTTTAATACAATCTGTGTCGATCTGACAGGGTCTAGTTTGTTTGAATAATAAACTAAATTTTTAGAAAAAGTGGTATCGCTTATTTTAACTTCAATCAGTTCAACGACTTTATTTTCAATGACGATACAAAAATCAACTTCTTTTTCGTCTTTGTCGCGAATGAAACACAGCTGACAACGATAACCTTGAGTATCCTCTAGAAAGTGAAGCATTTTTATAAGATGAGTGGCTACTAAGTTTTCAAAACGAGCTCCTTCATCCTTAGTCACGGCAACATCAGCATTATCATAAAAATAAACTTTAAATGGTTTTTGAATGCTTCTAGATATTTTATCTTTATAAGTTTCAACTTTAAAAATCAGATACATTTTTTCTAAAATATCGATCCAACGTTTTATCGTATTTGGTGCAACTTGTAAATCACGAGAAATATTAGAAACTACGATTGGGGTTCCAACACGCGCTTTGAGTTGTTCTATAAGAAGCGAGATATTATTAATTTCATGAATAGGCTCAAGCTCTCTAATATCATCTTTCACGATGCGATCAAATCTGTCTTTCCGCCAGCGACGACTTTCTGTTTCATTTCCATCTAAAAAAGGCTCTGGAAATCCTCCATGAGTCATTAATTTTTTTAAAACCTCAGCTGGTGTAAAATGTTGTGGAAATTCTGCTAAGCTAAAGGGATGTAAACGATAATAATGATATCGACCTAAAAGTGAATCTCCGCCTTTTTTATAAAGATCTAATCGGGCGCTACCTGTGACTAGTATTTTATGTTTGATAGTTTGAGTATCATAAAGTCCTTTTATCCAGTTTTTCCAACGAGGAAACTTATGAAGTTCATCAAAAACTAAGTATTCTTTATCATCAGACCAATTTTTATTAAGTATTATTTTTTTGTCATCATCTTCATCCCAATTTAGATATAGACCATTTTTTTTTATTAGTTGTTTTGT
Source organism: Pseudobdellovibrionaceae bacterium (assembly GCA_043765175.1). Taxonomy (GTDB): domain Bacteria; phylum Bdellovibrionota; class Bdellovibrionia; order Bdellovibrionales; family Bdellovibrionaceae; genus Pseudobdellovibrio. The sequence continues at coordinate 6,225 of JAYUJM010000141.1, read as the reverse complement.
AAGGGTCGTTTTTCCGACTTGTCTAGGGCCGCCTAAAAAAACCATCTTTTTCTTAAGATCATTTTCAATATGTTCAGAAATATAACGCATATGTCTATTTTAACATGCTTGTTAAAATAGACAAGTCCAATTTAACAAGTATGTCAAAATAGACATAAACTTTGCAAATACATAATACTAATAATGTTTTAAAGCGCTTAATGCAGACTTAAAACCGATTTTAACGATTTTTTCCAAAATTTTTCCATTTAATGAAAAATGATCAGCAAAAAACATTTCATAATCTTGTGGTCTAGGTGAAATATAAATAGTTTCTGCATGAGGACTAATTTTTAAATTTTCTTTAACAGTCGTTAGAATTTTATTTTTTTGTTTAATGGAAAAACCCTCATCTTCACAAATTTGCTTTAAAGCAAAGTAAGCATCTTTTGATTGTTGTTGATACGCTTTGTGTTTAACAATTTTTTGTTGAAGCACTTGATAAAGAGCCTGATTAACTATTGTAGGCATACCGTATTTATGAAGTGAACCAATTTCTGGAACATAATGATAAGGTTGCATAGAATACGAAGCGATTGTTAAATCAGCTTTATTATCTAAGGCGACATGACTGCTTAAAGTATCGCGAATTTCTCCGTCGTAATGATAAATTTCTTTTCCATCTGGTCTGATAATTGGATAAGGTGCAAAAACTGGGGGAAGTGCAGTAGAAGCTGCAACAGCTTCTGAAATTTTTGAATAGTTAATAAATTTATAGTTTTCATTTTTTGTTGATTCAGGAAAAGCTCCAAAAATACTTTTTCTTGAGTGATTCAATTGTGTAGCAATAATAAAAAGTTCAACACCAAGGTCAGAAAAATTATTTTCAGCTAAAATATATTTTCTTAAATATCTTTCAACTCCACGAGTGTTAAAAAGTCCATTTAGTTTAAATCCTTTTTTAAGTAGAACTTCTATTCCGCCAGATAAGATAGATTTTTGTAGTAAAGATTCAGGAATAAAACTGAGCATTCGTTTTGTATTGAGGTTAAAAATATGTCTATATCCTAAGGCTTTTAGTTTTTCACTGGACTTGTTTTTTTGTTCTAATCCAAATCCCACTTGGAAAGCTGAGATCAATGAATCCAGCGATCTGCCCGAGGCTAAAGTTGAGCTTATAAACGCACCTGCACTAGATCCAACATAAAGTTCAATTTTTTTATTAGATTTACTTAGTTTTTTACGCTGAATAGCCACATTGTCACGACTTCCACCTATAAAATGAAATCCTTTTTCCTGCATAGCCATGCATACACCAATATGGTAAGCCGCAGCTTTTATGCCGCCACCACTCAAAACTAAGGCTGTTTTATGTTTATCTTGAATACTCTCCATATAATTAACTATCTAAACACATTCATTTTGAATAGCCAAGCCCTAGGGCTAGGTATTCAGAACAATAAAATAGTTATTTGACACTGCATTTAGTCATGCTAGGCTTTTGAGTATCCAGAAAGGAGACTGAAATGTGGCTATCTCTTACTGAGTACTCAATGAAACACCAAGTGAGTATATCAACATTAAGACGCAAGATTAAATCGACTGAAATTCAGTTTCGACTTGATGATGGTAAATATATGATTTTAGATCAAGACGAAAACTTTGAACGTAATAATATATATCAACACTTAAGTCCTTCACAAATGGATAACTCTTTAGAAAGTTCTTATTCTGTCACCCATCGCCCCTCCCTAAAAAGCGATCAAAAACAGGATGCGAATTTTTATACCCAGTCAGAAAAATCTGCAGGCGAATCTGTTATTACTGCTGCAAATCGATTGTTAGCAGATTTAAAAAAAGCCTATACTCAGGTCTTGCACGATAAGGAAACTCAGATTTCTGATTTACGAGAAGAAATGATGGACTTAAAAACTTTAATTAAAGTTCTTGAGTCTGAAAATGACCGATTGCGTGGAAAATTTAGTAATTAAAGAGTTCGTTAAATAATAAAAAACTCAAGTTCAATGTTTTCTTGCAACATATTTTTGTAAATTGTTTAATTTTGCTTTCAATACCCCATTTACTTCAAATAATGAAACTTGTGGAATTTAAAAAAATTCCGAGATAATTGTAAAGTCTAGTTAAAAATGGTCAAATATGTTATGGATTCCATGGAAGCAGTTGCATATTATATTCAAACATCAAAAGTATTAAAAAATATTGAAAATTTTTGGTACTGTGAAACACGCGATCAATCGCAAGCTCGAATAGCAAAGTGGGTTAAGTTATTTGTTAGCTTTGGAGAAAACTTAAATAACAGTATCATTTTAGGCTCTATAATCGGAGAAATTACAAATAACTCTTTTGATCACAATTTAGGAAGATGGACTGATTCATCAGGATGTGTTGTTGGAATTCATTTAGAAAATAATATTATTAAAATTAACATTGCTGACAGAGGACAAGGTATCGTTTCAACATTGAGACATCAATTTAGTGAATTAACTGAAAACTCAGAAATATTAAATAATGCATTCACTAAGCGTGTTTCAGGTCGTGCTCATGAAAAAAGGGGTAATGGATTAAAATATGTTAATCAGCATATTACGAATTCTAATAACTATTTATACTGTTTTTCTAATAGTGAGAAATTTCAAATTGGTCATTCAATCAATATTAAATTTGATCATTTAGAAAATTTAAAAAATTCTTTTACTTATATTTATTTAGAATGGAAAATTTTATGATTATAGATATTGCACGTTTTGGTGAAGTGCTATCTTCAAGGCCACAAGGCAGAGAAGCAGCCTTGGTTACATTAGCTTATGTTATTCAAAAAAATGAAACACTTATTCAAATTGATTTTCAAGATGTTTTAGTGATGACTCCTTCTTGGCTTAGCGAGTTTGTACAAACCCTTAATGAAAAAGGGACCTTTAAAGTGGAATTTTTAAAATCAGATAATCCATCAGTGAATTCATCAATCGAATTTATTTTACCTGAAATTTCTTAGTAAAACATAAATAAAAACCCCACTCTGTATCAAAAGCGGGGTGCTAAATAATTCAATCAATAGCTAAAAACTACGAAGCTGCAGCTGAATTCCCGCCCTTGCTAGTACGACGAGTTTCACTTTTCTTTTGATGATCCGTCGAATTAAAAGCATCTGCTTTTTCAAAAGCAACGGCGAAGACTTCATCTAAATTTTCTGCTAAGATAAAATTAATTTTCTCCTTGAAAATTTGTGGAATATCTTCTAGATCTTTTCCGTTTGCATAAGGAATAATAATATTTGTAATTCCTAGATTAAGTGCCGCTAAACATTTCTCGCGAATTCCACCGACTGGTAAAACACGGCCCTGTAAAGTCACTTCACCTGTCATTGCAACATCATTTCGTACTCGAGTTCCTGTTAACAAACTGACTAAGGCTGTTGTTAATGTAATTCCTGCTGAAGGACCATCTTTAGGAATGGCTCCTGCTGGTAAATGAACATGAATATCAAATTTTTCAAACATTTCAGAATTTATTCCTAATTCATCCATGTGTGCTTTAGCATATGACATGGCTGCGTGAGCTGATTCTTTCATAACATCGCCTAATTGACCTGTTAAAAGTAATCCGCCTTTGCCTTTCATTTTAAGTGCTTCAATTAATAAAACTTCACCACCGGCTTGAGTCCAAGCTAATCCTTGAACAACACCCACATTTGATTCCATCATTTTATCATCACGCATAAATCGAACTGGTCCAAGAAGTTCTACAACTTTGGCTGCAGTGATTTCAACCGTAGCTGTTTCGCCTAAAACAACTTGCTTGGCAACTTTTCTGCAAACAGAACCCACTTCGCGTTCAAGATTACGAAGTCCTGCTTCACGAGTATAACCCGCAATTAATGTTTTTAATCCACCATCAGTAAATTGAATATTTTCTGCTGTTAAACCATTTGCATCCATTTGCCTGTTAACTAAATGTTTTTTAGCAATAAATAATTTATCATTTTCTGTGTAACCTGGAATATAAATCATTTCCATACGATCACGCAATGCTGCTGGAATATTTTCAACCACGTTTGCTGTTGCAATAAATAATACTTTTGATAAATCAAAATCAACATTTAAATAGTTATCACGAAAAGTTGAATTTTGTTCTGGGTCCAAAACCTCAAGCATTGCTGATGCTGGATCACCTTTAAAATCAGAAGCCATTTTATCTATTTCATCTAAAACAATAACTGGATTATTAGTTTTAGCTTGTCTTAAAGCTTGAATAATTTTTCCTGGCATAGCTCCAACATAAGTTCTTCGATGTCCGCGAACTTCTGCTTCATCTTTGACTCCACCAAGGGCTATTCTAAAGTATTCACGACCCATTGCTTTTGCAATTGATTTACCTAAAGATGTTTTACCCACTCCAGGAGGTCCGCTAAAACAAAGAATAGGGCCTTTGATTGTTGATTTTAATTTTCTAACAGCTAGAAATTCTAAAACACGTTCCTTAGCTTTTTGTAATTCATAATGATCTTCATCTAAAATATTTTTTGACTTAACTAAATCAATAATATCATTTGAAGATTTATTCCAAGGTAAATCAACCATACAATCTAAATACGTTCGAACCATTGTGGCTTCGCTTGCATCTGGATGCATTCTTTCTAATCTTGAAAGCTGTTTTAAAGCTTCAATTTTTACAGTTTCAGGCATTCCTAAAGAATTAATTTTGTTTTTTAATTCTTCCATTTCTTCTGATTTAGAATCAGCGCTATCGCCTAATTCTCCTTTAATAGCTTTCATTTGTTCACGTAGAAAATTTTCACGTTGATTTTTAGAATCGTCTGTTCGTGTTTGATTGCGTTGTTTTGATTGAGATTGTAATACTTCAATTTCAGATTGTAATAAACTGCAAACTAACTGCAAACGTTCATATGAATTAGTCACTTCAAGAATTTTTTGAGCATCTTGAACTTTGACTCCAAGATTACTTGCAATCAAATCAGCAACTCGACCTGGATCAGTGACATCATCAAGAACTAATAATATGTCAGGTGACAAAGCTTTACCGTAGGCAATAATTTTTTCAATAGAGTCTTTAGCCGTACGAAGTAATACATCAACTTCTGCTGGAGTTTGCGTAATTTTACTTTCAGCTAATTTTTCTACTGAAACTTCAAAACAACCATTTGTTTTAGTAAACGAAGTAATTTTTGCTTTAGCTTCGCCTTGGATAAGAATTTTAACTCGTCCATCAGAAAGCTTACGCATTCGCATAATTTTTGCGACAGTGCCCACTTCATAAATAGATTCTGCAGAAGGATTTTCTTCGGCAATATCTTTTTGAGAAGCTAAAAAGATAAGTCTATTTTTAGATAGAGCGTCTTCTACTGAGCGTATTGAAGCTTCACGACCTACATAAAGTGGAATGATCATGTAGGGAAAGACCACGATGTCACGCACAGGTAACATTGGTAAAGTTTGAGGAATGTCTACTTGTTGATTGTCATATGCCATATTCGCTCCTGTTTCTTAAAGACTTTGTCGGTCAGTCTTTAGAATCAGTTAACGATAGGAAGGTCCGGTTTTTTAAAATTAACCAAAAAAAATTGAAAAACAAGACTGACATCCATGTCAGCGAACCTCTTCCAATGAGAATTTATACATAATAAAAAAATAAATTCTTGATTATTGGATGTAAGCAGTCGTTTTAAGTGAATTTTCGGATTCTTCCATACAAGCAATGCAAAGACTTGCTAGCGGTCTAGCGTGTAAGCGCTTAGGCTCAATATCATCACTACAAGATTCACACAGGCCATATGTTTTATCCACAAATTTTGCTAAGGCTTTATCAATCATAAATAAAGATTTACGTTCGCGTTCATGTAATCTAATGGAAACATTATTTGATAATTCTTGTGATGTAGAATCGGCTTCATCAGAAAATTTTTCTGTTGTTGCTTGAGTCAATTTAAATTCATGATCTCGATTCAGTATTTCACTTTTTTGTGAAAGCAAAACATTCTTGATAGACTGAAAATCTAAAACGGTTTTTTTCATTAATTTCCCCCTCACTAGCCCACGCTAGTTGAAATTGTGAAAGCCGTAAAACTTTAAGGGATAATTAACTGGAGTCAGTTTTGTGTCATCAAAATAATATATTTTTTATTTCTTTATTGTGACGAATCATACAGCAGTAAAAAACTAAATAAATTTATAATTTTTTGTAGGAGAAAGTTTTTTTATTTTTTCTTCG
>JAYUJM010000140.1:0-15170 GCA_043765175.1 Pseudobdellovibrionaceae bacterium | reverse complement strand
GCTTAGAAGGAATTGAACTTTTTTACGATAAAGAATTACGTGGTGAGACTAAAAAAGTAACTTTAATGAAGGATGCTAAAGGGCGACCAATAGTTCAGGATGGAATGATTTTTAAAGAAACTCCACAAGGTAAAACGATTCGATTAACAGTCGATTCTGACTTGCAATATTTTGTTGAAACTGAGCTTCAACAGGCTATTAAAAAATATGAAGCTGATGGGGCTTATGCAGTGGTTTTAGATGCAAAAACTTCTGCCATACGTTCTGTAGTCAGTCTTCCTCATTATGATTTAAACAGTCCCTATTCAGCATCAGTAAATAGCCGTCGTAATAAATCAGTGACAGATACTTTTGAACCAGGAAGTACGCTGAAAACATTTATTATTGCTCAGGCTTTACAAAAAAAAATTCTAACTCCAGAAAGTCCTATATTTTGTGAAAATGGACAATTTAAAATTGGTAAACGAATTATCCGAGAAGCTGAAAAAGATCACGCAAAGGGAAATATCAGTGTTAGTGATGTTTTAATGTATTCGTCAAATATTGGTACAAGTAAGATTGCCTTAAAGTTGGGTGAAGAAAATGTTAGAAGTGCGCTTCAGCTTTTTGGTTTTGGTCAGCGATCAAATGTTGATATGCCCGGTGAAGCTAAAGGAATATTAGTAAACGCCAATTGGAGCGATCATCTTTTAGCAAATGTCTCATTCGGGCAAGGCATGACAGCAACGCCACTTCAAATGGCCAATGCTTATGCTGCAATCGCCAATGGTGGATATTTAAATACACCCTATATTGTTGAAAATATTTCAAGCAGTGAAGATCTTCCAAAGACAGCTCTAGAGTTAAAACAAGTCCATAAAAAAAACAGAGAATCTAAAAAAATAATTTCTGACGAAGTCGCTCAGCAAATAAAAAATATGCTCGAGTCTGTTGTGTCTGAAAAGGGAACTGGATTTTCAGCTCATATTGCTGGGTTTAAAGTTGCTGGGAAAACGGGTACAGCTCAAAAAATTAATTCGCAAAGCCGAGGTTATTTAAAAAATGGCTATATTGCAAGTTTTGCGGGTTTTGTTCCTGCAAATGATCCTCAATATGTTATTTATATAGCTGTTGATTATCCTAAAAAGAATGGTTATTACGGTTCTGTAGTTGCTGCTCCTCTTTTTTCAAGCATCGCTTCATATATCATGCGAAAAGATGGTGCTTTGCCGACAGAGAAGATCTTAACAGACTTAGTTCCTGATTTAGAAAATAAAAATAAAGATCAAAATCTAGAAAATAAAAATAGTGTAACTGAAACCATAAAAAATGAAAAGCGATCCTATGTACTTCAAGATTTAATGAATTTGTCAGAAGTGACAACAGCAGCACCAGATTTAGTGCAGCTCTCACTTCGTGAAGCATTAGATAAAGCATCACAGCAAAATATAAAATTAAAATTTACTGGAAACTATGGCCGAATATTAAAAACTATTCCTGAAGCTGGTGAAGCCTTAGATTCAAATCGACAAATGCAAATTTATTTTAAAGAATAATTAAAGCTGTGCTAGATAATCTTTCGCTTTTAAAATTGCCGTCATAGGAATTTCATGGCCTCCGCGAAAAGAACTGACTTGGCATTCGATATTATTAAATTTAAATAACTGGATTAATTTATGTGTCCCACTTGAAGGTAAGACTTGATCTTGTTCTCCATGGGATAAAAAAACTTTTGATTGAGTTCGATTTCGGCAGTAATCTGACCAAGCGGATTTGCGAATCAAACTTCCAGACAGAGACATTAGCCCTGCTGGTTTTTCAGGAGCCGATAAATAGAGCTCAGTTGCAAGCATTGCACCTTGGGAAAAGCCACCTAAAATAATTTTGGCCCAGGGTATTCGAAAAGATTCAATCAGTTTCCACAGCGCAGTTTTTAAAATTTCTAAATTATCGGGGCTGTATTCAGTCCAGTCAGAAGGCAATTGTGACATTGTTAATGGCCACCAGGCACGACCCGACATCATTGGTCCTATTGGAACAGAATAAATACCTTCTGGAAAAACCCAGTTTATTTTTTTCTTTTCTGGCGTCATTATATGAGATAAATCTTTTAAATCAGAAGCATCCGCTCCGAAGCCATGAAATAAAAAAACCCAGTATGTTTCTGGGTCATTAAAATGTGAAATATCGTCTAAGTATTTAATCGTCTTTTGCATATATTTGAAAAATAGCATAAGCTGATTCCTATGAAACTTCATCAATTATTTTCAATGATGGATCTGGTTAAAGCTCAAGTTTATGGATTAACTATAGATTCAAATGAATTTGAAATTACGGGTATTTTTTTTGAAGCTCAAAAAGTTATTCCTGATTCAATTTTTGTGGCAATTAGGGGATCTAAAACTGATGGCCATCAATTTTTAAATGAAGCCGTTGAGCATAAAGCAAAAATCCTTATTGTTGAACTCACTGATCAGATTCCAAAAAGTTTTAGTGGAACAGTTTTTCAAGTCAAAGAATCAAGAAGCATTCTTGATTCTTTAGCAGCTGAATTTTACCAAAGACCCTCTGAAAAGCTATTTATTTTTGGAGTCACAGGAACAAATGGTAAAACGTCAATTACTTATTTGTTAGAACATATTTTAAAAGACGCGAATAAAAAGATTGGTGTGATGGGTACTGTGAATCACCGTATTGATGAAAAAATCTGGCAATCGCAGATGACAACACCCGATCCAGTAACTTTGCAATCGCGGTTAAAAGATTTTGTCGCCTGTCAGGCTTTTGCTGCAGCACTTGAAGTTTCATCACACGCATTAGATCAAAACCGAACAGACAGCGTGGATTTTAATACGGTTATATTTACAAATTTAACATTAGATCATTTAGATTATCACAAAAATATACAAAATTATTTTTTAGCCAAACAAAAACTATTTACTGATTTACTATGGAGTAGTCGAAAAAATAATCTTTTTGCAGTTATAAATGTAGATGATGATTACGGTAGAAAATTGAAAATTTCAGACCGAGCCATCATCTGGTCTTACGGACAAAGCGAAAGTGATTTTCAGTTTAAAATATTAAAAATGACTTTTAATGAAACTTTTTTTGAATTAAAAACGCCTATTGAAAATATGCAATTCAAATTAATGATTCCTGGAATTCATACTGTTTATAATGCAGTGGCCAGTATAGTTGCTGCATTAACTGCTGGAATACCATTAGCAGACTCTAAAAAAGCATTAGAATCTTTTAAAGGCATTCCTGGTCGTTTAGAAAAAATAGACAACGAACTCAATCAAATTATTTTTGTTGATTATGCGCATACTCCTGATGCATTAAAAAATACTTTAGAATCAATTCAAAAAATTAAAAAAGAAACCCAATCAGCTGGTCAAATTATAACTGTTTTTGGCTGTGGTGGGGATCGTGATCAAACAAAAAGGCCTTTGATGGCTGAAATTGCCTGTGATTTAAGTCAAACTGTGATTATTACATCTGATAATCCACGCACTGAGAATCCAGATTTAATTATACAACAAATTAAAGTTGGTGTACCTCATCATTTTAAAAATTATTTTTGTATTTTCGATCGTGAAGAAGCCATTCATAAAGCAATTACTTTAGCTTGCAAAGATGATATTATTTTGATCGCAGGAAAAGGTCATGAAGATTATCAAATCATCGGCACTGAAAAAATACATTTTAGTGATTCAGAAATAGCTATAAAGATTACCGGAAGGCTTCATCATGGCTGAAACTCAGCACTCTCAACAATTTCAATGGACTCTTGATCAAATTCAAAAATGGACCCACGGAAAGCTTATTTCAAAACATTTAACTGAATTTTCAAAAGTGGGAACAGATACTCGGAAAAATTTAACTCATCAAATATTCATAGCTTTAAAAGGAGATCAATTTGATGCCCATGATTATTTAGATCAAGCAGTCCTTGCTGGTGCTGGGTTATTAATTGTAGATCGGATTGATGAAAAATTTCAGAATTTAAAAAATGAAGTGAGTATTTTATTAGTTAAAAATTCTTTAAAAGCCTTACAAGATTTTGCAACAGAATACCGTCAAACATTGAATGTAAAAATTATTGGAATCACTGGTTCCAATGGAAAAACAACAACAAAGGAAATGACTTCTACTTTATTAAGTCAACTCAATAAAACTCATTTCAGTCATGGAAGTTTTAATAATCATTGGGGTGTGCCATTAACACTGCTAGGAATGAATTCTGATCATCGTTTTGCAGTTATAGAAATGGGTATGAATCATTTCGGAGAAATTCAAAGGCTCGTAGAAATTGCAAGGCCACATATTGTTGTTTGTACTATGGTGGGCACAGCGCATATTGAATTTTTTGGTTCAATACAAAAAATTGCACAAGCAAAAAATGAAATTTATGAATTTTCAGATGAAACAACCGTTCGAATTTTTAATCAAGATCAGGATTTAACATTTGATATGATGTATCCTTCTGCAAAAAAATTTCCAGCAGGAAGAATGCTGTCATTTTCTGAAAAAAATATTCATGCTGATGTTTTTTTTAGATTAGATGAAATTAATGAAAAAGGGCTTTCTATTTCAGGTTCGATTGCTGGCATTCCTGGCTTGGCACATGTTCCCATTTTAGGAAAACACAATGTAGTGAATTTAATGGCTGCAAGTACTATTGCCTATGCTAGTGGAATGAGTCCCGAATTAATTTGGAACAGTTTAAAGCTGTGCAAATCCAATTGGGGAAGAAATGAAATAATTTATACACAAAATAAAATGACACTTTTATTTGATGGTTATAATGCAAATATTGACAGTATGAAAGCGCTGCTGGATACAGTCAGTTCGCTTTCACTAAAAAGCAGAAAAATAGCAGTGTTTGGACAAATGCGTGAATTAGGAGAGCTTTCAAATCAACTTCATTTTGAGTTAGGTCAATTAGTAGCTCGGGAAAAGTATGATAAAGTTTTTTTTATTGGTGAAAATTATCAAGATTTTTATAAAGGCTTTATGGAAATAAGTCTTGTTGAGTTCGCAAATTGTGATACTGAATTAACTGACAATTTGAAAAATATTTTTTTGGAAACCTTGCAGCCTAATGATTTTATTTTAATTAAAGGATCTCGTGGAATTCGAACTGAACGTTTTGTTCAGCTTTGCGAACCACTTCATTGGAAAAATAAGCAATAAAATTAATAGACTTTTCCTAAGTCACAACTGTACTTACCTGGTGCATAACCAATCATTCGTTCATGATGAATTTTTTTAAATTCTTTTTTTCCGTTAGAAGCAGAAGCAAAAGGAAATATGGCTATACCTCCGCGCGGAGTAAATTCACCAATGACTTCGATGTATTTTGGTTTCATTAATTTAACCAAGTCGTTGCAAATAGTTTGAATACAGTCCTCATGAAAATCTCCATGGTTTCTAAAACTATAGAGATAAATTTTTAGAGATTTGCTTTCAACCATTTTTGCATCGGCAATATAATTTATAAATATTTTAGCAAAATCAGGTTGGCCTGTTTTTGGACAAAGTGATGTAAATTCAGTACAAACAAATGTTGTCCATGCAACAGACCGAGGATTTTTGTTATTAAAAGCCTCTAGGTATTTTGCCGAATAGTTAAGATCGTAATTGGTGGTTTTTTCCCCTAATTTGAAGGTCTTTAACTCTGATTTTCGAGTGTCCATTTTTTTCATAAATATCCTTAAATTTCAGATATTTATAAAGTTTTTGTTGATCTTTTGCAAGACTTTGTGCTAGGGTATGAAAATATGTTATACCACTGGCTCTATTCAATGGCAGATCAATTCGCCATTTTAAATGTTTTTCGTTATATTACTTTTCGAACTTTTATTTCTTTTTTTACAAGTTTTTTTCTTTGTTTAATCTGGGGCCCTTATTTTATTGAAAAATTAAAATTATTTTCATTTGGACAATCCATACGTGATGATGGACCTGCTACACACAAAAAAAAAGCAGGAACACCAACAATGGGTGGTTGGCTTGTTTTATTAACTTCACTTATACCTGCTTTGTGTTGGCTTGATTTAAAAAATCCTTTAGTTATTGCGGCTTTATTTATAACTTGGTCATTTGGTCTTGTTGGCTTTGTTGATGATTATTTAAAAGTTTCCAAAAAAAACACCAAAGGATTGTCTGGAAAAATCAGACTTTTTTGTGAATTTCTTTTTTCTGCAGCTACTTTGTATGTATTGATTCAATACTTCAATTTTTCAACGACAATTAGTTTTCCATTTATTAAACAATGGGTTTTTGATTTAGGTTATTTTTATATTCTTGCAGGTTCAGTAGTCATAGTAGGCACTGCGAATGCTGTTAATTTCACCGACGGATTGGATGGCTTAGCAATCGTTCCAATCGTTGTGTCCGGTGCAACTTTAGCTTTATTTTCTTATATCGCTGGACATTCTACTATATCTACTTATTTGCAAATTCCCTATGTGCACGGAGCCGGAGAACTGACTCCATTTGCTGGGGCCATTATAGGTGGTTGTCTCGGTTTTTTATGGTTCAATGCCTATCCTGCTCAGATGTTTATGGGTGATGTGGGAAGTTTATCTTTAGGTGGTTTTTTAGGTACGCTCGCAGTGTTAACAAAAAATGAAATTTTAATGGTCTTACTGGGTGGTTTATTTGTTGTGGAAGCTGTTTCTGTCATTTTGCAAGTAGCTTCTTTTAAACTCACGGGAAAACGTATTTTTAGAATGGCGCCAATTCATCATCATTTTGAATTACAAGGTTTGTCTGAAACAAAAATTATTGTGCGTTTTTGGATTGTGGCTTTTTTGTTAGCCGTTTTAAGTGTGGCATCGTTAAAATTACGTTAATGAAATAATTTATTTTTTTGAATGTGTTCTTTTTTAAAGTAAGGATTGGTTATGTGGAAAGAAGTTTCTGAATTAAAAGATAAAAAAATTCTCATTGTAGGTCTTGGTAAAACAGGAGTTGTTTTAGCAAAATTTTTAACAAAACATGAAGCCCTTGTGACTGTCACAGATCATAAATCAAAACCAGAATTATCTTCACAGTTGGATTTGTTAGATGGATATACGAACATTAAGTTTGAATTAGGATCACATTCTCCGAAAACATTTCTGTCGCAAGATTTAGTTATTTTGTCTCCTGGAGTCGCTCCGCATTTAAAAATATTTGAATATGCTCGTCAACAGGGTGTTAAAATAACTGGCGAGTTTGAGTTTTCTTCGCAGTTTATTAAAGAACCTATTGTAGCTATTACTGGAACGAACGGTAAAACAACTGTAGCTCATCTTATTGAAATGATGCTGAAAGAAAGCCAAGTTGATGTATGGGTTGGCGGTTCAAATAAAAATCCAATCACAAGTTATTTATTAGAAGACAAAAAAGCAAAAGTTGTTCTGGCTGAAGTCTCAGGATTTATGCTTGAACATTGTGTGAATTTTGCACCAGCAAATATTATTTTTTGTAATTTAGCGGAAAATCATCTTGATCGTTATCGAACAATGGAAGATTACGTTAATGCTAAACGAAAAGTGTTTAAAAATACAAATCAAGCCACTACTTCTATTTTAAATGCTGATGATAACGCAGTTGTTGAATTAGCACGTGATCCAGCTGTTCAACGTGGGCGAATATTTTATTTTTCTAGAAAACCAGCTTTAGAACCGCAAATTATGAATATTGGTGGAGCTGTCAATATTGGTTCAGAAATTAAAGTTCGAACAGGGCCAGAAATTGAAACTTTTAGTATTAAAAATATTAAACTTAAAGGTAAGCACTCAATTGAAAATTTGATGTCAGCGATGCTTTTAGCTCGTGAGTATGGAGCCACTCATGAAGCTATTCAAAAGACCATTGATCAGTTTATCGGTCTTAAACATCGACTGGAATATGTTCGAAAAGTGGGTGGAGTTTTATTCTATAACGATTCAAAAGCAACCAACGTACACGCAGTTATTCGAGCCTTAGATTGCTTCGATGAAAATGTTATTTTAATTGCAGGTGGTAAAGACACAAATTTAAATTATGAACCCCTTGCTAATATGATTCGTCGTAAAGTAAAGACCCTCATCTTGGTTGGAGAAGCTAAGGAACGAATCAATCGTGATCTTGGTGATTTCTGCGAAACTTATTTGATCGGTACATTTGAAGAGGCTGTCTTAATAGCTTACCAAAAGTCGAGGATTGCAGACACTGTTCTATTATCACCGGCTTGTTCAAGTTTTGATATGTTTGATGGATATGAAGAGCGTGGAAATTATTTTAAAGAAATCGTTCAAAAATTTAAGTAATCATGATCCAATAGGGATATGAGATCAAAATTTTTATCTTCGAGTTTGTTTTTATCTGTTTTTACACTTTTGGGTATTGGTTTAGTTCAAGTTTATAGTTCAAGTTATATTTTTGCGATCGAGTCCTATTCAGATGGACTCTTTTTTTTTAAAAAACAAGTTTTATTTACATTTTTAAGTTTAGTTGTATTGTTTGTAGCCACACAGCTTCCTTTAGAAAAAATAAAATCATGGGGATGGTTTTTGTGGATATTTTCGTTTTTGCTAGTAGTCGCAACATTTATTCCTGGATTAGGTGTTAAAGTCGGAGGTGCGCAACGTTGGCTGAACTTGCCATTTTCATTTCGATTTGAACCTTCAGAATTATTAAAAATTTCTTTTAGCTTTTTTTTTGCAGCTGTAGCTTGTCGAAAAGATAATATTTTTCAAAAAATAAAATGGCCGTGGATAGCATTAATGTTTGTATTGCCACTATTAACCCTATTGAAACAACCTGACTTTGGAAGCGTTGTAATAATTAGTTTGGTGTTTTTAGCGCTGCTTTATATTCAAGGTTTGAATTTAAAATGGGTCGGAGCAATGGTGCTAGCAAGTTTACCTGTGCTTTATTTTATGATTTGGAATGTTCCCTACCGTAAGGCAAGATTGCAAGCATTTTTAGATCCATGGTCGGATCCAGCACAAAAAGGATTTCAAGTTATTCAAAGTATGCTGTCATTTCATTCTGGCGGATTAACAGGGCAAGGCCTTGGACAGGGACAAGGAAAACTTTTCTTTTTGCCAGAAGCACACACTGATTTTACAATGGCTGTTTTTGGTGAAGAGCTTGGATTTTTAGGAGTGTTTATGCTTTTGGCTCTTTTTGCATTTGTCGTATTTCGTGGTTACAAGCTTGCCATTCAAAGTAAAGATCATTTTTATAAAATTGTAGCTACGGGGTTAACAACTACTTTTGCTGTCTCAGTTTTTATTAATATGGGAGTAGCAACGGGATTGCTACCAACTAAAGGATTAACAATGCCATTTTTAAGTTATGGTGGAAGTTCTTTAATCATATTTAGTTTTATGTTTGGTATTTTACTCAACATCGAGATGTCAGAAACATGAAATTAATTATTGCTGGTGGTGGTACTGGCGGACACATTTATCCAGCTTTAGCAATTGCTCAGGCTTTGATTGAAAAGAATCAAACAAGTTCAGTCCTATTTATAGGAACAGATCAGGGTTTGGAAAAAAAAATTTTAGCCCTTACAAAGTTTCCATTACTATTGATAAAAAGTGGTCAAATGAATATTCAAGGTCAAAAAATAAAAAAGCTTTTTTCATTAGTAAAAATTCCAATTGGAATTTTTCAATCATTAATTATTTTATTAAAACATAGACCTGATTTTGTTCTTGGAGTTGGTGGTTATGCTTCAGGTCCTATGATGTTGGCTGCTGTTTTGTTATCAAAATTTTCTAAATTTCAAATAGCTTTTTGGGAACCTAATGCTCATCCTGGAATGGCTAATCGATTAATTTCGAAACATGTTGAAAAATCTTATTTAGTATTTAGCGAGGCTCAAAAACATCTAGGTTCTAAAAAAAATTTAGTTCTTGGTATGCCACTTAGATCAGAAATTGAAAAAATGACAAGTCTTAAACCAGCTTTGAAAACTTTTTTTACAATTCTATGTTTTGGTGGCAGTCAAGGCTCGCAGTTTCTAAATGATCAATTAAGTCAGTTCATTATTGATCATCCAGACTTGCAAAATAAAATTAAAATCATTCATCAAACAGGTCCAAAAGATTTTCAACGAATCAAAGATAGGTATCAAAATTTAGAAAATGTTGAAGTTTTCGATTATATTTACAACATGCCCGAATATTATTTAAAATCAGACCTTTTGTTTTGTCGTGGTGGCGCAAGCACTTTGGCTGAAGCTGCCGTTTATGGTTTAGTTCCTATTATCATACCCATACCTGCAGCAGACAGTCATCAAGAGAGAAATGCTGAGGCACTAGTTAGTCAAAATGCTGGTTTTATGATTTTGCAAAAAGATTTTAATCAAAATGATTTTTTTAATATTATTAATAAATTAATGAATGATCCTCAATTATTAAATCAAATGTCACAACAGCTAAAAACTATCGTTAAAATTGGTGCTGCTAATCGAATAGCAGAAGACATTTTACAGTCAGTAAAAGATAAAAAGAGTTAATTATGAAATTAGATAAAGCCAGTTTTCATTTTATTGGTATAGGCGGCATAGGAATGTGTGGTTTAGCAGAGTTATTACATAATATGGGTTCAGTTGTGACTGGATCAGACTCTGGTGAAAATGCAAATACAGAAAGATTAAAACAGCTTGGAATAAAAGTTTTCAAAGGTCATTTTGCTGAAAATGTTGGAACTGCGGATGTCGTTGTGTATTCAAGCGCTATTCCATTCATAAATCCTGAAATTCGTTTAGCAAGAAGTCAAAATATACCATTAATCCCGCGAGCCGAAGCCCTTGCAGAAATTATGCGATTACGACGTGGCATTGCAGTCGCAGGAACTCATGGGAAAACAACAACAACAAGTCTGATCTCATCGATTTTTTTAGAAGCTAACTTAGAACCAACAATAGTTGTCGGGGGCCGGTTTGAAAAAATTAAATCAACAGCCTTATTAGGTAAAGGTGAATGGCTGATTGCAGAAGCCGATGAAAGTGACGGAAGTTTTAATAAATTGTCCCCTGAAATTGCTGTCATTACCAATATTGATTCAGATCATATGGATCATTTTAAAACTTTTGAAAATTTAAAAAAAGCATTTTTAGATTTTTCATATCGTGTTCCATTTTACGGCCTTATTGTTGCCTGTGGTGATGATTTAACAATAAAAAATTTATTTGAAGACTACAATAAGCGAATTTTATTTTATGGGTTTTCAGAAAATAATGATTTTATTTTATCAGGTGAAAAAGGGCACTACAGTGTTCATCGTCGAATAATTTCAAAAGAACAAAGCAGGGTTGAAAAAATTCTGTTAGGTCATTTTGAATTAAACATTCCTGGAACGCACAATGCTTTAAACAGCTTAGCTTCAATTGCTGTTGGACTTGCAGCAGGAATTGATTTTGATAATTGTGCTCGTGGTTTAAAAAAATTTGAAGGCGTTGATCGAAGATTTCATTACAAAGGAATCGCTCGCGAAATTTTAGTTTATGATGATTATGGCCATCACCCCACTGAAGTCCGGGCTACATTGCAGGCCTTTAAAGAAAAATTTGAAAAAAATAGACTCGTTGTCTATTTTCAACCACATCGTTACTCAAGAACACAGCACTGTTGGTCTGAATTTAAGACCTGCTTTGCTCAAGCTGACGTTTTATTTTTAGCTGACATTTATCCCGCAGGAGAAACTCCAATTCCTGGAATAACTTCAGAAAAATTATTACAAGAATTGAATCATCAAAACAGTATTTTGTGTGATAAATCAAATTCTCAAAGTGAACAAATTTTAAAAATATTAAAAAAGGGTGACGTATTTTTAACCCTAGGGGCCGGTGATGGCTGGAAATTAGGAATGAATGTCCTTGAACATCTTAAGTCAAATTGAATTAGCCCCTTATACTTCATGGCTTATTGGTGGCAAAGCTGAATTTTTTTGTTTGCCGCAATCAGAAGACGAGTTAATTGAAGCCGTAAAGTATGCGTTTAAAAATAATTTATCCGTATGCGTATTGGGTGGCGGATCAAACGTTTTGGTTTCAGATCTTGGTGTTCAAGGTTTAACAATTTGTTTAAAATACTTTAAAAAATTTTCAACAGCAGCCATAAACAATAGATTACAAATTGAAATTGAAGCTGGTGCTGCAAAATCTGAGTTATTGAAAATTTTTTTAAAAAATAAATTAGCACCTGCATTATTTTTAGCAGGACTTCCAGGCGATATTGGCGGTGGCGTTGTTATGAATGCAGGAGTTACCGAATCATTTACTCCACGAGAATTTATGGATTTTGTTGATGAAATTGAAGTGATTGATTTTTCGGGACAAGTTAAAGTATTTCGCAAAAAAGATTTAACTTGTGTTTATAGACATACAACGGGTTGGCAACCTGGAATAGTAAGTAAAGTTAAAATTTCATGGCCTCTAGAAATCGATGAAAGTATTTTAGAAAAAGTAAAATTAGCCAATCGAACTCGTTTATCAAAGCAACCATTAGATAAACCCAGTTGTGGTTCAGTCTTTAAAAATCCCGAAGGTTTGAAAGCGGCTCAGTTGATTGATCAATGTGGTTTAAAAGGATTTCGTATTGGAGATGCACAGGTTTCTGAAAAACATGCAAATTTTATTGTGAACTTAGGACAGTCGACAGCGATAGATACTTGGAACTTGATTTTACATGTGCAAAAAACTGTGCAAAATCAAAAAAACGTCAGTCTTACAACCGAAGTTGTAAGACTGGGTCATTGGAACTAATTACTTCTTAGGAGCTTCTTCTACAGCTTTAGTTGCAGTTGCAGCAGCATCAACTTTAGCAGTTGCTTTAGCTTTCATGTCATGACCTTTAGCTTTCATTGCATGTCCAGAAGCTTTCATACCTTCAACTTTTTCAGCTGTTGCAGTTTTAGCAGCATCAACTTTATTCATTGCAGAAGCTTTAACTTCAGTTGCAGCAGTTTTAGTTGCTTCAACAGCAGCTGTTGGATTAGCAAAAGCAAAAGACGATGCGATTGTTAATACGATAAATAATTTCATAGGGTCTCCTTTGTTAGGGTTGTTGTTCTTTGATGGGTTGAGTATAGAATTATTTTTTTCGGTGTAAAGGGTTTTTTTAGTTAAAACGGCGTTGAGAAATTATTGTTTTTGTGCTCTGTCTACAGCTAAACTGAGGGTTTTTAGACACAGCTTGTAAGTACTGCTTTAAGACGATTCCTGGGCATTTTTTGAAATTTTGAGCTTGTTTTTCTCCGATATAACGCCAGTGCCAAGGCTCAAAAATATAACCCGATTTAGAATTAACTAATTCTGGCCTAGAATCATTTTCGACAGGGTAGCTAAGTACAAATCCAAAAAAAGCTGCATTTTTAAACAACCACTGAAAAGCAGGTGTAGCTTGCATTTCATATTCTAAAGCATAACCCAAGAATTTTTTTCTGGCTTTTCATGCTGAGGAAGAAATGTCACTAAATCTAAAGTCGTTCCTAATTGATGTTCACTTTGTCCGGGCTGAGCTGATCTGGCATTTAAACTTTCTATACTTTTTAAAAAATCAGTTTTTTTGTCTCAATTTCTTTTGTTAAATTTTTACTGAATATATAACACTGTGAATGAAAAGACCGATACGTTGAATGAATAAATAAATCTATTTTATTTTTCCAAGCCACTTCAAGCATTTTAGCAACAGCTTCATTAGTTTCTTTTCGTAAAATAAATTTTCACCAGTTAGTTTTAAATTTTCTTGAAATAAAGGTGTCACATATTTTGTTTCAACCGGAACTAAATCATTAGGTTCAAAAGTTGATGGTAAGCCTTCAAACAGCCCTTTGCCAATAACACTAAGTTCTGTGATATTTCTTGAAGTACTACTTCCTAATTTGTATTTTACACCATCAGAAGTGCAATAAATGCGTTCTGTAGAAGTATTTTGGACATCAGACTTTTGTGCACTAGCAGCAAAGCTTAAGCACAAGAAAGTAATTAAAAGTTTCATGTTTTATTGATAGCGAATTTTGAGCCAAAATGAGACGCTCTATAAATTTTTTTAAGTTAACTCGAAATTGTCTTTTTTTGAACCGAAAATTAAATCGAAATCGCTGTGTAACAACAAAAATGTTTAAGTGTTGTGTCATTACATCCGATTTAAGCCATATGAAAAAAATTACTTTTTTGAAATTCTTTATTTTTTTGTTTTCTTTACAAGGCTGTAGTCCTTTCGGTGAAAATTCAGCAGTATATATAAAAGAATTTTCATCTAAGCTACCTGAATGTATGAATGATTTCGCTGGAAGTTGCGTGATGAAAGACACGAACAAGGGTATTTACGAACCCAATTTATTGGCAGCAAACATACAAAGTGGAATTACAATATTCGGCGTCACAGGATCATACGTTGGTGGTGTAGTTAACATGGCCTCAAACGAACACCGCAACAAAACAACAACACAAATATCATTACAAACCGAAGCAGTTACAAATGCAGGTGTGGATTACACCAATGCTGACCCTGGTTACAGGGCTGTACCTAAAATTCTAAAAGATGATGATGGCTTTGTAGGCGGAAGCGTTACTTATGTCAATCGCACTGGTTGGGGAGTGAATACCTGTGGTACATCACAATCAACAGTGGCTGCTAGAATTGCTGATTGCGCAGCTAACGGTACTATTGCTGCCAATGCAACATGGGACGGCACCACAGCAGGCAATGCTGGCCAGGGACAATGGAAATTAGTCAGCCGCACGGCCAATATCGCCAGCGGTCGGGGCCGCGAAGTATGGCAAGATCAACGTACAAAATTACTTTGGAGTAGTGCCGTTTCCAGCAGTTTAAATTGGTGTAAAGCCAGCGGCAGTAATAATATTTCCGGTAACCCCACAGCAGAAGCTGACCCTAATAATTACTGCGACAATGCCACTTATCAGAATACCGCGGGGCTTGCTGTTAGCGCCTGTTTTGAAGATGGTAATGTTAACTTTACAACTACTGACGGCAGTATAGATAACGCGGGAAAAGCAGGTTTGAATCGGGCATCAAGCCCCACAGTCAAATGGCGATTGCCAACTGTGTACGATCAAAAACTAGCAGATGTAAACGGAGTACGATTCGTGATGCCCGATATGGGGATCAATAATATTATCTGGGAGTGGTCTGCGGCGATTAATTCTGACGGTAGGAGATATGCGTGGATATTCG
>JAYUJM010000139.1:0-1632 GCA_043765175.1 Pseudobdellovibrionaceae bacterium | reverse complement strand
GAAGTAGCCTTCGGTTTAGTCACCCGTGGTGGCGGTGTGACAGATATTAAAGTTCGTATCATTGATCGTGAAGATGAAGGTTTCATGGGCGTTGTCCATGTGCATATGAATCCGTGTGATGCTATGGGTGCAAATATTATCAATCAAGTGTGTGAGTTTTTAAAAACTCCACTGCAAGAATACACTTCTGAAAAAGTCACAATGTGCATTCTTTCAAATCTGGTTGATACAAAGTTAACAAAAGCTGTAGTGATCCTTAATAACATCGATTTAGATTTAGCCCAAAAAATTGAAGAGGCTTCAAGGTTCGCAGAACTGGATCCCTACAGAGCAGCGACAAATAACAAAGGTGTACTTAACGGAATCGATCCGATTTTGATTGCGACAGGTAATGACTGGCGAGCAGTCGAAGCGGGACTTCATGCCTTCGCTGCTTCAACTGGGCGCTATAAATCAATCACAAAATGGCGTGTGCAATATAATTCAGATTTGCATCCTCAGGCTGGTCATAAGCTAGTTGGAGAACTGATTGCACCGATCGTTGTAGGCACAGTGGGTGGAGTCACTGCACTTCATCCTATGGCAAAGCTAGGTCTTAAAATTCTAAATGTTAAATCGGCATCAGAGTTGTCACGTGTTATGGCTGCTGTGGGATTAGTACAAAACCTTGGAGCACTCCGTGCTTTGACAACAGTTGGTATAATCGAAGGTCATATGAAGCTGCACATTAAGAACTTATCTTTAGGAGCAGGTGCCACAGACACTGAAATGCCATTCATGGTGAAAAAATTAGAAGAAATTTTATCACTTCGAAAACGAATCTCGTTAACTAATGCTGTTGAAGTTCTGAACGATCTTCGACGAAAAAGTGAGACTTAGATTTTGCAAATAGCCGGTAAAACATTTTTATCTGGTGAGTATGCAGTTTTAGAAGGTGGATCAGCCATCACAATGGCGACAAAGCCCTATTTTGAATTTTCTGAGATTCAAAAATATAATTTTGAAAAAATTAATATTCACCCTGAAAGTGCAGCAGGAATATATCTTAAATTAAAAAATCAAAAAATTGAAAATCTATTTCTTAGAAACAGTTACGGTGTTGGTGGTTTTGGTCAATCTACAGCTGAATTTATTTATGCATGGCTGAAAGTTCAAAAACAGTCATGGCCTTTAGCTAAAAATCAGCATTTAGAGATCTATCGGGATTACTTAGATCTGTTTTCTGAAAATCAATCGATCAAGCCCAGCGGAGCTGATTTACTCATACAGATTAACAGCGGACTATCAGTTTTTAAAAATGATCAATCAGCCGTTGTTCAATCAATGTTGTGGCCCTTTAAAAAGTATGAAGTCCTCATTTTTTCTACCGGGTTAAAAGTTAAAACTCACGAGCATTTGCAAAACTTAGATCGCAAGCATTGCCGTGATTTAATTAAACTGAGTGATGAGGTAGCGCAAAGCTTTAAGGATCAAAATTGTGATCAATTTTTACTATCAATGAAGGCTTGGGTTAGAGCACTTCAAGACAAGGGATTAACTCATCCAGATATTTTAGGATTAATGAAAATGATGAGCCTGCAGTTTTCAGACTGCATTTTTAAGCCCTGTGGAGCCTTAGGTGCAGATGTGATT
>JAYUJM010000138.1:0-74735 GCA_043765175.1 Pseudobdellovibrionaceae bacterium | reverse complement strand
AAAAAGTAGAAAAAATTTGATCTTAAATTATTGTGACTGTCGTAAATAATGTTAAATTTTTCTTTTCTTAGTTGCGTTAATACAGTCCAAAGATTTTTAAATCCCTGTTCTGAATTAATCAACCAAAGTTTATTAATTAATGGATGGTTAACGCAGAGTTCACTCATTTGCAATTTTGTAAGAAAGTGTATTTCAGCATCAGGATATTGATGTTTAATGGCTCTAGGAATACTGAGCGCTTGTGCAACATCACCTATGCTAGAAAAGCGGATGACTAGGATTTTCATTTTCATATTTTTTGCTAAAAATAATGAACTGTCTATTAGAATTTATTATTTGATCGATTTGACTTAGTTCTTTATTTATCAAGAGGGTTGTAATAGGCTAGCTTGATATGTTTAATAAAGCTCAAAAATTTCAAATTCAACTACCGATATCACAATGGGCCATAGTATTTTCTTTTTTTAGTTTATTTATATTAGGCCTTGCTGATAATATTCGTGGTCCGTTGTTTCCCGAGGTTTTAAAATATTTTAATTTAAACCATACAATGGGCTCTTGGAGCTTCGCAACGACTTCAATGGCAGCATTTATTTCTAGTTATTTGACAGTTTTGCTATTAAAAAAA
The DNA here is from genome assembly GCA_043765175.1 of Pseudobdellovibrionaceae bacterium. GTDB lineage: Bacteria > Bdellovibrionota > Bdellovibrionia > Bdellovibrionales > Bdellovibrionaceae > Pseudobdellovibrio. The sequence continues at coordinate 74,107 of JAYUJM010000138.1, read as the reverse complement.
ATAAGCCTATCTCAACTTTTGTTTTTAGCAGTTTTAATGATGTCTGCATCATTAGTGATGATAGGCATGGCATACAATTTTACTTTTTTTTTAATTGGTTGTTATGTTTTGGGAACTAGCATCGGTTTTATGGCAGTGGCTCAAAATCTTTTAATAACTGAAAATATTGAAGCTGATCAAAGATCGAGAGCTTTATCTGGTTTGCATGCAATGTATGGATTAGCTAGCTTTGCGGCACCTCTTCTTGCATCAACTTCAGCAAATTTAACGGGTTCATGGAGAGCTGCTTTTTTTATTACAGCTTTAGTTTGTTTAGTTTATTGTTTATCTCAGTTAGTATTTATAAGCGAAAACAAAGTAAATCTAAACAAAATAACAACAAATAAAGAAGAACGTTCTGTTCCTAAAATTCCTTTATACGCTTTAGCTACTGTAGGCGGACTTTTTGCTTTTTATGTAGTGGCTGAAATTCTTATAGGGACTCGATTAGCACTTTACATGCGGACCCAGTTTAATATGAATTTATCTGAATCAAGCCGCTACGTAACATTTTTTTTCATGTTTTTACTTGCTGGGCGATTGTTGTTTGCTCTTAAAAAAATAAATTTACCATTAAAATTCCAGTTAAATGCTTCTCTCATTTCTTCGGTCATTTTGTTAGGTTTAGGGCTTAAATTTCATCCATTTATTTTGACTCTTGTTGGTTTAACAATGGCTCCATTTTATCCATTGAGTGTATCCTATATTTCAGATTTAACTGGAATTGAGGCGCGCCGATTTATTACATTTGCCATGGCATTACAAAGTTTATCAGTCGTTGCTATGCATTTAGGAGTTGGTTACTTGACTGATCATCTGGGAATATTTTATGCTTTTAGTATTGGAATATTTGCGTTAATCTTTTCATTATTATGTTTAAATATTCATCCAAAAAAATTATATTAATATTTATTTTTTGGACATTTAGTCTAAATCAAATATTAAAAGCTCAGAATTTATCAGAATCATCAAGCATGGCAGTGATTGATTACGTTCAAGACGAACATAATCTGATTGCTTTTTCAGATCATTCGAATTGGAATATTGGAGAAATCTTACCGGTTATTTCTCAGAATGCTAAAATTGGAATTTTTGCCTATGTTGAACTGACTCAAATTAAAAAAATGAAAAATCAACGTTATAGTCTTAAACTACGACTGATTAGACAAGCACGTCGATATTTAATTCAGCAGGGTGATTATATTAAACGATTGAATCTGCTCAGCGAAAATGAAGACTACATCGGAACAACTGATTTGCTTGTTAAAAAAAATGAAATTTCTGTTTCTTCAAGATATAAAGCCCTAGTGTATCAAGGTGTTTTTATTGGAGAAACAGCACAATCTTTATTTGATAATGAATGGCTCATAAATTATTTAGGGAATGCTTATTATGGTCTAACAAATAATCTGATGGTGGGTAGTTATTTGCCATTTAATATTTTAACAGGCCCAAACGGCAATTTTAAATATAAATTTTTTGACTCGGAATCTACAACTTTGGCCGCTGGTTTAAACTATGCCGCAGTAAAAAATAAAGAATTAAATAGTAAAAATGAAGCTGCGCTTAATTTAAATTTATTTTGGGATTCTGTTTCTACGGATACTTTAATTTCTCATGTTTATTTAAGTTTAAGTCTGATCAAATGGGAAGGATCTGGCGATGAAGTCGCTATTAAAACTTTTGGAACGACCTCATTTCAAACTGGTTATGAGCTTATTTTATCTAATTGGGATCGTTTTTTGATAGGGCCCAGTTATAATTTTGATACGAAATCACTTGGTGGATATTTGTCGTACATTTGGATTTATGATCAATTTCATATGCAAGCCTCTATAAATACGACTAACATTGTCTCTTTGAAAGTTTCACCAAAAGACGGCTACTATGGCTTTTTTGATCTGTACTGGAGATTTTAATGAGTGAATTTTTCGTCAGCTGTCCAATAGGTTTTGAAAAAGAACTCCTTTTAGAGTTTGAAAGTTTTTGGTTTCAAATGATCGATTTAGATGGAATGCCGACACGTTGTGGACTTCCTGAATTTGAAATCATTAAAGGCGGAATTCAATTTAAAACAGATTTGCATTTAGGTTTGCAAATAAATTTTTTTAGTAAAATTGCCTACAGAGTTTTACTAAGACTCACTTCTTTTCAAGCTCGATTCTTTGATCAATTTGAAAAAAAGATGACTGAAATAAAATTTGAAACTTTATTTAACACTCAAGAAGTCAGTTTGTCGATCGAGTCCTCTCAATCAAGACTTTTTCATGAAAAAAATTTAACAGAATGCATGACTAAAGTTTTAATGACTAAAAAAATTAAAGTGAATGATGCAAGTCAAAATTCAATTTATATTCGAATCAATAAGGATCTAGTTGTTATAAGTCTTGATACAACTGGCCCGCATTTGCACTTTCGCGGCTATCGCGAACAACAGGGCGAAGCACCACTACGTGAAAATTTGGCGGCTTTAGTTTTAAAATTAGCAGAATTACCAAAAGAAAATAGTGCTCTTTTAGATCCCTATTGTGGATCAGGAACATTTTTTTTTGAAAAAAACTTAGAAAATCTTCCTAATTTTTATCGAAAATATTCTTTTTTTGAATTTAAAAATTGTCCAGCATTGTTCAAATCAGCCACTTGGAGAAAAAATTTCCATTGGTTGGTAACGAATAATTCAAATTATTTTATTGGTTTTGATAAAAATGCTGAAACAGTTTTAAAACTGAATCATAATTCTAAGATTTATAATGAGCATTTTTACCCCATTGAAATCAAAGCTAAGTGCATAGATTCCGAAACCTTTGATTGGAGTTCATTGGATATCTTTAAAAACAAAATCGAAACTGTTGTTATTACTAATCCCCCTTATGGTGAAAGATCCAAGCAGGGACAAGTTATGAGTACTTTATTAAAGTTGGAAAAAATTGATCAAGTCTTTAAGATGGTCGTTATACATCCTAAAAGTTGGAGTTTTAATTTTGGTCGATTAAAATTACTGAAACAAATCCCATTGTCTAATCAAGGTCTTGAGACTGTAGTCAGTGTATTTACTAAAGTTTAAAACCAAAGGTAATCTAAATAAAAATTGTTCACATTTTTGAGTGAAGAAAACCGAGAAGAATCCTCAGGATTTTTAATTTCAAATAAAGCATAGGGTGTTTTTGAATAAAGACATCCTTTGGGGGGCCTGCTTGCATATTGTTTGTCTTGATAAGCGTACAAAATAAATTCATTTAATTTTGAATTTTTATATGTAAAATGTATAAGCGATTTTAAGACCTCGGCGTGATCAAAAAATAAGAAATGTAAAACTTTAAAGCTGAGGGTTTGTTCTTTATGTGTTCGCGAAAATGGTCTTGTTAGTGTGCGTGCAAAACCAAGGATTGAGGCAAATTTTAAAAATTGCCTGAAGTTGTTTGATTGCTGATCATATTTTTGGGGTAAATAATCCTGAAGTAAACTTGAATTAATCGGATGTGTGCAGCCAATAATTTCACCTTTAGAGTTTTTAGCAATGATGAAATTCTGAAAAGCATAAATCAGCGAATCTTGAATTGTATTTTCTAAATGATCAGAAATGTTAGCTGAAACTAAGTCATACTTAGTTAGTTGTTTTTTAATATAAATTAGTAGGGCCTCTTTGTCAGAGGGCTGGTAATTAGAAACAAAGATATTTTTATTTGTTTGAAATAAAAACGGAAGAAAACCATGGATCGAGACAAGATTAAATTTTTTTATCAGTTCATAGACTGGTAGATAATCTTGAGTTTTTCTAGGTCTTAAAAAAGCATTAATAACTTTAAATTCTGTCAGATTAATGGATGTTATGAAATGATCAATTTTAAATTCAGTTTTTAATTTTTTAAGTTCTGGCAAAAAAAATTGTGACCAGTGTAAAATAGCTTTTCTCTGAGAGGAGACTCTTAAATCGCAGGCCAATGCGATCTTCACTGATTCTTTGTTTAAGAGTCGATTTTGAAATAAAAAGCTGGCTGTGCCGAGTACTTCTTTTGAGTTTTGATCAATATTGGTCACTTCTTGCGCGGATGGTTTTTTAGAAGTTTCAAAGATGAAGTTTTTAAATTCCAAATTCAATCTTTGATAAAAAGAAAAAAAATCAACATGCCTTCGCACTTTAATGCTGATTTTTCCATCTACTGCAATGCTAGAAAAAAACTGATTGAGCCGTTGAGAATCGCTTAAATTTGATTCGCGAAGAGAGATTTCAGATTTTGGACTCACTTTGATTTATCCCAAGCAGTTTCAGCTATTTGTGCAGACACGCACATCCAGCGAGCACAGGTAAATAAATAATCACTCAGTCGATTCAGATAAATAAGTACATTTTTTAGATTTTCAGGTTGTTGCATGTAGACTTCAGAAACTCGTCTTTCACTTCTGCGGCAAAGCGTTCTTGCATAATGAATTTGAGATATGGATATGGATCCATTTGGAAGAATAAAATTTTTCAAAACAGGAAGATCGATTGTCAGTTGATCGATTTGATTTTCTAAAAATGTGATTTGATCAAGACTAATTTGTGGAAGTTTTGAAAAGTCTTCAGGATTCATGCTGTTGCCAGCCGCTACAAGGCTTCCAATGCGAAATAAATGGTGCTGAACTCTTTCTAGGTCGATAGATATTTGAAGGCCAGATTTTGAAGTTTCGGCTTTTAAGCTGGAAATAGTTAATCCAAGAAATGAGTTCAATTCATCAACAGTTCCATAAGCTTCAACGTAGGGATTATGTTTTTCGACGCAGCTGCCATCAACTAAGCGTGTTGTTCCCTTGTCGCCAGTTTTAGTGTATATTTTCATAAGACTATTAAACAAAGTGAGTTGATCGTGAGTCAAAGTTCTTTTTTAAAGAATCCATTTTTTGTAACAATGCCGCACTCGGGTGAAAAAATTCCTGACGAATGTGAGTGGTTGTTGGGATTACCGGAAACGACTGCGATGTGTGATGTTGATCGTTATATTGATCGAATTTATCAACCAACCCTTGAAGAATTTTTGATAGTTTTTCATAAAACAGAGTGGCATAGATATGCTGTTGACTTAAATCGAATACCTGAAGATGTGGATTCGTCGTCAGTTGTTGGTAGTTTGAATAAACCTGGGACTAATAATAGAGGATTTCATTGGGTGGAAACGACATTGGGTCAGTCATTAATGACACAGCCCATGAGCTTTGAATTGCATCAAAATTTGAAGCAAAAAATATATGATCCTTTTCATTTAAAAATCAGAAATATTTATCAAGATTTTTTTAAAATGAATCATAAAAATATATACCATTTGGATGCTCATTCGATGCCCTCAGTGGGGACCTCAATGCACCGAGATCCTGGTCAAATTCGTGCTGATATTGTGATTAGTGATTCCCTTGGTAAAAGTTGTAGTAAGAAATTTCGTGACTTAGTCATTGCGGCCTATGTAACTGCAGGTTTTAAATTAGGTTATAATTGGCCCTATGTTGGCGGTCGCCTCACTGAGCAATACGGTCAGCCAGAAAAAGGTCAGCATACAATACAGGTCGAGCTCAATCGAGCACTCTACATGGACGAGAATACAAAAAAATTAAATGAGGGGTTCGAAGAAATTCGAAAAAAAATTGCTCAAGCAATAAGCTATATTAAATCTGAGATTCCCAATGTGTAATTCTAAAGATAGATTAAGATTATGATTTTTAAGAATAAAATTCTTTCTAAATTTTGGAAATTCTCAACATCATTTCAACTTGGCATTCCTGTGATGATTGCCATCATGCTTTTGACTATTTGGGGAACTATTGTTGAATCAAGATACGACGCAATGACAGCTCAAAAACTCGTTTATCAAAGCTGGATGATGTATTTGTCAATGGGGCTATTAGTTTATAATTTGACAATAGTCATGATTGACCGATTGCCTTGGAAGAAAAATCACTATCCATTTATTTGTGTTCACATTGGAATTATTTTATTAATTTTAGGTGGGTACGTCACTCAAAAAAAAGGTGTCGATGGCAGTATGAGCATCGGCATTAACAGTAAAAACAGCTCAGTAACAATTTCTCAAACAGATTTTTCAGTTTACGCAACTTTTGATGGTGAAAAGTACACTAAAATCTATGATGAAGAAGTTGATTTTTTCAAAAAAACTCCAACGCTAGTTAAACCCTATTCGTTAGATTTGGATTTTAATTCTAAAAAAGAAAATATTAAAGTGATTCAGTTTGTTCGTTATGCACAAGTCAAAAATCAAGTTGTTAAATCATTAGATTTCAATGCAGGATCGTCTTTGCAGTTTCAAGTTTACAATGCCAATGTTAAGCAAGTTGAAACTTTAACTCAATCCAATAAAAACAAAGTGGCCGAAAAAACATTAGGCTTGGTAACATTTTATCTTGGTTATAATTACGAGGTTCTTGGACGTAAGAATTTAAATATAAACGAAATTTATTTTCAATCAGTAGATGAAGAGCAGGTGAGATATGCTCTGTTTAATAAAAATGAAATTAAACCAAAAAAAATTGGTATTGCAAAAATCGGTGACGTTTTTCAAACTCAATGGATGAATCTTGAGCTGCGTATCGTGGACTTTGTTCAAAAAGCTCAAGAAAAATATTCTGTGAAAAGTTTAGACTTTCCTACTCCGCTGACTACAAGTGCTGTTGAGATTGACTTTAACGGGCGAAAAGAGTGGCTTGTCCTAAATGATACTGTTAAAATGTTCACTACAGATGTAGCTTATATAGTGGCCTATCATAATCGAAGAATCCCATTAGATTTTGAAGTGCATTTAGATCGATTTGAAATTGAAAAATATCAAGGTTCAAGTAAGGCTAAAGAATATTCAAGTTTTGTCACTGTCAAAAAAGAAAAGCAAAATGATGTAAATTGGCACATATCGATGAATGAGCCTATGAAACATCAAGGTTATACTTTTTATCAGGCTAGCTTTGAGTTAGACGAAAACACAGGCGAACCATTAGCTACAGTATTATCAGTTAATCAAGATCCTGGGCGATGGATTAAATATTTAGGTTCAATTATTTTATCTTTTGGTATTGTATGGTTATTTTACCAACGCAGAAAGCGTAGGACAGCATTATGAAATTACTTATTGCAGGTTTTATTTTTTTAATTCAAATGTTTTCGTTTGCCAATGGCGATCGCATAAAAAATCTTCCCATTCAAGACAGCGGACGTATTAAGCCATTTGACTCATTTGCTCGTGAGTCGCTTGAGCTAATTTATGGACGAAGTCAATTCAAAAGACCTAACAGTGATCAGAAAGAGCCTGCTCATTTAATTATATTATCGTTTTTATTATCCCCAGAAAGCTGGATAAATATTGAACTCTTTGAAGTTGGAAATTTAGAGCTTAAAAAGAAACTAAGTCTTAAGGAAGATCAAAAATACTTTAAAGGAAATGATTTATTTAATAGTGAAAGCTTTCGAAATTTAATGCAAGAGCTGGAAAATAAGCGTCAAGCAAAAGAAAAATTAGATCCTTTTTTTCAAGCTGTGCAAAGATTAGAAAATCAATTTTTTACTTTCCAAAATATTTCATCTGGTAAAATGTTACGAGTTCTTCCTGGTATTAATGTGGATGCGTGGAGATCAGTGCAGGAGTTACCAGAAAAATATCAAAATAAATTTATTTCAATAAGTCAGGAGTTGGCTCGCTTTTTAGGAGCCCAGGCGCAAGATAAAGAAAATATTCAAAGTGCAGGTTTGAAACTTGATCAAACTGTCGATGATTTTATACAATCAGCAGCTGCAGAATTTCCTAATTATGCGAATCAAAAAAAGATATCAGCAGAAGTTTTTTACAATCAGTTTCATTTTTTTCGATGGGCTTATATTTTTTATTTGCTTGCAGCATTGTTGTTATTAATAGTTTGGATTCGTGATCTTGATAAGGTGATGTCGTTGACATGGATTTTATCATTCATCGGATTAGCAATTCATACATCTGGATTTGTTTTTCGAATCTATTTAGCTGAGCGTCCGCCGGTTACAAATATGTACGAAACTGTAGTCTGGGTTTCCTGGGGGACAGTCGTTTTCTCGATGATTTTAGAAAAAATTTACAAATATAAGTCTATTTTATTTGCTGGTTTGTTGTCAGGAGTTTTTGCGATGGTGGTGGCCGATATGGCACCGGCTATTTTAGATCCTAGCATTCAGCCACTAGAGGCCGTTTTAAGAAGTAATTATTGGCTAATTATCCATGTTATGACGATCACAATTTCATATGCCGCATTTTTATTGGCGTTCGCATTAGGTGATATTGGTTTGATTTATCATGTGTTGGACTCTGAAAAACACAAAGAAGTTATACGAAATATTTCGACTGCCATTTACAGAGCCATGCAAATTGGTGTGGCCTTCTTGGCTCCAGGTATAATTCTTGGTGGAGTTTGGGCTGATTATTCATGGGGCAGGTTTTGGGGTTGGGATCCTAAGGAAACTTGGGCTTTAATTGTACTTTTAGGCTACATAATAATTCTTCATACTAAATTGATCAATTGGATTCAAAATTTTGGAATGATGGTTTCTGCTGTAGTTGCTTTCAATTTGGTTATTATGGCTTGGTACGGAGTGAACTTTGTACTTGGCGCAGGGCTTCATTCCTATGGCTTCGGTGCAGGTGGGGTTGAGTACGTGGCGGTGTTTTCTATATTGCATTTGTTATTTGTAATTTATGCAAGTGTTGTAAAAAAACTTCAATCTGCAAAATAAACGACTGTTTTGCTATCAATTATTTTTCAATTTTGCGAGTGAGAATTCTATTCTCACTTAATTTTCAAATTCTCTAGTGACATTTCGGTTCATATGTTTTTAAACTATCATATCGATTTATTTTAATTATAGAAAGGCTGTAGATATGTCTGCGAGTTTGTGTATTCGTGTAAGTCATTTTTTAGTCCCCAAAGTGAAATCTTTAACACACTTTTTTTTAGCTAGTTTTTTAGTTATTGGATTAACAGGTTGTTTTTTTCAAGAGGTAGACGGTGGAAAACGTATCGGTATAGGCTATAATAAAGGATACTCACCTGAGCAACCTATACCTTTTAATCACGCACTCCATGTTGGAACTCATAAAATCCAATGTCAGTATTGTCACAATCAAGTTGAAAAATCGAAATCTTCAAACATTCCTGCTTTGTCAACTTGTATGAACTGCCATCAGCAAATAGCAGGAAACGAAAAAGCAGATATTATTAAAAAGATGCGTGAATCATATGCCGACAATAAACCTATTGAGTGGGTAAAAATTCATATGCTGCCAGATCATGTTCAATTTAATCACCAAGCTCACGTGACCAAAGGTGTCAGTTGTCAAACATGTCATGGTGAAATTGAAAAAATGGAAAAAGTTTTTCAATACTCAGATTTATCAATGGGCTGGTGCATAAACTGTCATCGTCAGCCTGAAAATAATGCACCATTAAACTGTACGACGTGCCATCACTAATCAGGAATACATTTATGAATAACGAAATAAATAATGAAAAAAAATTGAATGAACAAAAAAATGAAACTCCGTTTTACTGGAAGTCATTTGATCAGCTTGAACAAAATGAAGAATTCAAAAAATCTGTAGAAACTGAATTCATTTCGTCACCATTGCGCGAAGGTTCTGAAAATGAAGGTGATTCTAATGGTATTGATCGACGCGATTTTTTAAAATTCATGGGTGCTTCAATTGCTTTAACGACTGCTTCAGGATGTATCCGAAGGCCTGTTCAAAAGATGGTTCCCTATGTAAAACAGCCAGAAGAAGTCACTCTTGGAGTTTCAAATTATTACACGTCTTCATACTTTGATGGAAATGAAGGTTTTGGCCTATTAGTTAAATCCCGCGAAGGACGTCCAGTGCATATTGAAGGAAATCCTCAATACCCACTGAACGGATCAGCTGTTTCAGTTAAAGCTCAAGCTTCATTGTTAAGTTTATATAATCCTGAAAGATTGCAAAAACCACTTCGAAATTTGATGAACGAAAAAAGAACGAATAAAGAAACAGTGAGTGTTTCATGGGAAGATCTTGATAATAAAGTTGTTGAAGAGTTACAAAAGGGTTCAGTAGCTATTCTAACTGGAAGTCTTTTTTCACCAGCAACAAATGCTGTTATTTCTGATTTTTGTTCGGGCTTTAAAGCCAAGCATTATGCTTGGGAGCCTTTAGCAAACGACGATTTAGTCAATGCTCAAGAAAAAAGTTATGGTCAAGCCGCTTTGCCTTTTTACCGCTACGATAAAGCAAAAACAATAGTATCTATCGACGCTGACTTTTTAGGGGCCTGGGGGCCGGCAATGACAGCCAATAAGTTATTTGCTGAAGGTCGAAGAAGCCCTGAGACGATGTCACGGTTATATTCATTTGATTCAACGTATTCGCTAACTGCTGCAAATGCAGATGTTCGAATTAAAATTAAGCCTTCTGAACAACTTGAAGTTGTACTATCTCTTATTGCAGTCATTAAAGGTGAAAAATCTTCAATGACTTCAGAAAATTTAATAAAAGCAGCAAATGAACTTAAACAAAACGCGGGTGAATCATTAGTTGTAGCTGGTGGTTTACAAACAAGAACTGCTGACTCTGAAAATTTACAAATGGCAGTGAATCATTTAAATCATCTTTTGAAAAATGATAGTCAAACAATTTCAACTAATCCTGTGCAAACGAGTGGTTCTTTTACTGATCTTCAAAAGCTGATCAAAGCCATGAATAACAGTGAAGTAAAAACACTCATAATTTATCGTCAAAATCCAATATATTCCTTAGCTGAGCAATTTGGATTTAGCGAAGCTTTGAAAAAAGTTAATACTGTAGTTTTTATTGGCGATGTGATGGATGAAACTGCAAAATTAAGTCATTTTGTAGCCACTGATAATCATGCTCTTGAAAGTTGGAATGACACTGAATTTGCACGCGGAGTGTATGGAATTCATCAGCCTTTGATTCGATCGATGTATGATACACGTTCGTTTCAATTATCATTAATGACTTGGGCATTTATGGCCAAAGTTGGACCTGAGCGAATACAGAAGTATGAAACTTTTTTAGATTATTTAAAAGCTTATATTAAGTCAGATGTTATTTCTAAATTTGCTAAAGGCGAAGACTTTGAAACTTTTTGGAATAATTTATTGCAAAAAGGTTTTGTGGGTTCAATTGAGTACACAAATGCTCGTTCTTTGAAAAACAATTCATTGCCAGTTTTAAAAAAATCAACTTCTGAAGGATTAGAGTTAGCGCTGTATGCGACATCGCACATTGGTGATGGAACTTTGGCAAACGTCGGATGGCTTCAAGAATTACCAAATCCAGTTTCAAAAATTGTTTGGGATAACTATGCTAGCATTTCAATGAAGAAAGCTGATGAGCTTAAATTAAAACAAGGCGACTTGGTTGAAATAACTGTTGGCGATTCAAAACTGACAGCTCCGATCCATATTCAGCCAGGTTTGCACAACGATGTTGTGGCCATTGCCATTGGCTATGGAAGAACAGCTGCAGGAAAAGTCGGTAATGATATTGGTGTAAATGCATTCACTTTGGCTCAAAAAAATTCAGATGGATCATATATTTTTGCGGGATCTGTAGTAGAAATAAAAAAATTAGGGCAAAAATATGATCTTGTTACAACTCAAGGTCATGATTCAATGGAAGGACGACAAATTGTTGTTCAAGCCACTAATAAAGATTATGAAAAATCAAAGTCTGCAAATATTCATCGTCATCACACATGGTCTATCTGGTCAGGTCATCAGTACAACGGGCACAAATGGGGAATGGCATTGGATTTAAATACTTGCACAGGTTGTTCAGCTTGTATGACAGCTTGTCAATCTGAAAACAACACTCATGTTGTTGGTAAAAAATATGTATTACAGGGTCGAGAAATGCACTGGATTCGAATCGATAGGTATTACGTAGGTGACGCTGAAAATGCTCAAGCAGTTTTTCAACCAGTAATGTGTCAACATTGCGATAATGCACCATGTGAAGTGGTATGCCCGGTGGCGGCTACTGTGCACAATAGCGAAGGTCTTAACGAAATGGTTTACAATCGTTGCGTAGGAACAAGATATTGTTCAAACAACTGTCCTTATAAAGTTCGACGATTTAACTGGTTTAATTATGCTAAGCTTATCGAAGCTCCAATGCACATGTCTTTAAACCCAGAAATTACTGTGCGCACTCGTGGTGTTATGGAAAAATGTACTTTCTGTGTGCATCGTATATTACAAGCTAAACAAAAAGCCACTGTTGAAAATAGAACTTTAGCTGATGGTGATGTCAAAGTTGCTTGTGAAACAGCATGTCCAACGAAGGCCATCACATTTGGAGATTTAAATAATGCGGATTCACGAGTAGCAAAAATTTTTAAAACTGAAGATAGATCTTACGCCCTTCTTGAAGAGTGGTATGCGCAGCCTTCAGTTCGCTATTTGTCTAAAATCAGAAACAATAACGAAGTGACAAAAGGAGCAAAACATGTTGAAGCGTAATCAGCTTGTTTTAGGCAATAAATCTTTAAAAGATGTAACTGATGATGTGTGTGAACCTATAGAACGCATTCCTTCAAAGGAATGGATGGGACTTTTTCTTTCAGCAAAAGCATTGTTTTTATTTTACATCATAACTATAGCGATTGTTATCTCTACTGGTATCGGTCTATTAGGTGTTAATCATCCTGTGGCTTGGGGAACGATGATTATTACCTTCGTTTTTTGGGTTGGTATCGGACATGCCGGAACTTTAATTTCTGCCATTTTATTTTTATTTCGTCAGAAATGGAGAACATCAGTCGCTAGAACAGCTGAGGCTATGACCGTTTTTGCAGTTGCTACTGCAGGTATTTTTCCTTTGATACACACGGGTCGACCTTGGTTCGATTTTTGGTTATTTCCTTATCCCAATCAACGAGGCCCTTTATGGGTAAACTTTAGATCCCCATTACTTTGGGATGTTTTTGCTATTTCTACATATGCGACCGTATCAACAGTTTTTTGGTTTGTGGGTATGATTCCAGATTTAGCCACTGTTCGTGATCGGGCTAAAAATATTTGGCGACAAAAAATATATGGTACTTTATCAATGGGCTGGAAAGGTACAGCAAAAAATTGGTCACAGTTTGAAATGATTTATTTAGTTCTTGCTGGCTTATCAACTCCGCTTGTGATTTCAGTTCACACAATTGTCTCGTTTGACTTTGCTGTTTCTGGATTGCCAGGTTGGCATACGACAATATTTCCGCCTTACTTTGTTGCTGGAGCTATTTTTTCAGGATTTGCAATGGTGATTACTCTTATGAGTTTAATCAGAATTGGATTTCCAAAATTTAAAGACTATATCACTTTAGATCATATGGAAGTGATGAATAAAATCATCATGATGACGGGCCTGATGGTTGGTTATGCCTACGGTATGGAGTTTTTAGTCGCGTGGTATTCAGGAAATGATTATGAACGTTATGTTTTTATGAATCGAGCACTTGGTCCTTATGCATGGTCATATTGGATTATGATTTTTTGCAATGTGGTAGTGCCACAAACTTTTTGGATTAAAAAATTTAGAAGATCAATTCCAGTCATGTTCGTTGTTTCTATTTTTGTGAACATTGGTATGTGGTTTGAGCGTTTTGTTATTACGGTGACTTCATTGCATCGTGATTTTTTACCATCGAATTGGGGCCAGTACGCCTGGTCAATGTATGACACAGCTATTTTGGTTGGATCATTCGGAATGTTTTTTACAATCTTCCTACTTTATTTGCGGGTTCTTCCAGCCATTTCAATTGCTGAAATGAAGCCTGTTTTAGGTGTGGGACGTGACGATGAGCATGATCAAAAGGGAGCTCACTAATATGGGTAAAAAAAGAGTCATCGGCGGCATTGCTGGAATATTTTTAACAGAAGACACTGTTGTCAATGCTGCTCGAAAAGTTCGAGAAGCCGGTTTTACAAAACTTGAAGCAATTTCGCCATATCCAATTCATGCAATGGAAGAAGCCTGTGGAATTGAAAGATCAATTATTCCATTTATCACTTTTGGCGCAGGAGTTTTTGGATTATTAGCAGGTTTGGGGTTGGTTTATTACACATCAGTCATTGATTGGCCGATTAATATTGGTGGTAAGCCATTATTTTCTTTACCAGCATTTATTCCAATCATGTTCGAGCTTACAGTTTTATTTGCAGCACTAAGTTCGGTTGCAGCGTTTTTTGTTTTGTGTGGAATGCCAAAGAAAACAGTGCCTGTGATTGATAAAGATTTAACGTGTCATAAATTTGCTGTTTTTATTCCTGAAAATGACATGGGCTTTAATTATGATCGTGCAGAAAAATTACTTAAAGAATTGGGAGCCGCCGAAATTAAGAAAGTGATGGAGTTTTAATATGAAAATCAGTTTACTTATTTTATCTTTTTTAATTTTATCTGGTTGCAATATTGATAAATCAGTTCCCAATATCGAGCTTATTCAAGATATGATGGAATCGCCGGCGATCAAACCCCAGGAATATGACGAAAATTCACCGAATCATTCAGGAATGAGGTTGCCTCCAGAAGGCACTCAACCTATTGGTTTTACTCCGTACCCTTATGCTACTGATTTTCCAGGTTCAGCAAATAACAAGAATCCTATGGCTGAAAAATTTGATGAAGAAACTTTGAAGGTTGGAATTAAATACTACACCATTCACTGTGCTATTTGTCATGGTGCAAGTGGCGAAGGCGGCGAGAATAGTTCAATCGGAGCCAAAATGGCATTGAAGCCACCAGCTATGACATCTGCAAAGATTAAAGGCTGGACTGATGGTCAAATCTATCATGTCATCACTATGGGGCAAGGACTGATGGGGGCCTATGCCTCGCATATTCCTGAAAAATATCGCTGGCAAGTTGTGAATTACATTCGTCAACTTCAAAAAAATTAAATTGTTTTTAATAAATTAAGCAAGGATAGATAATGGGATCACATCATAATCATGAATTAAAAATATCAAAGTTTGAAACTCCACAAGCGCTAAAAACTTTTTCCTATGTAGCAATTCTAGTCGCTGTCATAACAGTTGGGGTTGGCTTTTTTAAAAACCCTGAAAGAATGTGGTCGGCCTATTTAGTTTCATTTTTTTATTTTGCTTGCCTTGCTTTAGGAGCATTATTTTTTCTATCTTTCAGTAATGCTGCAAAAGCTGGTTGGCATAGTTCAATAAAAAGATTAGTTGAAAGTTTCACTAGTTATTTACCCTATATGGTAGTGACGAGTATTATTTTAATTTTAGGCTTTAAGCATATCTACGCTTGGGCTGATCCTGAGCAAGCCCATCGAATGACTGGTGGTAAGGCTATTTACTTAAACCCTTGGTTTGTTACTGCACGTGTTTTAATTTTTGGATTAGGATGTTTAGTATTCAAAAAATTAATTGTAGGAAATTCGATCAAACAAGATCAAAATGGAGATGTTAGCTTAACAGAAAAAAATATTGGAAATTCAATTGGATTTATTGCTTTTTTTGCAATTTTCTTTAGTTGCTTTACTATTGATTTATTAATGTCGTTACTGCCAAGTTGGTATTCTACGATATTTGGAATTTATGCTTTTGCTGGAATGTTGCAATCAACATTTGCATTGTTGGCCATAGTGATTGTTTGTTTCAAAGATTCGAAATGGATCAAGGGTTATGTGACTGTTGAGCACCAACACGATGTTGGTAAATTTTTAAAAGGTTTTACAATTTTTTGGGCCTACATTGCATTTTCTCAGTTTATGTTAATATGGTATGCAAACATTCCTGAAGAAACTGAATTTTATTTAATGCGTTCACATAGTGGGTGGTTAGGGGTTTCGTTATCATTATTGATTTTTAGATTCATCGTGCCTTTTCTGTCATTGCTTCCGCGCTCAGCGAAAAGAACTGACAGTAATTTAGTGGCTGTTTCTATTTTAGTTTTGGTCATGCAATATGTGGATATTTACTGGCTAGTTTATCCAAATTTTAATGATGGATCGCCTCAGTTTGGTTTTTATGAAATTGCACTTTTTGCAGGTTTTGCAGGTTTATTTATAACTGCAGCCACTCGATTTTTATCTGCAAATAACATTGTGGCGATTAAGGACCCTCGTATGCATGAGTCTATTAATCACCACGTGACTTATTAGTAGCAGTTTTTCATAATTATATAGTTTTTCATAATTAGGTATACAGTTTTCAGCACTGTTAATAGTTTCAATTAAACAAGTTTAAAAAAGCATTAAACCAGTTATGGCAAATTTTTCTAAAAAGTTCGTGATTAATAATTATTTTTCTTCTGCTTTTTGTGTATCTAAAAACGGTTCGTCTTGATACGTTTAGCACCTTGATCGCAGTTTCTAATATTTATGCCGTTTTTGATAACAGAATCGAGCATTTGCAAGAATAAGTTAAGAACTAGAGTATCTGAGGTTACTATGTGTAGTATATTTCTACATGTCACAAATTAATTCCTAGAGGTACGAATTAGTTGAAGTCGTTTCTAAGGCATAAGTATATATTGTTAATAAACTATGCCTTTTCTACTTGAAAAAAACCATTTATTTTGCCAAACTATAAAAATTGATGATTCAAATCTATCTTAAAATACCTACTAAGTCTTTCTATTCAGCTCTTAAACTGACCTGTAAAACAACATCATTTTAATGTTTGTTTTACTATTTTAATCAATGATAATTAAATATTCACATCAAATCTTTAAGAAAAGTTTTAATCTATGTCTGAAATAAAAATCATTTTACCTGATAATTCTGTACGTGCCTTTGATCATGAGCCTTCGACTTTGGAAGTGGCCAATTCAATTGGTTCGCGTTTAGCTAAAGATACTTTAGGGGCGAAAATTAATGGATCAACTGATGTGATTGATTTTCGATTACCATTAAAAGATGGAACGCGCTTAGAAATTATAACAATTAAATCCAAAGAAGCTTTAGATGTAGTTCGCCATTCAGCAGCTCATATGATGGCTCAAGCTGTTCAGTCTATTTGGCCCGAAGTTAAAGTCACTATTGGCCCTGTTGTTGAAAATGGATTTTACTACGATTTTGATTCTCCGTTTAATTTTACAGAAGAACATTTTTCGCAGATTGAAAAAAAGATGGAAGAGCTTCAGAAAAAAGATCTTCTAATTACTCGCGAAAATTGGCCAATACAAAAAGCTATTTCAGTTTTTTCTGATTTAAAAGAAAAATTTAAAGTTGAATTAATTCAAGATCTTGCAGTTAAAGGTGAAAGTGTTGTTGGAATATATCATCAAAGTGAGTGGTTCGATCTTTGCCGGGGTCCCCATGTGCAATCGACAGGTCAAATTAAGGCTTTTAAACTAATGAGTGTGGCTGGAGCTTATTGGAAGGGTGATCAAACCAACCCTATGTTACAGCGAGTTTATGCTACGGCGTTTTTGGACAAAAAAGATCTTGAAGAATATCTAAAAAATATTGAAGAAGCTAAAAAACGTGATCATCGAAAACTAGGTAAGGAATTAGGATTATTTACGTTTCATCCATGGGCGCCAGGGTCGCCTTTTTTTACTGGTCGTGGTGCCGTTGTTTATAATGAATTGCAAAAATATTTACGAGAATTGTACTTCAAGTATGGCTATAACGAAGTGATTACACCGCAGATTTTTGATTCGGAGTTATTTAAAACTTCAGGGCATTTAGCAAATTACAAAGACAATATGTTTTTCACAAAAGTGGACGAGCGTGACTTTGGATCTAAGCCAATGAACTGTCCTTCGCATTGTTTGTTGTTTGCATCTGAGAAATATTCTTACCGAGATCTTCCTTATCGTATGGCTGATTTTGGTAGACTTCATCGCTATGAAATTTCTGGCGCACTATCTGGATTAACTCGTGTTCGAACTTTTTGTCAAGATGATGGACATATTTTTTGTACAACAGAGCAATTGCAAAGTGAAATCAAGGGCTTTGTAGAATTGTTGAATGAAGTTTATCAGAAATTAGGAATGAACGAATATAAAGTATATTTATCGACTCGCCCTGAAAACAGAATTGGTACAGATGCTGAATGGGATCGTGCTGAAGGTGCATTATCGCAGGCTTTGGAAAGTTTAAAAATTCCTTATGAAATAAATCCAGGGGATGGTGCTTTCTACGGTCCAAAGTTAGATATTATGTTTGTAGATGCTTTAAAAAGACCTTGGCAATTAGGAACAATACAATGTGATCCCAATTTGCCTAATAACTTTCAACTGCGATACACTGGTGAAGATAATTCAGAACACCAACCTTTAATGCTGCACCGTGCAGTTTTGGGATCATTAGAAAGATTTATCGGTGTTTATCTTGAGCACACAGCAGGACATTTGCCAACTTGGTTATCGCCAACTCAAGTTGTTATTTTAAATGTGACAGATCGAGTGAACGAATTCTGTGATAAGATTCAAAGTTATTTTTTTCAAAATGCGATTCGTTCAGAATTTGATCGACGAAATGAAAAACTTAACTTTAAAATTCGAGAAGCTCAGCTTAGAAAAATCCCCTATATGTTGATTATTGGTGATAAAGAAGCTGAAGCTGAAACTGTTTCGGTTCGCTTAAGGGACGGAACGCTTCATAATAATATTGAATGGAATGAAGCTTGTAATTTAATTATTAAAAATTCACGTGATCGTGAATTGAATGCAACAGTATAATTTAAACCGTGTGAAAGCGGTGCTACCTTGGAGGCAGCTATTAATCAAGTAGGTCGGGATTTTAAAGGCAATAGTAAGTTTGATCGTGATAAAAAAGGCGGATCTAAAGATGGACTTCGCGTCAACAGAGACATTCGTGCAGCACAAATTCGTGTCATTGGTGATGACGGAGAAATGTTGGGTGTGATGACTGTGCCAGAAGGACTAAGAATAGCCGAAGAACGTAGTCTTGATTTGATTGAAATTGGTCCAACAGCAAGTCCTCCGACTTGTAAAATTATGGATTATGGCAAATATAAATATGAAAATAAAAAGAAAGCCGCAGCTTCACGAAAAAAACAAGTCATTGTTGTCATCAAAGAAATTCAAATGCGGCCACGAACTGATATACATGATTTTGAAACAAAAATGAAGCATGCTCGTCGTTTTTTGCTAGACGGGGATAAAGTTAAAATAAATTTGCGTTTTATGGGTCGAGAAATGTCTCATCAGGAAATGGGTTTAGAAGTCATTCGAAAGGCCATCGATTATATCAAAGATCTTTGTATTGTTGAATCTCAGCCAAAAACTGAAGGTAAGAATATGTATACGATGATTGCGCCTGATCCTGTAAAGATTAAAGATTATTTAAAAGCTAACCCACCTAAAAATCAAAAAGAAGTTCTGCCTGAATTATCTAAAGACGATTTGTCATCAACTTCTGTAACTGAAGAACACGATGAGGATTAGTCATTAAATCATAATATAAATAAAAAAGGGTAGCCTAAAAAGCTACCTTTTTTTATAAGAATTAATAAAAGAAATTAAGAAAAGAATTAATTACTAAAAAGTAAGTTAGCTCTTTTGATTGATTTTTCGCAACTTTGAACTCGCTGAGCAGCTTTGAGTAAAGCATTAGCTCTTAAGGTTTCTAAATCTGATTCAGCTGACTTTTCACATTCGGCATGATAGTGAGTGCTGCGATCAATATCAGACCATACATCATCAGCAAAATTTATTTTAATTTTAGTGCTGTATAAATAATTTGTTCCGTTGAGTCCACATTTAAAAACGGCTAATGGGCTTCTAACACGGTTGTAATCATTTTGAATAGTAAAGTAAGCTCCTGTGTCTGGATAAGAATCTAAAACAGTGTAACCCTTTGATTGAAGTACTTTGCGAACTTCAGGAGTCGTTATTAGAAAATAATTATCAACAATAACACAACTGCTACCTATGCTTATTGCTGGCTGCTTTATTTGAGTTTGGGCTTGAGTTTGGGCTATGATGAATTGAACTGCGATAGTTAAGAAAAGCAATGAAAACTTGTTCATAAAGAGTCTCCCATTTTATTTTGTGAAACGAAATATAACACGTACTCTTTGTTTTTTCCAATGAGATCAATAATTAACTAGAAATTGATGAGAAAAGTAAAAATGACATTGTCATTTTTACTTGAAGTTGTCTTGATTTTCAATTGGGACACTTTTTGTTGTATAAGCTCTATACGATCGTGAATTTTTTACATAAGTTCTCTCTAGAGAACGATATTGCACCCAAAAGCTTCGGTTTTAAGTGAAATGAGTTTATAAGTAGTTCGAACATAACAATAACAAGTTGCAATTAAGCAACTTTTAAGCAAAGGAAAATTTATGAAAAAAGCATCTGTATTTTTAGCAACAATTATTTTAGCAACTTTAGCTCAAGCGCAATCGAGCACAATGCCAATTGGTGTTTTGCCAAAACCAACAACTTGTTATGGTAACGTTAAAGTTGTACAACTTGCTCCGTATATCGTTACTTTTGATCAATTAACTAAAAAAGAACTTAAGAAAATAAATCAAAAGTTTCAAAATGAACAGTTTGTAAATATTGTCAGCGTCTATGATTTTGGTTCGAATACAAAGATTCTTGTAATGTCTGTGGATGCATCGAAATTGGCCCTTCCAATTCAATCAAAAGTTTCTGAATATAATACTGCTATTGATCTTGCTGTAAATAATTATATCGAGTCAACATTAATCAATGCTAAAGTAGCCCGTAAACTATTTGTTATTGAATGCAACGAACAAGTTGAATCTTTTCCTAAAGCTGGTGGCGTTAATTAATTTTATGAAAATAGTATTTATTACTGATCAGCTTTTAAAAGTGAATGGTTATCGTGAATTTTTAAAAAATTTGTACACTGAGAATAAGAAAATCCATAAAGGATTTTCTTATTCTTTTATCGCCAGCAAATCGGGGATTGCTTCCAAAGGATTTATAAAAGAAGTCATCGAGGAAAAAAAGAATCTGACGATTAATACTGCAGAAAGAATTGCAGAAGGTCTTTCATTTCCTGCTGTTTGGAAAGCTTATTTTTTATGTTTATATTTTTTAGATCAAGATCAAAGATCCGATAAAAAGTCTTCTTATTTAAAAGAAAACGAACGTCTTAAACAAAAAATTCTTCAAATGGATAATAAAACTGTTACTTTAAAACAAAAAGATTTTTTTGAATTCGAAAATTGGTCGATTATATATGCGGCCTTGGGTTCCTATGAAAAAGGAGCAGATGTTGATTCAATTATGAGTCGTACGCAGTTGGGGCAAGTTGAAGTTGAACAGATTTTGAAAGTTTTTTTAGAAAATGGTTTAGTCTCAGAAAAAAGAAATAGATATTACTGTGTTAAACAGTCAGTGTTTTTAGAAAATTTGAATCAATCACAGTTTTTTAAAAAGTTTTTTTTAAGATCTTTAAATCAACTCTATATTAAAGCGGATAAAAATTTTACCTCTGAAGAAAATATGTATTACTCCATGGCATTTTCTGTAAAATCAAAAGACACCCCTCAGTTTAAAAAAGAACTTATCGACCTTTTGGATAAATTTTCTACTTCTGCAGAAGTGCCTGACGGAGACCGAGTGGCTATTTTAACTTGTGGTTTGCATTTAGTTTAACTGAGCTAATGTCCAATCGCAAAGCTCAGTTAATTTTTGATCTTTTTGTAGATTTTTTATTTCAGACTCTAATCCCAAAATTTTTCTATTTGCAATCACAATTAAAGCATTTCTTTTTAATCCAAATCCGCTGGCTCTGAATAATGCAGTTCCATGAAATCGCTTTTGTAATTGCTTATTCGATGATGTTAGTATCATTTTGTAAAATTCAAATAACTCAGTTTTTTCCTCGGAAGTCAGATGAAGTATTTCTGTGGTAGAAGTATCATTAGATTGTTCAATTTTTTGGTCGCGAAAAAATTTTTCATTCCATGGACAAACACTCTGGCAAAGATCACAACCAAAAAACCAATCATTCATTTTTTTTCTAAACTCAATTGGAGGAATCGATTTAGATTCAATATTAAAATAAGCAATACATTGATCAGCCTTCATTTCTCGAGGGCTAATAAGGGCTTGTGTGGGGCAAATATCCATACAGCGAGTACAAGTTCCACACATATCTGGATGAGGATTAAGGGTTATAAAAGACGATTCATTTTTTTGAATTTCAAGTGTTGTTAAAATTTCGGCTATGAAAAAAAAACTGCCTTTTTCGGGATGAATTAAACATGTATTTTTACCAAACCATCCATGTCCTGCTTGATAGGCATAGTCTTTTTCAAGGAGAGGGCCTGAATCAACAAACGGAGCAAATAGATCGTTTGGAAATTTTTGTTTGAGTAGCTCTATACTGATGTTGAGTTTATCTTTGAGCCAAAAATGATAATCATTATTTTTTGAGTAAAGTGCGGTCCGAGCAGGTAAACTATCAGCAAGGGGTGAGGGGCTTGGAAAGTAGTGATGCGTAACTGTGATGACACTTTTAAAGTTTGAGTTTAAAAGTGTAGGATCTTTTTTAATTGGCAAATGGCTTTGAAGATAATCCATTGTCCCATAATGATTGCGAGAAAGCCATTTTTCATAAAATTCAACTGTCAGCGGAGTTTTTAAATTAATCCAGCTCAGTTGGTCAAATTGACATTTATTTTTAAGTTCAAGTTCTATTTCTGAAAACATCAGGTATAGTGTAATTCAATGTTTGAGCTTAGTTTAGATAATTATTCATTAAAAATTAAATCTGCACTTGAATCTTCAGTGAGTTATAACGATATTTTTTATATTCAAAATAAATTGATTCATTTAAATAGGCTTTGCTGGCTTTCTGGTGGGGCTGTCAGGGATTTGATGATAGGTCTAGAACCTTTTGATTTTGACTTAACAACTGACGCCACTGAAGATGAAATTTTAGCCTGTTTTCCAAACGCAATTCTTGTAGGGCGTCAGTTTGGGGTCTATAAAATTCCTCTTAATCAGAGTATCTATGATCTCACTGTATTTCGTGAGGAAACTGACTATACTGACGGACGAAGGCCTAATCAAGTGATTCGAAGCACTCCAGAGAAAGATGCTTTGAGAAGAGATTTTACAGTTAATGCTTTATTCTATGATTTAAAAAATGAATTGGTTATTGATTATGTCAATGGGTTGGGTGATTTGCGATCTCAACTTCTAAAGTGTGTTGGAAATGCTTTCGATCGATTTAATGAAGATTATCTGCGTTTATTAAGGTTTTCTCGGTTCAAGCATCAGCTTAATTTTTCTGTATCCTTAGAGGATTACGAAGTTGCTTTGGGTTTGGCTCATTTAGCTCATCACATTAGTGGTGAAAGAATATCAAGTGAGATTTCAAAATTGAAAATACCTGAGCAGCGAAAAAACTTTTATTCTGATCAGCTGACTATCGGCATATTACAACATAATAAAATTTTCCTTCAGTTGAATAATTTAGATGAAATTAAGTTTTCCAGTTTTAATCTAAGTGATTTGTGGGTCTTTGAAATCTTTTTTTTAACAGGCATAAATGAAAATCATTTAAATGCTATTGTTTCAACTTTTAAAGTAAGCAATAAAATAAAGAACAGTTTTAATTTACTTATGAAGTTGGTCATGCTTCATCAACAAAACATTGAGCATAAAATTAAACATCATCAATCAATCCTTGCATTAGATGGAAAAGATCAAAGCGGTTTCATTTTGGATTTGATGTATTATTTTTCTTACATCAATCGAATTGAATTACAAAGTTTGACAGATGCTATGAAAAAATTTTTACGCCCTTTGATCACTGCAAAAGATATTATGCATATCAAAGATAAAACTAAAATTTCTGAATTATTGAAGCAAGCAAGAGCCTGGCAAATTGAAAATTCAAGTGAGGACTTTCAAGCTTGTTATGATTATATTATATCAAAATATAGAATTTTATTTTGATGATGAATTTTGCATTTACCTAGACAAAAGTAGCAGTGAAAATGGTTAAAAATAAATATAAGTGATTTGGCAAACTGAAGTTACATAATAAAAAGTCTAGTTTTAGAAAATATAAAAACAATAAGTATTGCGTTCTTTTGAAAGTCTGTCAGACTTAAAGTTAGGTTTAATTAAGTTTTGATAAGGAAATTGAAGCTTAAATAAATTATGAAAAAAGAAAAAAATGTTAAGTTATTTAAAAATTTAAGTTAACAACAAAAACAATTAATCAGGAGAGCAAGGATGCTTAGAGATGTTTTGATACAAAAAGGTCTTTCAAATCGCGAATCAGAAGTTGCAGAGTTAGTTTCTAAGGGACTTAGTAATAAGGAAGTTGCAAATCAATTATTTGTAACTGAAAAAACTGTTAAATTTCACTTAACAAACATCTATAAAAAAATGAATGTTAAATCAAGAGCTCAGTTAATAGTTTGGTGCTTACCTCACTTGGGATTTATTGAAAGTGAAGCTCGCGTTGAGGCCGCTCAACCAGCAGGAGCGTCTGCATTTAACATTGCAGCTACGACTCCCAACACAACAACGACAACGTCTACGACAATCACTTTACCAGGTGGCGGCGGAGCAGGTCGTAATTCAAACTCAGACGCAAATACATAGTCTGTAGTTAATTATTTAAATTTAAAGTTGGGTCATATTTATGTTAGAGAAAAAAGCAGCAAGCTCCTCTCAAGTAGTTATGACCCAGCTTGTTTTGCCAACTCATACTAATGCTTTAGATACTGTGTTTGGTGGAACTGTTATGTCATGGATAGATATTGCCGCTGCAGTCGCAGCTCAAAGGCATTCAGGTAAAGACGTCGTTACTGCAAGCATTGATCAATTAAATTTTATAGCTCCCATCCGTAGGGGTTGGGTCGTTAATTTAAAAGCGAGTGTTAATTTTGTTTCTAAAACTTCTATGGAAATCGGTGTGCGAGTTGATGCTGAAAATCCAAAAACAGCTGAAATGTTTCATACGGCCTCAGCTTATTTAACTTTTGTTGCTTTAGGTTCTGATGGAAAGCCCACAGAAATTCCAGGTTTAATTATACAGTCTGAAATAGAAAAACGACGCTTCGCTAGTGCTGAAAAGCGCCGTTCTCAAAGATTAGCCAATCGATCGGTTTAAAGCGATCGATTCTATATTATTAATTACAGTTTAAATATAAAGATTCATTTGTTCTCACAGGATCCATCACAGCAGTTCTTCGGTAAGAATTATTGCAAGTGTATGTAACTGTAAATCTTTTATAGACTCCGTAAGCAGGGTCAAAGTTCAAAGACTGTGTTGGAACAACGGAACAACCGTAAGAGTTTTGATTGTATGAACACATATTCTGTGTAGAATTTGTTACATCATAACCGTAGTAGTTAGCATTGATAATTCTTATATTGTTATACTGATTAGGTGGGTATGAAGGATTTCCGTTAATGTATCCACAGTTTCCTCTGGAAACAGCACTTGAGAAAAAGTTTTCTAATTTATTATTTTCGTAGCCATTGACATAATTACCACGAAATTCACCGTTAATATAAGCCTGATTATATGTTGGATCATAACTAACATTTAGAACTACTGTGCAGTATCCTAATTGGTTATTGATTGCTAAATTAGTATAATAACCAAATCGTGAGTTAGGATTACTTGGATAAGGATTTGATGGATACGGATCAGAGGGATATGTAGGGTAGCTAGGATATGAAGGATTTCCTGGGTTAGGATTTGGATAACCTGGTCCACCTGGTTGACCTGGTCTTCCTGGATAAGGATCGGAAGGGTAATGTCCGCCGCCTTGTCCTGGGCGTCCTGGGCAATTAGGATCTGAGGGAACATCGCAAGGGTTATATTGAGGGGGACGGCCTGAGTTTCCACCGCCATGACTTGGTCCCGGTGTTAGTTGAGCAACTGCTAAGGTTGTAGCAAATGACACAACCGCAAAAATTGATCGGTTGAATATTTTCAAAGACATTGGTTTCTCCATTGTTAATTTGTTGTTGGTTTTAAACTGCACCAACCAAAGAGCAAGATCTAAGCCGAAAAGAAATTAAAAAAAGGTGTCAAAAGGGATTAAATAGTCCATTTTTGCCGAAAAAAAATATAGAAACTGATTAAAAATTAAGACCTAAAATAAATGATAAATCTAGAATGTCACCATCTAGCCGAGGTTTGATTGGTTTAGTATTATTAGAATCGTCATCTTCTTCGATAAAACTTTTATTTTCATCGGGAAATTGAACATAGCGATAGGTTAATTGAGCTCCATAGTAAGCAGAATTTTTAAGGAGCGGAAGCTCGATTCCACCACCAAATTTAAATCCCCAGACATTATCTGAAGCAGAACCAAGTGTTTCATCAAGGGTATAGGTTCTAATGTTGTAACTTGTACCTAAAAAACCGTAGGGGTTTAAGTCAGCTAAACCCTTAGTGATATTATCAGTGTTAAAATAATATTTAAAGTGAAAATCAATATTTTGTAAATTGACATTTCCGTCATATCTTCTTGAGATTTGACTAAAATTTTGATTGGTATAGCTTGTAAAATTCACGTTATGGTCACTCAGCAAAAAAGAAAGGCCAATGGCTAAATTAAGGTTGAAAAAATATGAGAATTCAGCGCCGTAGTGAAGATTTGGCTTGTAAGCTTCAGAAAGCCCTCCACCCACAAATGTTCTATAGCCACTGATAAAAGAAAGAGTTAAATATCTTCCATTTTTTAAAAAATTGATATCAGATTCTTCTTCAGACTGTTGATCGTATTCATTATAATCAGCGAATGGATCAAAAGATTCATCGATATCGCTTTGCGTAGGTTCAGGCGAAGGTGTTTCCTGAGCCATTAAATTTAAATTCGGCCAGGCACAAAATAAAATAAATAAAATCAGAGTTGTTTGATTGATTATAGAATCTTTGATGCGCATAATTTATTGAATCATGAAAGCAATCAACTTCCAACATGAAAAAAGAGAAAATAATGATTGAGCGCTACCAAACTGAAGAAATGAAATCAATTTTCAACGATCAGAAAAAATTTGAGTATTTACTTTTAGTTGAAAAAGCAGCGGCTTCGGCGCAAGCAGAGTTAGGTCTTATTCCTAAAAAAGCTGCACTTAGTATTGAAAGAAAAAGTAAATTGAATATACAAAAAATATTTCAAATTGAAAAACAGACTAAACATGATGTCATTGCTTTTATTCAACAGGTCTCGCACAGCATTGGGATAAATGGTCGGTACTTTCATTATGGACTGACTAGCTCAGATGTTTTAGACACAGCTTTGAGTCTACAGATTGCAGATGCATTTAAAATTCTTTTGATTGAAATAAATCAAACTAAAAAAATTATTTATCGTCTAGCTCAAAAGCATAAAAGCACTCTTTGTGCGGGAAGAACACACGGAATATTTGCTGAAATAACTACGTTTGGTTTTAAAATGATGGGATATTTATCTGAAATCGATAGAGCACACAATAGAATGCTGAGTGCTGATCAGCAATTTAAAAGATGCAAGTTAAGCGGAGCTGTTGGAACTTCATCTGCTTTGGGAATTAAAACTGAAGCGCTCGTCGCTAAAAAATTAAAACTAAAAGTAGAGCCTTTTGCAACGCAAGTTATCCCCAGAGACCGTCATGCTGAAGTACTGACTTCGCTAGCCTTTTTAGCTTCCGCACTGGAAAGACTAGCCATTGAGTTGAGACATCTTCAAAGAACTGAGGTTTCTGAGGTGATTGAAGATTTTTCGCTTCGGCAAAAAGGATCTTCAGCAATGCCTCATAAAAAAAATCCCATCAGTGCTGAAAATATAACTGGTTTATGTCGTTTAATTAAAGGTTATAGTCAAATTTCATTCGATAATATTCCGCTTTGGCATGAACGTGATATCAGCCACTCTTCAAATGAAAGAGTTATTTTTCAAGATAGTTTCACTGCAACACATTTTTGTTTAAAACGAATGAATCGCTTGCTTGAAGGTTTGTTTATCGATGTTGAACAAATGAAAAAAAACACTTATTTAGGAAAAGGTCGACTTTATTCTTCTTTAGTTTTGAATCAGCTAGTACAAAAGGGTTGGACTCGTGAAAAGGCCTATGACTGGCTTCAAGGGATCAGTTTTAAAATGGATGAAACTCAAAATTTGAAAGATATTCTTATTCAATCACAAGAAATTAAATCATTATTTACAAAAAAAGAGATCGAAGATCTTTTTTCAGCGCAGCAAAGTTTAAAATCAATACATGCGAGAATCAAAATTTATGAAAAAAAAATTAAGTAAAAATTCAGTCTTCTTAAACCCAGGTGATGCCATTGAAATTATTGCTCCGGCAAGTGCTTGTAGCCATGACGAATTTGAGAAAGCCATCCAGTGGGTAAGGGATCAAGGTTATAAACCAGTTTACAATAAAAACATTTTAAAACCTGAAATTTATCTTGCGCAATCTGATCAAGAAAGATTTGATCAACTTAAACATGCACTTGTGAATAGTAAAGCCAAAGTTATTTGGTGTTTGCGTGGTGGCTATGGTTGTTTAAGGCTTGTACCGAATTTAATGAAATTATCTCAAAAAATGTCAGAAAAAAAACCAAAATTTTTTATTGGCTTAAGTGATATAACAATTTTGCACTATTTTTTAAATAAAAAATGGAATTGGTCTACAATTCATGGTCCTATTTTGGCAAGAACGGCTTCTGAAAATAAAAGAACTCAAGATTATGTCGAGTTGTTTGGGTTATTAAATGGGAAAAATCAAAGTGTTATTTTTTCTTATTTGAAACCTGTCAATTCTGTGGCAAAAAAAAGTAAAAAAAGTGCCAAAAGTATAAAAGCTAAAGTTTATGGGGGAAATCTTTGTACTTTTGTAACTTTATTGGGAACAAAATTACAGCCAAAATTAAAAAATCATTTTTTATTTTTTGAAGACGCTGGCGAGCGTGGATATAAAGTTGATCGTATGCTTCACCAGTTGCAACAAGCAGGGATTTTTAATCAGTGTAAAGGCGTTTTTCTGGGTGACTTTATAGATAGTGCAGAAAAAAGTGGAATAAATTATGTGCCTTTAGCAATTGAAAAATTTTTCAAAGACAGCCCGTTTCCGGTTTATTCTGGAATTGAATCAGATCATTCGGAAAAGCAACGCCCTTTGATTTTAAATTCTAAGGCTATTTTATCCTATGAGGAAACTCACAGTTTAACTATTTTTATGAAAGGAATAAAAGCTTGAGATATTCTAGTTTTGAAAAAAATATTATACAAAATATATCAAACGCAATTCCAGATGTGACTCCTGGAGTACTTGTTCGAGCCTATTATATGGGTCGACTCATTTGCGATGTGTCAGTTGGATCAACTCAGCCATACTATGACTTAGCCTCATTGACAAAAATTGTATTCACACAACAAGCCATGATGAGTGCTTTTGATCAAAAACTTTGGAGTTTAGATTCAAAAGTTATCGATTTTCTTCCTGATTTTTTTGATACAGAAATAAAAGTAACATCACTATTAACTCATACATCTGGATTAGACTGGTGGAAGCCATTTTTTACTGAGTTGTCTGGATCCTTGAAAGATGGTTGGATAGCTCAGCGTTTAAGAATGTATACTTATTTAAATCGAGCTGAAAATAAAATTCAAGCTGAAGGAGTAAAAGCTGTTTATTCTGATTTGGGTTTTTTATTGCTTGGTTATACTTTGGAAAAGATGCATCAAAAAAATATTTTAAACGTATGGAATGATCTTAAAGATAAACACTATTCGCATACGAGTTTTGATTTTAATTTAAATAATCAATTGCTTTATCCTGAAAATTTGTATGCTCCTACTGAGTTTTGTCAGTACAGAAACAAGACACTACGTGGTGAAGTTCATGATGAAAATACTTGGTCGATGGGTGGAATATCAACGCATGCAGGCTTGTTCGGAAGCATTGACGATGTGGCTAGTTACGGTCTAATGGTTCGTTCTCAATTACAAGGTATTGCAAATTATAGTATCAAATTAAAAACGGCACAGCTTTTTGCGACTCGAGCCATTCCAGAAACTGTTGGAGATTTTAGTTTAGGATACATGATGCCTTCTGATATATCACCCAGTTGCGGATCACAATTTTCTAAAAAATCTATCGGGCATACTGGATTTACTGGAACTTCAGTATGGTATGATCAAAACACAGATTTTTTAGTAACGATACTTAGTAATCGTGTTTATTACGGTCGTGAAAATAAAGCGTATATTCAACTTCGGCCACAAATACACAATTGGCTTTACGAAGCTATTCGAAAATTAGGATAAAAATGAAAAATAACTTGGGTAGTCTTAATAATTTAAAAAATGGGGCGCATATTCATATGATGGGAATTTGTGGAACCGCAATGTCTTCCCTTGCAGGCTTATTAGTTGATTGCGGTTTTAAAGTGACGGGGAGCGATTCCAATCCCTATCCACCGATGTCGACGCAAATTGAAAAATTAGGAATAAAAATTCAGAAACCCTATTCTGTTAAAAACTTAAGTCCCAAGCCTGATTTTATAATTGTTGGCAATGTCATTTCTGCTAAAAATGAAGAAGCTATGGGTATGATGGAATCACAAATTCCTCATTGCTCATTACCACAAGCTATGGGTGAATTTATTATTGGTGATCGAAATTCATATGTCATTTCTGGAACTCATGGGAAAACGACAACGACTTCAATGGTCAGTTGGATTTTGGATCATGCAGGATTTAATCCTGGATTCTTAATTGGTGGTATTCCCAAAAATTTTGATCAAAGTTTCAGATCACCATTAGAAAATATAAATACTAATAGTTTTGTTATTGAAGGCGATGAGTACGATACGGCTTATTTCGATAAAGTTCCAAAATTTATTCATTATCGCCCTCAACAAGTGATTTTAACTTCTGTTGAATTTGATCACGCTGATATTTATAAAGATCTAGATGATGTTAAAAGTTCATTTGTTAAATTGATGAAACTCATTCCTGAATCCGGTCATTTTCTTTTTTGGGGAGATCATGAAAATGTTCAAGATGTCGCTCAAAGCTGTTTGATTAAAAATAAATATTCTTTTGGATTTAATCAAACAAATAACTTTGTTGTTAAAATAATTCATGAAACTGAAAGCACAACCAGTTTTGTTATTTTAAAAAGTGAACAAGAATTGTTTAATATTAATATTTCTCAAATTGGTAAGTATAATGTATTAAATGCGGCTGCAGCAGCATGTATGACCTATTTAAATAATGTTCCTAAAAAATTGATTACTTCGGCATTGGAATCTTTTTTAGGAGTCAGAAGACGTCAGGAAATATTAGGTGTTTTTGGTGGTGTTACAGTCATTGAAGATTTTGCACATCATCCAACAGCTGTGCACCAAACAATCGAAGCTGTTCAAGCAAAATATAAAAATCAAAAAGTTTTCTCAGTTTTTGAACCAAGATCAGCGACTTCTCGTCGAAAAATATTTCAAAAAGAATATTTAAATGCTTTTTTAAAGGCCCAAGAAGCACTCATTGCGAAAGCCTTTGATCAGAGCAGTCTCAAAGATGATGATAAATTTTCTACTGCAGATTTAGTTGAAGAGCTAAAGCAAAAAGCATGTGTTGCCAACGAATTTTCTACAGTAGATGACATAGTCACATACTTAGTTAAAAATTCTAATAAAAATGATGTCATTTTAATCATGAGTAATGGTGGTTTTGATGGCATTTATGACAAATTAAAGGCGGGCTTAAGCAATAAGTAATAAAATCATTGATACTTTTTCGAAGGCTTTCTAAAACATTGCTATGAGTAAAGATCTTACACCATTAATGAAACAGTATTGGGAAATCAAATCCTTACACAAAGATAAAATTCTATTCTTTCGAATGGGTGATTTTTTCGAAATTTTTTATGACGATGCGGTATTAGCAGCTCCACTTTTGGGGATTACACTGACTCAACGAAATAAAAAATCTGAGGACACGACTCCAATGTGTGGTATGCCTCATCATTCTGTGGCCAATCCTATTAATAAATTACTAAGTCTTGGTCATAAAGTGGCTTTGTGTGATCAAATCGAAGATCCTAAATTTGCTAAGGGTATCGTTAAACGTGCCGTCACAAGAATTTTAACACCAGGAATGGTTTATGATACGGATCAGATCAATGCTGCTGATTCTCATTACATCATGTGTTTTGATCACGAAAGTCTTAGTTTAATTGATGCGACAACTGGTGAAGCTTATTATTTTCTTCATCTAAGTCCACAGCAACGTGAAGAAACAATTTCATTATTACCGATTGCAGAAGCGGTTTTTTTAAAAAATCAAATCATTGAAATTGAAAAATTTAAAAAAAATCATTCAATCATGACGATTTCGGAAATTGATCAAAGTGTATTTGATAATAAAAATTGGCCCTTGTCTGCGAATGTGCTTTTTACTTATGTCAGCAATTTGGCAACAGAACAAATGCATAAAGTTATTCGACCCTTTGAAAAAAGAACTTTGTCAGGTCGGTTAGAGGTCGGGTTTAATTCGATAAAGCATTTAGAAATTTTCACTAACTATAAAGGTGAAGAAAAAGGAAGTCTTTTTTTTGCAATTAATAAAACTCTGACTTCCTCTGGAGCTAGAAAATTAAAATATTGGTTGCGATTTCCTTTATCTAACCAAAAAGTAATTTGTGAAAGACAAATCTCTGTTATTAATTTTCGAAATCATTTGTATGAACTTAAAAAAACGCGGGAAATTTTACCCCAGATGGGTGATATTGAAAGAAGGCTGTCAAAGATAGCACAACCTCAAAGACATGCTCGTGATCTGATGAGCTTAGCTGAATCAATTCGTGCTGGTTTAAAAGCGCTTGATGTGACCAATTCAATATTAAAATATCATCAGGAATTAAATATTACATTTTTACAAAATTTGTATCAAAAAATTATATCAACTATTATTGAAGGCGCTCCATTGTCGACAAAGCAAGGGCATATTATTCAAAAAGAAGTAAGCCCTGAATTAGACGAGCTGATTGAGCTTTCTACGAATGCTCAAGGGTTGATTCAGAATCTTGAAAATCAAGAAAAACAAAATACAGGAATCAATTCTTTAAAAATTAGATATAATTCGGTGTTTGGCTACTATATTGAAATTACAAATACACACAAAGACAAAGTTCCGCAACATTATCAGCGTAAACAAACATTAACAAATGGTGAAAGATACTATACGGTAGAACTCATTGATCTTGAAAGAAAAGTGCTTTCTGCCCAGACTCGAAGAAATGAACTTGAGTCTGCTATTTTTGAGGATCTTGTTAAAGTCATTTTAAATGAAGCGCCATTTTTGACTCAATTATCTGATGCGATCAGCGAGATTGACGTTTATTCTAGTCTTGCTTGGCTGAGTTTAGAACAGAATTATTGTCAGCCTGTTTTTAGTCTGGATCGAAGCCTTGATATTAAAGCTTCACGTCATCCAGTTGTGGAACAATATCAAAAAGAGCTTCATCAGATATCAAAATTTGTGGCTAATGATATTTTACTAAAGCCTCGTGATTGTTATTTGATTACGGGTCCTAATATGGCGGGTAAATCGACCCTCATGAGGCAAGTGGCTTTAACAGTGATAATGGCTCAGATCGGTAGCTTCGTTCCTGCAAGTTTTGCTAGACTTCCAATATATGAATCTATTTTTACACGGATCGGTGCCAGTGATCAGCTGACTGAAGGGCTTTCAACATTTATGGTTGAAATGACTGAAACTGCTGATTTATTACATCATGCGGGACCAAATTCATTACTTATTTTAGATGAAGTTGGACGTGGAACGTCCACTTTTGATGGAATGTGTTTAGCGCAAAGTATTTTAGAATATATTATTAAAAATTTAAAATCGCATGTGCTCTTCGCTACTCATTATCATGAGCTAGTAAAGCTTGAAAATAAATACGATGAAATTAAAAATGTTCATATGAAGATCTCAGAACTTAACGGACAAATCGATTTTAGATATTTATTGTCTTCAGGATCTGCAGAAAAAAGTTACGGTGTTCAAGTGGCTGAGCTTGCGGGTTTACCAACTGAAGTGATTCAAAAAGCCTATCAGTTGCTTCAAAAATTTGAAGGGGACTCGATGAGTGCGAGAAAAAATCAATCTGAGACCGTTAAAGTCGATCAGCTCAAACTATTCCAAAACTGAAGTTAGATTATTTTCTAGCTTCAAGTTCTTGCCATCGTTGATATAATCTTTGGATTTCAGTTTCTAATTCACTGACTTCTGTAGTTAATGAATTTAATTTTTTAAAATCAGAGGCCAGTTCAGGATTTAAAAGTAAGGCTTGTTTAGTTTTTAATTCGGCTTCTTTATTTTGAATTGTAGATTCACTATTTTCAAGTTCATGAAGCTCTTTAAAAGTCAGTTTTTTTTTAATAGCAGGAGACGCTTCTTTTTTTGATACGGTTTTTACAGAAGGTTTATTTTTTTGTTGATCATGCCAATCAAGCCATTGATTGTAGTCGGCAAATTTAATAATTTCGTTTTCATTATTTTCAGTAAATGCCCAAAGTTCATTACTGTTTTGATCCAAAAAATAGCGATCATGTGATACTAAAATAACTGCTCCAGAGAAATCGGCCAAGCAATCACTGAGTACATCAAGTGTTTCGACATCAAGATCATTTGTTGGTTCATCAAGAATCAAGATATGTGCTGGATTCAACATTAACTTTGCGATTAATAATCGACTTTGTTCGCCGCCAGAAAGTTGGCTAACGGGCATATCCTGTTGCAGATTTGTAAAAGAAAAACGACTCAGATAGCTTCTTGCAAATACAGGCTTTCCATGGAGATGGACATAATCGCCTTCGGGGCAGACAACACGAAGAACACTTGTATTGATGTTCAGAGTTTCTTTTCCTTGTTCAAAATAGCATACTTGAATATCTGGGTTTAAAAAAGCTGTTCCCGTTGTTGGAGCTTCGTTTCCTAAAGCGATTTGTATTAAAGTCGACTTCCCACAGCCATTTTTTCCTAATAACCCTATGCGTGATCCAGGTCTGATCATAGCGCTTAGCTTAGAAAATAAAACAGGACTTTCAGGTGAAAATTGTTTTGAAATATTCACAAGTTCTATTAATTTTTTTGGGCTACTTTCTTGTTTTCCAAAATCAAAATCAACTTTTTTAACATAATTTTTGTTTTCTAAATTATCAACTTCAGAAATAATATCGTGTGCGCGATTTATTCGGGCTTGTTGTTTTTTGAGTCTGGCTTGCGGACCCCGAGAAAGCCAATCTTTTTCAATCAACATTGTATTTCTTTTTTTATCTTCAAGTCTTTTTTGACTATCCATCAACATCGATTTCGTTTCTAAAAACTGAACATAACTGCCATTGGATTTAATTAGACCATCTGGATTGCGTGGATCAAGATCATAAATAAAATTACAAGTATTCTGCAAAAAAGCTCGATCGTGGGTAATAATCATAAAAGCCATGTCATTTTGCGATTGAATGAATTCTTCAAGCCAAAGAATACTTTGAATGTCCAAATGATTTGTAGGCTCGTCTAAAAGCATTAAATTTGGTTTTTTCATCAATTCACGAGCTAAGGCGACGCGTTTTTGCCAGCCGCCAGAGAGCTCAGAAATAAGAGCGAATTCTTTTTCAGGGTGAACATCTAAGCTTAAGCGAGTAATTAGTTCATAAGCATAAGCGATGTTAAGTCCATCGTAAGGATCGCTGACAGCACTCATTAAGCAGTCGTAAATAATTTCATTTTTTTCAAATTTCGGTTTTTGTGAAAGATACCCTAATTGCAAACTGTTAGAAAATGAAAGTTGACCTTCATCGCAATCAGTTTCTTTAGATAAAATTTTAAGAAGAGTCGACTTGCCAGCACCATTGGGTCCAATCAAGCCAATGCGTTCATTGGATTGAATCGCAAAGGATATTTTTCGAAATAAATTTTTTGTCGCAAAAGATTTTGTAATTTGATGAGCTGAGATAAGTGTCATTGAATAAGTCTAACTCAGGTTTGATTTTGAGTCATGAGATTTAGAGTAGATGAAGTCAAATTAAACTCTATTTTTTAAAGTGTAAATTTCAGGCATTGGTTGAATAGCATTGTAAAAAGTAATTTATTTTGATGAGGTATTTTTATTACAATTTATAAGGGGATTTATGAAAATTATTTTATTAATTTTAGCTGTTTCGATTTTTGCTCATGGTCAAACAAGCAATCAAAAAAGTACAACTCAGGTGCCTTCTGAATCTGTTAATTTAATTAATAATGAACAAGTTAAAAAAATTGAGCGAATTGAAGTAGTGGGCTCTCGTATTAAACGAATTGTAAAAGAAGGGACAACTTCAGTTGGACAAATAAAAAAAGAAACAATTAAAAATTCTGCCAATGTAAAAACAGCTGAAGCACTTCGTGATTCAGCAGCTTCAATGACTGGTAGTCAGGATTTTGCTTACACAGCGGTTTCAACTATAGCTCTAAGGGGTATCGGCGCAGAAAGAACTCTTGTTCTATTGAACGGTCGAAGGCTTCCCACAGACCCTTATTATGATGCAGTGGACTTAAATTGGATCCCAGCTGCAGCCATCGAAAAAATTGAAATATTAAAAGATGGTGCATCAGCTTTGTATGGATCTGATGCCATTGGGGGAGTTGTAAATATAGTCACGAAGAAAGGGTTTACCGGTTCAGAAGCTAGTTTGAAATTATCGACAACTGAACAAAAAGGTGGAACTGCTTATACTGCTTCTGCGATGACTGGAATTAATACAGAAAAGCAAAATTTCAATATTGCATTTGGTTACTCACATGCAGATAAAATTTTAGGACGTAATCGTGAAATCACAAGAAAAGGACTTTCTGCAACTGGTCCTGCAGCAGCTTGGAAAGGGCTAGGGCAATCGAAATATACAGTTCCTCAGGTTTCAGATTGTCCTGCTGAAAATATTAGAATTATAAGTGGAAATCAACGCTGCATTTTTCGATTTAATGAACTAGCAACAACTCGGCCTCACGTTAATGAATTTAACTTGTTAAGTGATTATACTTTTCGATTAGGAAGTGATTTAAAAATCTATAATCAAACAATAGCTATTTATCGAGAAACTGAATGGACATATGCACCCTATCCAGTAAATATTGTTCCACAGTCATTTAAACCCACCCCTTTTCCTTCTGGAATTCCTTCCAATCCAAATGTCAGAGCTCTTAGTTTTAGACCCTTAGAGCTTGGTAATAGAAATAATCGAGATACAGATTTTAACTTTAACACTGTACTTGGTTTAAAAGGTAATTTAACTCCTGATTTAGAATATGATATTTCTTCAACTTATGGTGAAATTAATCAAAAGCAGCGTGGTTCTGGGGGGTATGTCAATGAAGCTCTTGTTAAAGATGCTATTCTTACAGGAGTATATGATCCGTTGCAGCCTATTGGATCAAGAGGAAATTTAAATTCAGCTTTAGTTCCTTCTATTGGTAATCTGAATCAAAAATTATTTTCTACAGAGCTGATTTTAAATGGGGATTTATTTCAAATTGAAGAGAGCTCAGCCAGTTTTGCTGCTGGAGTTAGTTATTTGTCAGATAAACAGAAAACATTTTTTAATGATACAGGAGATGGGGAAACAAATAATATCGGACAGCGAGATATTTACTCAGTGTTCGCTGAATTTGTTGTTCCAATAACAAATCAATTAGAGACTGATGCAGCTATTAGATTCGATAAGTATTCAGATTTTGGATCTTCATTTAATCCAAAATTATCATTAAAATACACTTTGAATGAGCACATTTTATTTCGTGCCTCTACTGGAACAGGATTTAAAGCACCAAGATTTAGGCGCTTATATGGAAAATCTAGTAATGGTGTAACTTATTTCATTGATCGAAAATATTGTGCGAATAACAATATTAGTCCATGCGATGAAATTGAAGCTCCTTATAGTTTAAGTTCAAATCCTAATCTTAAAGAGGAAAAATCTATTTCTTATAGTTTAGGAACAGTTATCCAACCCACAGCAGATTTATCTTTCAGTATTGATGGATGGTATACAAAAGTAAAAAATATTATTACAACAGCAGATTTAGAACAAGTCACAAAAGCAGAAGTAAATGGAATTAATCCTAGCGAGTACGGAGTCACTATTACGCGTGATACAGACGGGTCTATTTTGGGAGTTGATTATAAATATGCAAATTTAGCTGCGAATGAAGTAGCAGGGGCTGATTTTAATTTAGAATACAATATTCCAGGCTTTGCTTCTGATTTTGGATTTGTAACTGTTTTTAATAATGATTTTTCATATATGTTTTATGATCATGATGAGGGTTTTCCAGGAGCGGGTAGCCGAAATGTGATGGGTAACTTCGGTAAACCTTATTGGAAAAATAAAGCAACATTAACTTTTAAAAATGATATTGATAATGTAGACATTGTATTAAGAAGTATTCCCGGTCAAAATGTACAGGATGAAAATTTAAATCGTAAAACATCAGATTTAAATGAATTCGATTTAAACTACTTTAGAAAACTAAATTCTAAAACCCAGTTAGGCTTGGGTGTAAAAAATATCGCTGATGCAGAACAGCCTGCCGACAAAGGCGGTGGGCTTGCTAATAGTGTCGATACGGTGCAGGACTCTTTATACGACATCAACGGCCGTCGATTTTTCATGACCTATTCACAAAAATTTTAACAATAATTATTTCGAGCAAGACTTTAGGCTGAAACCAGAGTCTTGAAGTAAGGTTAAAACTTAAAGCCTTTAAGAGTTCATGTTAGCCTCATTCAATGAGCAATATGAATTTTCAAAATAATCAGATCATATTTAATCAAGGTGACAGTGCAGATTGTGCTTATCTTCTTGAAAATGGTGAAGTTCAAATTTTTTTACTAGATGAAAAAAATGAACGAAAAATTTTACGGACTTTGCATACTGGTGACATATTTGGTGAAATGGCCCTGATTGATCACAGTTTTCGTTCGACGTCAGCGGTGGCTCTCAATGATGTTCAGCTATTAAGATTATCTCGGGAACAAATCATGGATAAAATTCATGAGTCTGATGATTTAGTTCAGTTTTTAATTAAAGCCCTAGTTAAAAATATTAAGAATCAAGAACTTCATTTTTTTGATCATAAAATAAATACTGAAGTTCATCAGAAAAGTCCCAATAAAAAAAATATTAAAGTCTTAGAAAATTTAAAAAATGAAAGCCAAATTATTAGGGCATTAAACCAAGAAGAATTTATCATGTATCATCAACCCATAGTTCGCCTGAGTGATCACAAAATCATGGGAAGCGAAGCTTTGGTTCGGTGGGAAAAAAGCACTGAAATACTGCCTCCTTCACATTTTATTCAGTATATTGAAAGTTCTTCGCTGGCTTTTCCTTTTGGCTGTTGGGTTATTGAAAATTGTTTTAGTCATTATAAAAAAATGAAAGCGACTCATGAAGAATTCTCGATTAGTATAAATATTTCGAGTAAGCAATTGAAGCATCCCGAATTTTTACTGAATATGGACAGTCTAATTAATCAGTATCAAATTAATCCTGCAAATTTTAAAATTGAGATTATCGAAAGGTTTTTAACTGAAGGTGAAACTGCGGTACAGTTGCTACAAGAGTTAAAAAAGCGTGGTTTTCAAATTTCAATTGATGACTTTGGAACGGGTTATTCTGGATTGCAATATTTAGCAAGACTACCAATTGATTATTTGAAAATAGATCGATCTTTCGTTATTGAAAGTGCAAAAAATGATAAAACAATTTTAATTTTGAAATCAATTATTTACTTAGCTAAACAACTGAAATTAAAAATTATTACGGAAGGGCTTGAAACTGAAAGTGAAGTTAAGTTGCTAACAGAACTTGGATCAGATTACGGCCAAGGCTACTACTTTAGTAAACCCGTCAGTTTACAGGAGTTTTTAAAACTCCTGTAAAAGTGAATAATTTAGTTGCCACAATCGTAAGGATGATAAACACAATTTGGATTCGTCGTATCAGCTGGTTGATTCGGATTAGACAAAGAAATATTGTAAGTATTTTTAATTCCATTTTCATTCACATAAATCACCATAGAATTGACAGACTTTTCATTCAGGTTAAATTGATATTGGCTGTTTTTTGATTGCAACTGACCCGTTAAATAATATCTAAAGGCAACTTGCGTCTGATTATTTAGTTTAAAATTGTTTGAAGTATCATTTGATAAGCTTGCAGTTGCGGTAAGTAATCCTGGCAAAACAGATTGGCAGTTTTCTTTACTTGTAATGGATGTACTTTTAGTAACATTTAAATTTGATTTAATATTTTGTTTTGAAATCTTTTTGCCAAGGCTATTTACAATAGAGATGACTACATTTTGTTTATTCACAGAAGCATTTAATTCTTCGTCGCAAGTTATGAACGATTGATTGGGCATTTCTGGTTTTGAATTTTCACTGACAGAATGGCTAGCTTGAAGATTTTTATTTTTAATTTCATTTTTGACTTCAAGTTTAACTGTATAAAGTTCTTTACCTATATTAATTGATCCTACACGAACAGTTGTTTGTGCAAAAAGTGATGTTGATGACAATACTAAACTAAAAAGCATTGTTAAATTTTTCATAATGACCTCTTTTAATATTTACATATGCAATGTTATGCCCAGATTAAAATGCTTAAAACAGTAAAATTGATATCAGGATTTAGACAGAGTGACTCATTTTGGCGCGTGAATTGACCATTAAGTAATAAAGTGAAATCCAAATGAATTATATTGCATTTGGGCTACTAGTACTTGGATTTTATATTGAAATGCCTTTCTTGTTGAAAAAAATTTCTTAAAGGACATTATGAATTATTTAAAATTGATATTTGCTTTTTATTTAATATTAAACACGTCTTATACAAGTGTCGTATACGCTCAGGCTATTGAAAAAAGTCATGAGTTGTCATTTAAAATGTTAGATGGCCAAGTCATCGTGATTAGTGAGAATCCTTCTGTCGATGAAATCAAAGATGGTTTAGGTTTAAGTGTTAGTGAAGAAGTTCGTCGAAAAATTGAGGCTCAAGGTGGGTTTGTTGAAGAAAAAAACCCTCTTGATGGGTGGCAAAATTTAAGTTATGACCAAAAAGAAAATTTTCAAGTATCTCGTCGAAAATATTTAAAAAACATGTTTGAAATATTAAATAAAACGCATGGTTTAGTTGGTGCAGGTATTGTCACAGCAGATGGCATAAAGTATGTCTATAAAAAGACTAAAGATGCTTTAATCATTCCTGATAAAAATAATGATTTAGTTGTCAGAAAAGAATTGGCTCTAAGAAAAAAAATTGTTATCGAAAGTCTGGTAAAATCTGTGGATTATAAATTGTGGTATCAAGCGCCACTTGTTATTAATGCAAATGAATTTGGACTGCAGTCATCCATTGGGATTATTGGTATTGGTGGTATGATGAAAGCAGGTGGTGGTGGGCTTGAGGAATTCGGAATCAGTTTATCCTACAATAAAACCACAAAAACTTTTGTTTTTGAAGTTTTTCATAATACGGAAAGATTTGATAATTCAGCT
Source organism: Pseudobdellovibrionaceae bacterium (assembly GCA_043765175.1). Taxonomy (GTDB): domain Bacteria; phylum Bdellovibrionota; class Bdellovibrionia; order Bdellovibrionales; family Bdellovibrionaceae; genus Pseudobdellovibrio. The sequence goes on along the minus strand of JAYUJM010000138.1, from coordinate 32,534 downwards.
ATGCCAGTCATTGATATTGGTGTTAATTTCAAAGCGCAAGTGAAAATGAAGGCAAATAGTGGATCTTCTTTTTCTAAAATAGAAAGTGGTCAAAGTTTTTATCCACCTGCATTTCCTGGAACTACGAGTCAGTCTAGTGATGCCTATGCGGCAGGTTTTTCATCAGGATTTGGTTTTCCTCCTCCGCCATTAGCCGATATTCTGACATTCACAACAAATTATAAACGAAGCCATTTGATACGGATTTCAGTATCTCCGATAGTTAAGGGCTTCATTCGTGTCAGTTTTGGAAATTTTTTAAAACCTGTCAAATCTGTTGTGTTTTTATTTGGTGATATCTTTAAATTAATTTATACACAAATTAAGGATTATAAAAATAAAAGAAACCAATCCCGAGCTGAAGATTATAAAGAAGAAGCTGATTTAAAAAAAGAAATCAAAATTCTTGCATGTCAACACTTGTTTAATTAATTAGGCGAAAGCCAAAGATAGTCTGCACGTAAACCATATTTTAAATGGGGTTTAATTTCAAAATCAATTTCTTCAGACGTTAGGTCTTGAGTGGAAATTTGTGAAATTGTTTTAACATTCCAGTTCAAATTTTCTTTTTTAAGACGTTGAATCAGACGATCTGGAAGCCCACCTCCGTATTGAACATGAAATTCACCAACTATAATAACAAAAATATCATCTGTGTCGTTTTGTTTTAAATATTTGACAGCTTGATAGGCCATGGATTCATCCCATGCAGATTGAGAAGTAAAGTAATTATCAATTTTATCAGCTGGTAAATGACTGCCAGCTGCTAATAAAAAACGTTCTTTATAAAATTGATTTCCAAGTTCAAAATCAGCAGGAAGCAGTAATCGTTGTTCTGAACTTAATGAATCGAAACCATCTTTTGCAATTTTTTTGGTAATGTCTGAAGGTAAATTTAAGCCAATCGTATTTTCATTTTCTGATTTTAAAGGAAAAAGTATTTGGTTTTTATAAAAAGAAAAATCAAAACCTTTCCAATTTATTTTTTTCTTAAATTCATCGTCAGAAATAAGAAAAGATTTGTAGTCATCAATAGTAACTTGGTCTGTAAAATTTAAAAATTCAAAACCAATAGAAATTTTTAAGCTTTGCTTTTTTAAAGCAAGAAGTATTTCCATATGTTGTTTTTTGATTTGATCCAGGCCATGCATTTCACCGATAACAAGAATCGTTTTTTTTGGAATTTGCAATGAAACTTGTTTAACTGTAGTTTCTATCAAAGATTGATTTGCATCCAACAGTTGAGAAAAAGCACCACTCAAAAATAGAAAAAATGAAAATATAAAAAAAGTAATTTTGTTTTTAATCATTGATGGTATCCTTTGAAGTAATTTGAAGCTCTTTAAAACCAGTTTCAGCATCAAAGCTGCGTTTAAAATTATGGTCTGTCAATTCTGCAATTGTGATTTCAGCAGTAGTAAAAATAATATTTCCTTCAAGTAAATGTCCACCAAAAACATGACCAAAATTGTTGGCAATTGAAATATGAAAATGACCACCTTCAATAGAAAAAAGGCCGCTGAGTGTAAGAATTTCAAAGTGTCCAGATTCTTTTACACCAGAGCTGGCGTTTGCATAACGAATGTGAGTTTTTTCTAAGCTTCCGAGACCGCTCAGAACACTAGCGGCCTTGATATTATGTTTTTGAACCCAGTTCATTAGTTCGCATTTTAGATCTTGACCTGGATGTAATCGAAGAGCATGAAACTTCATGACTTTAGATTAACAATGCTCTATTTTCTTGTCACTAACAATTGAATCCATAAAGGTTTTATGAAGCAATTCTTTTCTTTTTCATTTCTTATTCTGTTTTTATTGACTGCATGTACACAGTCTAATGAAAAAGGGTCGAAAAAAAATCCAATTGAAATTTCATTAATACCTACAAAAGAGGCTCAATCGCTTCTATTGGCAGGCTCAGATTTACAAAACTGGTTAAATAAAGAAACAAATCTTTATTTCAACGTAACTGTACCAAATAATTATATTGCTGTTGTTGAATCTTTTGGGTCTGGACGAGCGGATGTGGCGTTTTTAACGACAAATAGTTTTGCTATAGCGTATAAAAAATATTCGGTCGAACCTCAATTTTTAACACTTTCAACTGATGGTCAGGATGTTTACAAAGGTCAGTTTTTAGTTCATGCGGATTCTAAAATTAAAAGCATTAATGATATAGTAGGAAAAAAAATAGCTTATGTTGATCCATCTTCGGCATCTGGATATATTTTACCAGCTTATCTTTTGAAGAAAAAAAATATTAAACCTAAAGAATACGTATTTGCAGGTAAACATGACTCTGCAGTTACAATGCTATATCAAAAACAAGTTGATGTCGCCGCCACATTTTATACACCTCCTGATAATGGTATTATAAATGATGCTCGGCGGTTGGTGAAAACACAATTTCCTGATGTTGAAAGTAAAATAAAAATTTTAGATTTTACACAAGAAATTCCAAATGATGCCGTTGTTTTTAGAAAAGATTTAAATAATGATTTAAAAAATATTCTTCACGCAGCACTTTTTAAATGGTCTGAAACTGTTGAAGGTAAAAAAACTCTAAAGGCACTGAATAACGGAAGTGGATTTAAAAAAGTGAGTCTATCTGATTATCAAGACACATTAAATATACTCACTGAAATGGAAAAAGAATTAAAATGAAAGTTGATATAAAAAATGCTGTACTTGTTGGAATTCAGCTTCCAAAGATTAACACAGAAGATTTTCAAAGTTCGCTCCAAGAGCTCCAACGTCTTGTGACAACGCTTGGTTATCCAGTTGTAGGCTCAGTGGTGCAGCGACGTGATTCTGATCGATCACCTTCTGTATTAGGCGAAGGGAAACTAAAAGAATTAGCAAAATGGACAGGTGGCTCTGGGCAAGTTGCGGCCATGTTTGAAGCTAAGCTGACTAAGGCTGCGCTAAAATGGAAAGAAGAAGAAGAAGACAGTGTTGACACTGAAAATACAGATGATTCAGATAATAATGAAGATACTTTGGATGAAAACTTATCAACAATTAAAAAAAAATCAGCTCAAATTGTTATAGTTGACACTGAATTATCGCCCTCTCAAATCAGAAATTTAGAAAGTGCTTCAGGTGTTCAAGTTCTAGATCGCACAGGGGTAATCATTGAAATTTTCAGTCGCCATGCACGCACTCGAACGGCCAGGTTACAGGTCGAAATTGCTCGATTAACTTATGTGGCCCCTCGTATTCGTGAAACTGGTGGGGGAGAAGATCGCGGTGGCGGTGGTGTAGGTGGAAAAGGTGCCGGTGAAAGTAGTCTTGAGCTTGATCGTCGTAAAATTCGTGACCGAATCAAAGAATTAAAAATTGAATTAGCTTCAATAGGAAATGAGCATCAAACTCGAAGAGCACGTCGAGAACATGAACTTTCAGTGGCCTTGGTTGGCTATACAAATGCTGGAAAGTCATCTTTAATGCGAGCCTTAACTGGAAGCGAAGTTTTGATCGCGGATAAATTATTTGCAACACTTGATACAACAATTCGACCGATGTATCCAGAAACTACGCCTAAAGTTTTAATCTCAGATACAGTTGGATTTATAAAAAAACTTCCTCATGACCTGGTGGCTTCATTTAAATCGACTTTAGATGAGGCCCTGAGCTCTTCGCTTTTGCTCTTTGTGGTAGATTCTTCAGACCCAGCATTTCGTTCGCAATTAGGAGTAACGATGTCAGTTCTTGAAGAAGTTGGAGCGCATGATATTCCACGGTTATTAATTTTAAATAAAAAAGATCAACTGAGTGATCAAGAACATGCGGATTTAAAACACGAATTTCCAGATTCGATTGCCATTTCAACTCGTGAAAAAAATGATATTAAAATGTTGCAAGATCGAATTATGACTTATTTTGAAACGGACATGATTGATGTTGATTTATTTATTCCTTATTTGGCTAAAGGATTAGTAGGCGACCTTAGAGCTAAACTCCGTGTGTTGGGCGAGTCCTATAGTGAATTCGGAACAACATATAAAGTCCGTGGGCCTCAAGATGTCATAGAACAAATTCAAAAAAAAATTCCTATTGAAAAATCGCAACGTACACGAAAGTAATTTATTTAAAAATATCTAGTATAAGGTTTTCTTTTCGACCTAAAAACATGGCGTAATCTGTGTGATCAAGTAATCCATCGCCAGATAATGGATGAATAAGAATACTAAGATCTTCGCTGTGTTTTGCCAATGCCTCAATCACCGTTAAAAATGATTTTAATTTAAAATCAGCTTCAAACATCCAAAAGGGATGGGGGCCCATTAAATAATCGAATAATGGAGAAATTCTTAATTCTTGAGATAAAGTAGATTTTAGAAAATGGTGTAATATGACAGCTTTTTCTTTGGAGCTAGCATTATAATAAATATGAGAGTGAAAATACTCAAATTTTGGTAAAAACTTTTTCGGTGGTATTAATTTGAATTTTTCAACAGCTGTTTGAATGAGCTCTTCCATGAAGGCATTCTATAGGACTAGAAAAAAAAAGTTAATAATTATTTTAAATCTAGCTGTTTTATTAAACTATGTTAGGATTTTATTCAGGATTTCCTATAGTGAGGTTTAAATGAAGTTTTTTTTGTTCGGATTAGTATTACCTTTTTCTTTCGGTTTGGTTCTTTTAAATTCTTGTGTTCATAAGCCAAAGTTAATATCAACATTAAAAACTGACACTCAAGAAAAATATAACCCAAATGATTTTTTTCCAGAAACTGCAGATTATGTTAAAAATTGGGAAAGTCGAAAATTAGCAGCGTCAGTATTGAGTCAATATAAAATCACTGGAGATTGCGGGGGGTTTCCTCGTGTTAATGTTAAAACTGCTCCTGGATTTTGCTTAGGACAGCTTGATGATGGAAATGGAACCGTATTTCCTCGTACGGCTGTAGAGATTTCTCCTGGAAAAATTTTGGTTGTGGATATGGGTGGCTGGGCCAATAGCAATGGTAAACTCTATTTATTAACGCTCACAAATGGAAAATATATTCGAACAACTATTATGGATGCCGCTAAATCAGCTGATCCTAAAATAAAAATAATGTTAGATCGCCCTCATTTAATTTTAAAAGGACCCGATGGGCTATTTTATTTAAGTTCAGTTTCTCAAATTGTACGATTTAATCCTAATACTGCAAATTTTTTAAATTCTGCAGAAGTCATCATTAAAAATATACCCAATGCTGGATTACATCCTTTGAAAGCTTTTACTTTTGATAATCAAGGGAATTTATTTATAAATGTGGGAACAGCTACAAATGTTTGTCAAAAAATGGGAATTGCATTTGCAAAAAAATCGTATTGTCTCGAAGTTGAAGATAATGATATTGGTCAAGGTCAGGTTCGTAAATATACGCGTTTAGCAGATGGAAGTTATGACAAAAATTTTCAAGTTTATGCGCGAGGGTTAAGAAACTCAATGGGGCTTTGGTGGCATAAAGATAAAAATATTTTACTTCAAGCTGAAAACGGACGTGATGCTATTTCTGATTTAAATAAATCACTTTCTGGCCGCAATCTGCCGCATGAAGAATTTAATGTTGTTAAAGAAGGTGGGCATTATGGCTGGCCTTATTGCTACGATAATGGTTTAGCAAACCCAGAATGGTCATATTTAAATTGTGATAAATATTCAAAACCATATTTATTGTTACCAGCGCATTCTGCACCTCTTTCTATTCTTATTTACAAAGGCACACTGTTTCCTGCTTGGTATCAGAATCGAATGTTGATTAGTCTTCATGGTTACGAGCCACTCGGTCATCGAATTGTGGCGTATCGTCGTGATGATAATGGATTACCAGTAAAAGAACCTATGAGTGTTGTTTATGGATGGAATGCTGATGGACCACAATCAATGGGTAGTCCAGTGGGTTTATCACAAATGTCAGACGGCAGTGTTTTAATCGTCGAAGATAAAAGCAGAAAAGTATTAAGATTGTTTTATGATCCACAAAATGGTGATGGAACACCAGTTGTCGAAATTCCAGATAAAGTCGGCGATGACGCTGCGGCTGATGATAAAGAAAAACAACTTAAAAATAAATTAGCAGAAGTTTTGCAGTTATCTAATCCGCCTTTGTTTGCTCAAATACAAAATAAAATGATTGATACAAGTTGTTATGGATGTCACAGCGGGGCAGATGCTCGCGGGTTGGAATTATCTAGGTACGATTACATTGGAAATGAAGCACGAATACTTTCTGAAAAAAAAGGGCGGCAAATTTTATATCATCTTTATGGAGCTAATCTCTATAAATTAGATTTGCCAATTGATTTTCAAAATGGCTTTTTACCAATGCCTCCTGATGGATTTAAAGATAAAAAAGAAACTCAGGACCTAATTAGTTTGTATTTGGCTTGGTTGAAGTTGCAAGGGTTGTGACCTAAGACAATTTCATTTTTAGCATCGCATTATAATATGTATACATATTTATTTATCTATTTTATTTATACATTAAAATCTCGTAAATTATAATAATAAGTCAGTGATAACTGCTGACATAAAATACCAGGGAGATTTTATGAGTAGTTCTGAAAATAAAATTTATAAAATATGAAAAAAGTAATTTTAATGTGGTTGATGTCGCAAAGACAAGGAATGGACAGGGCTATGAAGAAAAAAATATTAATTAGTTTAGGTATATTTAGTTTATTTGTAGTAGTAGGTTTTGGTTTGCTGACCTATGCTGGAGTTAAGGCTATTGGTTACGTGTTTTCTAAAGTGCCAAGTCAGGAGCAGGCTCTGGTCATGACTCAGAAGCTATCAAGTGAAAGCACTCTGCAATTAAGTAAGGTTTCAGGAAGCAATTGTTGGTCTGTAGCCATGAATCACCTCAATATATCAGTATGGTTCACTCAATCAATTTCAGAAAATGTAAGTGCTTTAGCAAATGCTTGCCTTGTTATACCAGAAGTTAAGCCAGCCGAAAAAAATACTGGCACATAAATAGTAATTCCATAAAACTATGCATCAAGGTTAAGGCTTTAGCGGCAAGTTTTTTTTAAGTCGATCAAAGCAATATCTGGTTCTTCATCAGTTAGTTGCCAAAGATCCGGATTAATTCCTAAAAAATATTTTGAATTTAAACCTAAGAAGTATTGAAATAATTTAAATTATAATTGATCTTAAAATGTCACGCGTGAGGCCTCAATGAAAGTTTTACCGAATATTTACTCACCAGTTAATCTTGGTTTGCATAATTTAAAAAATCGTTTTGTAATGGCGCCAATGACTAGGTGCCGATCGGCTCAGCCCGGAGATGTGCCAAATCAAATGATGGCTGAGTATTATGCTCAACGTTCTTTTCATACAGGTCTTATTATTTCCGAGGGTTCACAAATTTCTCCTCAGGGAAAAGGTTATTCTTTGACTCCAGGAATTTATTCACAGGAGCAAATATCAGGTTGGCGTCAAGTGACCGAAGCCGTTCATAATAACGATGGAAAGATTTATCTACAGCTTTGGCATGTAGGAAGTATTTCTCGTGGAAGTCTTCACAAAAACGGTGTTACAGTTGGACCGTCTTCTATTTGTCCGCAATCACAAGTCTGGATTCTTGAAGAAAATGGCACAGGAAAAAGAGTGGATTGTCCAATGCCGCAAGCTCTTACTGAAATAGAAATTCAAAATGTTATAAACGATTTTCGAACAGGCGCTAGAAATGCAATCGATGCAGGTTTTGATGGTGTCGAAATTCACGGTGCTCATGGCTATCTGATCGATCAGTTTTTAAGAACATCAACAAATATAAGAACAGATCAATATGGAGGCTCTGTAGAAAATAGAATTCGTTTAGCTATAGAAATTGCTAAAGCTGTGTCTGATGAAATAGGTACTGATCGGACAGGTATTCGATTATCTCCTTATATCAAACAGCAAGGTTTTGATCCTATTGATTCAATAGTTACTTTTTTAAAATTGTGAGAAGAACTTGATAAAATGAAATTGGCTTATTTGCATCTTTCTGAGCCTGAGGGATTAGATATCCCCAAATTAGATTCAAAATTTCGACTGAAACTTAGGACAATATTTAATGGAAAAATTATTGTAGCTGGTGGATATTCTGTTGAAACTGGGATTGAGCTGATCGAAAATGATCTTGTAGATTTGGTGGCCTTTGGTCGACCGTATATTGCCAACCCAGATTTTCCACTGCGAGCGCAAAATAATTGGACATTGAATATTTATGATCCTTCGGTACTTTATGGAGGGGATTATGAAGGGTATACGACTTTCAAATCTTTTCAGAATAATCTAACTTAGAATCAACGAAAGAGACTTTAAAGAATGATTATAAAAAATGACTATAAAAAAATCCTATGAAAAATATTAAAAAGATACTAACTTATTTCTTTGGGTTTATCATTTTGTCGTCTTGTAGCAAGCTTGAACTATCTTTTAGTTTTGCTCCTCGATTTGTGGCCAATAGCTTAGACAATGTTTTTGATTTAAGTTCTGATAGATATGTTAAAATTAAACAAAAAATTGAAATGGATTTAAATCTTAATAAAAAAGAAATATTAAAAGAACTGTCTATAATTATCGATCAATTATTAGAAATAGAGAAGCAGCAAACAGTCACAATTGCTGAATTTGAAAGTCTTTTAAAGAAACTTCGCTTATTGCAAGTAAAAACTGTCCAAATTATGGAGCCCACTTTTGCAGAAGTTCTTAATCCATTAAGTGAAAAAGAACTCAATCATAAAAAGTCATTTGTTAAAGATAAAATTTTGAAAAGTGAAGAAAGCGTCAGTGACATTAAAAAATTTGAAAAAAAGTCATTTAAAACTTTTGAAAAAGTTAGGGATTATTTTTTTAATGATGTAACTGAAGAACAAGAAAAATTATATTTTTTCTTTATTAACGAAAACATAAATTATTATAAAGAACAGCTTGAATTCAGGAAAAAATTTAATTCTCAGTTTGATGTGTTGTTTGAAAAGAAGCCAGAGCTTTTAAAATATACCATGAATTATTACTCTGGAGACAATTCAACCAAGACACTTGAGTTTATTAAATCACAGGATTTATTTTTTGAAAAAATAAATCAATTTAATTTTAAAATCTGGAAATTAACAAACGATCAACAAAAAGCATATTTCAAAAAAACACTATTAGCCCTTAATGATGAAATTTCTAGTTTATTAAAAGAGTAAAATTCTTTATGATTTAAATATGCCATAATGCTGCTTTTTTGTTTTTAAGTTGATTCATCTAAAACACAAGACGTTTGATGAGTATAAAGCAGCTTTAGCTAAGTCATCTTGTCTTTATTTGTGTTAACAGATTTAATTAAGAATGACTTTACAAGATTATCTTAAAAAGAAAACACTACAGCAGAATTTAACTCCGCAGTATAGATCAATTTGTAGGTCTTGTAATCAGCCAGATTTTAGTTGTTTTTGCCAGCACATTAAAAAATTTGATTCTAAAATTAGCTTTGTTATTTTAATTCATCCTATTGAAGCTAGTCGTCGTATTGCTACAGGTAGAATGTCGCATCTCTGTTTAGAAGATTCGTATTTAATTAAAGGTCAGAACTATTCTGATGAATCGAAAGTGAGTGAGCTTTTGAATGATAAAAATTATGAATCTGTGATTTTATATCCAGGGCCGACGTCAAAAAATTTATCATTGATGACAAGCTCTGATAAAGTAAAATTATTTAAAAACCAATTTGATCAAAATAAAAAATTGAGAATTTTTGTGATTGATGGTACCTGGGCCACTGCAAGAAAAATGATTCGTCAAAGTGAAAATATTAAAAAGTTACCGCGTATTTGCTTTTCGTCTGAAAAGCCTTCAACATTCAGGGTTCGTAAACAACCCAAAGCAGGTTGCTTTTCAACGATTGAAGCCATTTATCACACAATTGAATTATTAAGTGAACAAAATGGTTATAGCTTAGCTTCGCGCCAACATGATAATTTATTAACAGTTTTTGATTCGATGGTGGAAACTCAACTTAAATTTATAAACGAAGCCAATTTAAATTTACGCCAAGCCAGTTATCGTCGCGAGTCACAGATAAAATCGGCTTAGAATATAAAAAAGATCTAGCGGAATTGCGGCGGGTAAAATATTTTGAAACTTGAGCTTTAAATTATTTATTAATTTTTGATTATAAAAAACGATTTATTTTGAGATTTCGCAAAATTTTGTTATTCGATGCGCGATAGTAGATTTGAACTCCTACACCTTGAGGCAAAAAAGTTTGGTCAAAGTGACTAATCATTTTTATCAAAAGCAAGTATCTATAGATTATATCAATCTTTCAATAAATTAACTATTTGTGTGTTGATAAAAATTTATATTAATCTAATCTTTCTTAACAGGAGGATTTATGTCTGAATCAAAATGTCCATTTCTTGGTGCGCAATCGACTGTAAACGTTCAATCGAATACTCAATGGTGGCCGCAACAACTTAACCTCGGAATTCTCCGCCAACATTCTTCGAAATCTGATCCAATGGAAAAAAATTTTGATTATGCAAAAGAGTTTAAAAAAATTGATTATAAAGCCTTAAAAAAAGATTTAAAAAAAACAATGACAGATTCTCAAGATTGGTGGCCTGCTGATTGGGGTCACTACGGTGGGTTTTTTATTCGAATGGCTTGGCACAGTGCTGGAACCTATAGAACTTTTGATGGTCGTGGCGGTGGTGGTCGAGGTCAGCAAAGATTTGCCCCGTTAAACAGTTGGCCAGACAACGGAAATTTAGATAAAGCGCGAAGACTTTTGTGGCCTATTAAACAAAAGTACGGAAATAAAATTTCCTGGGCTGATCTTATGATACTTGCTGGTAATGTTGCACTTGAATCAATGGGCTTTAAGACATTTGGCTTTGCTGCGGGACGCGCCGATGTATGGGAAGCAGATCAGGATGTTTATTGGGGTTCTGAAAAAACATGGATGGGTGACAGTCGTTACACTGGTGATCGCGAGTTAGAAAAACCATTAGCTGCTGTACAAATGGGATTAATTTATGTGAATCCAGAAGGACCTAATGGTAAGCCTGATCCTGTCGCTTCAGGCCGTGATGTGCGAGAAACTTTTGCTCGAATGGCTATGAACGACGAGGAAACTGTAGCACTTGTAGCAGGCGGTCATACATTTGGTAAAGCTCACGGTGCAGGTGATCCTCACCTTGTAGGTGCAGAACCTGAAGGCTCTGAAATAGAAAATCAGGGCATGGGTTGGAAAAATAAATTTGGCTCTGGGAAGGGCATTCACACAACAACAAGCGGTATTGAAGGAGCATGGAAACCTAATCCAACAAAATGGGATCACGGCTACTTTGAAATGTTATTTAAATATGAATGGGTTCTTTCTAAAAGTCCATCTGGCGCTCATCAATGGCATCCTAAGAATTGTGAACCTCAAGATTTAATTCCAGATGCGCACGATCCTAAGAAAAAAAGTCCGCCGATGATGACAACAGCAGATTTATCTTTACGCTTTGATGAAGGTTTTTTGAAAGTTTCACAAAAATTTTATAAAGATCCAAAAGCTTTTGAATCTGCCTTTGCACGCGCTTGGTTCAAGCTCACGCATCGGGATATGGGCCCAAAAACTCGATACCTGGGGCCTGAGGCTCCAAAAGAAGAGCTACTTTGGCAAGATCCTTTACCGTCAAACAAAAATGCTTTTTTAAAAGAGGCCGAAGTTGCAGTTTTAAAGAAAAAAATTCTAAAAACTGGGTTAACAGTTTCACAACTTGTGACGACAGCCTGGGCTTCAGCTTCTACATTTAGAGGTTCAGATATGCGTGGAGGTGCAAATGGAGCGCGTATTCGCTTAGAGCCACAAAATCAATGGAATGTGAATCAGCCAGTAGAATTAAAAAGAGTTTTACAAAAATTAGAGAATATTCAAACTGAATTTAATAAAATAAGTAAAAAAACCAAAGTTTCATTAGCAGACCTTATTGTTTTAGGTGGCTCAGTAGGAATTGAAGAAGCAGCGAAAAAATCTGGCCACAAAGTAAAAGTTTCTTTTACTTCTGGACGAGTAGACGCTTCGTTAGAACAAACAGATGTCGAATCATTTGCAGTCCTTGAACCTATGGCGGATGGTTTTAGAAATTACGCTGGTCATGGCTTAACTAAGTACGGTCCAGAAATGCTGATTGATAAAGCCCATCTTTTAAATTTAAGTGTAACTGAAATGACCGTGCTTATTGGTGGTCTTAGAGTTATAGGTACAAACTACAACAATTCAAAACAGGGTGTTTTTACTTCAAAATTAGGAACATTAACCAACGATTTTTTCGTGAACTTACTCAGTATGAAAACAGAATGGAAAACTTCTGATATTGAGGGTGAATACATGGGAATTGATCGTGCATCAGGTAAGCAAAAATGGACGGGGACAAAAACAGATTTATTATTTGGATCAAATTCTGAAATCCGCGCAATTTCTGAGGTCTATGCTCAAAATAATTCTGAGAAAAAATTTGTAAACGATTTTATTCAAGCTTGGGTTAAAGTGATGAATGCTGATCGTTTTGAAATAAAAAAATGAAACAGAATTGATGTTGGCTGCATACAATGGTCATCATGAACTTGTGCAATATTTAATTACGCAACAGGCAGATGTTAACTCTGAAGACTCATCAGGTAATTCTATTTTAATAGGAGTTGTGTTTAAAGGTCATTTGCCTATTTTTGAATTGCTTATTGAGGCAGGGGTTCTTCTTGATCAACAAAATCTAAAAAAGCAAACTGCATTAGACTTAGCAATTATGTTTGGCCGTCGAATTTTTATTTTTAGATTAAATCAATTATTAAATACAAACCGACCAAACGGAAGACTTGAGCAGGTTAAAACATGGGTTGGATATTTACGTAACTAGTCAACACTATTGAAATAAGTCATTTTGTAAATATTTTTGAGATTTTAAATTGTTATTTGGTGCACCCAAGTAGACGAGTTTAGAACTTCTCTACTTGAATACACGGGTTAATATTAAACTATTATTTTGCTGGAGTGTAAGAAAATTGGTCGGCGTATTCAGTTTTAATATCTGTTTCAATTATGCAATTAACGTAGTCATTAAATGCACCTTTATCAATTGTTACACCATTTTTCTCAACTGGCTTGGAGCTTACAGATTCGTTTAGAGCCATATCTTCAATTCGCTCGTTTACAGTTCTTACAGCTGAACCGCTACCTGAACTTGATTGGCCTTCGCCGAAGACAGTTTGAGAAATATTAGAATAATTAATTTTTACGTAAGGTGAATACTTCGCCACCACTTTATTGCCTTTAGAATCCGTATGGTTCAAAAGGCCGTAATGAGAAATGCTTGCTACCTCAAGAGTAATTTTAATTTGATGGTCTTGCATAGAAGCATTTAATTCTAATACTTGTGGAAGCTCTAAATCTTTCTTTAAATCTAAAGAAGCAGAATCATTAGGGGATAATTCTAAATTAATATTTTTTCCTCTTTGTGACCAAAGAGAACAGGTGAGAACCGCTTTATTATATTTTAACGCTAAAACTTCGGCAGTAGTTTTATTAGACAACTCAACGGCTTTTGCGGTTTGGTTTTGTTGGTTCACATCCTGATTTGGGGTGTTGTTTGAAGAGTTATCTTTTCCGCAACCAGTTAAAAGTAAAGAACACGCTAAAGCACTTAAAATCATTTTTTTCATATTAACCCCTTGATGGGGGCATATATATCCTTTTAGCTTGTAGAAATCCATAAAATTTATAAGTTTCAACTATTTAGTTACCTAAACGCTTGTAAATTAGTTGGCATTTCTGGGGGCGTGTATTTTTTCCATCAAATTCAAAGGGTTAAGGTTTAAAAATTAAGGTAACTAATTCTTCCTTCCCAAAATATATTGATTTTTAGGATGGCAAAAAATCTTTTTATTAAAGGTTTCTCCATCAATTTCTACCCCGTTACAGAATAATCGTCCATCTTTGCAGTGGTAAACTTCGCAATGGCTTGGGTTCTCGGTTCCTTGTGGAAGAAGAAAAGCCAGCATTACAAATCCATCCGCTAAAAGGCTTAATAAATTGATAGCGTCTTGTTCGTAGATATAACCGCCTCCACAGTTTAATTTATTAAAAATAGGGTTTTTAAAAAAATCGGTTATTCCTTGTACTGGTGTTAAAAGCGTTTCATCATTTTCCCGAAGTTCAGCTTTTAGCCAAAACAAAAACGATGAGTTTAATTCTTCAATAATTCCCAAAAGACCAAAAAAATTAAAAAAGGCTTTGGGGCAACAGCCCGTCAATTCTTGAAGTCCAGAAGATTTTAAAATGTAGCCCACGGGAAACTCATTAATATTATCCAGTTCAGTAATTCTTACGGCTTTCATATTACTGTACCTCGCCTAAATTTTTTAATATTAAAGACTCTTTACTAAAAAAATCCTGCAAGGCTTCTTTAGCCCCAGATTTCTTTAAACTTTCGGTTTCTTGTTTTGCCCTTTCAGTTTTGGGGTAATTTTCTTGCCATCGCTTGCCCCAGTCCATTTTATTAATATCTTCATTTAATAGTTTAATTGACTGATGTGCCAACCGTTCAAAACTTTGTAATGCATTGTCGTTTCCCATATCAATTTACCTCACTGTTTTAATGGAATCGCCAAAGGCGAAGAGTTTATAAAAAAGCGAACTTTCTACCGAATTGTTATTTTTTATTTTTATTAAACGGACGGCCTTACCGAATTTTATTAATTCCTGCTTTGGTAAGTTAAAAATTTCGCTGGCAGTAAGATGATTAAAGCTAATGCTCCGGGAACGGAAAAATCTCAACTCAACCCTAAAGAGTTGTCTCTTCTTGTTTTTAATAATTTCGTGGTAGGCTTCGGGATAAAGTTTAAATTTTTCCTCGTTGGCTTGTTCAATGACCTCAAGTTTTTTATTATAAATTGCCAGTTCCCAGCCTTTATTAAAAGCTTTCAGCTCCTTGATTTTATGGTCTCGTAGGCCATTAGGTAGACGGTAATTTTCGTGAATAACTCGGTAGGCGTAATTTTTAGGAATCCCTGCTAAGAATCGGCTATAACCCATTTTTTCGTTTAATATTTTAACAAGGTCAAAATTAGTTTCATAATCGCACGCAAAATCAAGCCGTGTTATTTGATAGAAAATATTAATCGGGACTTCTTTGGTAGCCGCTTTTTTTCGGTTTCGTTTTGGCTTTGGTTTTACGCCGTTATCGTGCAGAAATTTAATAATAGCTTCTACTTTTAAAGAACCGTTTTTCATTAAATGGGTAGAGCGTAACTGAATTAATATTTCCTTTGAGTTACTTTGGATATATTCAACGCCGTTATTAACGTATTTTTTAGAACCACCCAGAACAATAAAGGTTTTTCCTATTAAAATGTCTAAAATGCCATAAAAGAGTTTATCTGTTGGTTCGACGTTTTCACCGTAAAACGCTATTGCACTTCGTGGCCTTGTAACGGTGATATGGATGGTATCCAGTCCACAAAAAATATTATTAAAAATAATCATTACTTTTCCCCCTTTGAATCAACTGGAACGGGGGCTAAAAACCTACGGGTGCCGATTTCATCACGTATGACGAATTTACCTCGTGTCAGGGTGTTATCGTTTAGACTGGTATCGCCAATGAGTTGGATGGATTGCTGTGCGTTTGTTTGACCCAATACTAAAATATTAAAATTAATAAAATCGGGGTAATCGTAGTCACCTTTGTTAGGCGATTGGGAAGCACAAATTAATATTAATCCTGTACTTCTGCATTGTTCTGCGAAGAAATTAATAAGATGGCCGAACTCCTGAATTAAATCGTATTTCTTTTTTAATAGTAATTCTTCGTCCGTGGGCGGTTTAGAGAGCTTCGGTGCCTGTTTACCAGAACCAAAGTAAGCCTTCAACTCATCCAGAACTAATATTAATTTTTTAGGGACGTAGAAGTTAACATTTCCGTTTCTTAATTCGTCCCAGTGCCGTGGGCTAATTTTATTTTTCTTCAAAAATGCCAGCGTTGCTTCAATTTCATCCTTATGCTTGCGTAGCCGCCTTACCAATTCCTGTAATTCAGCTATTACGAAGGGTTGGTAATAAGAACCGCTAAAACGCTCAACCACATTAATAAAATCTGTTCCCTTATTATCTGCGATGATTAATTCGTATTCTTCTAAACGGTTTTGTTCACGCAAGGTTTCAAAAAAAGAAATTAATAAAGAAATGATGAGCCAGCTTTTGCCTGAACCCTTCGGGGCTAATATTAAAAGGGTGTTTTCAAAATGCTCAATGGCCTCTAAAATAACGGGCTTTAATAAAGCGTCTATACCTAAAAAGATTTGGCCTATTTTCAATTTTGGCCGTTGCGATATTAAAAATGTTTTTGGGAACGCTTCACAATGAAGAATAATTCTGGGTTGGGATGATAGCCATTGCTTCTCAAAGGTAATCAGTTCAATTTTAATATTAAAAAGGGTTTCAAGGTTAGGCCGTAAGGTTTCAAAGTTTTTAATACCGTAGGCTCGGTTATATCTTGCGAATATTAATTTATTGCCTCGCCAGTAAACTTTAATTTTAGAACTGACTCGTTTTTCTTTTAACCCTGTTTTTTCGTTTCTAAATTCTTTGGTATCGTCTTGGTAGAACCCTAACGCCTTCAAATCTTTTAAGTGATATTTTCTATTTTTATAAATTTTTAAAACGATATAAAGCAGGGTTGCCCCTACCACTCCTAAAAGAGTGATAAAGGCTTCCTTGTTTTTTAATAACTGAAGTAAAAGGGAATTCATTATTTTTTCCCCCCTGCAAGTTCGGCCTTACGAATAATTCTGTAATAAGTTTGAACCCGTGCACCGCCTTGGCCGTTAATATTAAAAATCTCTACTTCTAATAATTGTGGCTCTTGGCTTGCCTCTAATTTAATAAGTGACTTTGTTTTAATAAATTCTGGCACCACCATTACACCTATGCGTTTGGTAGCCTCCAGAACCACTATAAAATTAAGTCCTTTCTCAAGGTCTTTAGGTTCGTTATTTACTCCACAGGAATAAATCTTGGTTAATATAAAGTGCTTCATTTTCTCTTCTCCTTGCCCGTATTAGGGCGGTTTATTTTGTTGAGATTTTTGACCATCAAAAATCATCACTAAAATAAATGGAGAATAAAAAACGAACGGAAACGATTTTTTAAAATATTTTTGTAATAGAGTTTTTATTATTAATTCTTATAGTGTCTGCCCTTATAGTATTACGGGCTGACACTGGGGCTACGCCTCCGCTCTACGGCTACGGCTTGCCCTGCGGTCAGTGAGGTTTTAATATTAAATATATTAATTCTGGATATTTTTGTAACGGTAAAATCCCTTCACTTTTTTCAATGGAGCTAATATAATAAGCAGGTAAGAGTTAACTAAAACCTAAAAGGTGGTGAAGGATAAATGTAGGCGTACCAGCCAAAAGCCCGAAGCAATAACTTAAATGGGAATCCGTTGCTTCAGTTGGTTTAACGTATGGATAAACCCAAAAACATTGGGAATGGTGAACCCAATTTAATAAAATCACCTGAAGACATTAAGCCCACCGTTAAAATACGGTCTTATAAATTACCAACTGGCGAAACTGTTAGCCTTACGGATGAAGAATTCGCCGTAATCGTAGAGTTTTATGACCTTCTCCGTAAGTCAAGGGATGAGCTAAACGCCCAAGGGGACGCTTTAGAACCCGAAAAGACTACGCAAGATGAAGAAAATAAACTAAATAAGAAGGTGGGATAATTATGGAAGAAATTTTTTATAAAAACCGCGATGCGGTGGCTATTTTAAGAGTTAGTAGCGTTAGGCAAGAAGATGGGATTTCTCATCAAGTTCAAGAGCAGAAATGCCGTGAATATTGCGAAGTTAATAAACTAAATTTAATAAAAATTTATGTTTTAACGGAAAGTGCTAAACGAAGCGATGGCCGCAAAAAGTATCACGAAGCAATGGCATTTATTAAAAAGAACGGCCATTTTAATATTTTATTTTACGCCCAAGACCGTGAAGCAAGAAACGGAAAAGATTTTGCGGAAAATACAGATAGCGTTTTAGATGGGGTTTTTAATATTCATCACATTACGGAAAGAAAAGTCTACCATCAAGAAAGTATGGAAGGCGATTTAATTAGCCGTGATGTAAATGGTGCGATGGCTTCAAGTTTTGTGCGAACCCTACGCCGAAGAGTTAAAGACGCTATGAAGGCCAAAGCAGAAACAGGATGGTATCCAAGTAGTCACCCACCATTAGGCTACGTCTGTGAGAAGGCCAGAGATAAAGAAACAGGACGTATTAAAAATCGTGGCGGCACCATCGCCATTGATACCAACGAAAATAATATTAAAATTGTTCGCCGTGAATTTGAGTTGCGTGCGAATGGTTTGTCTTATGAAGAAATTAAAAAGACCATTATTAACGAAGGACTTGTTACAGGGAAAAAAGTAATTACTTATCGTAAAGGAACCATTGAGAAGCGGCTTAATAATCCGTTTTATCGTGGTAAGTTTTTATGGAAAGGGACGCTTTATCAAGGTAACCACGAAATTATTATTAATAAAGAATGGCTTACCAAGGTGGACTCATTAAGTGGCAAATGGGGTTTTAAAAAACGGCACTTCGGTAACGAATATATGACCATTGCCGATGGATGGATGAAGTGTGCTTGCGGTTGTAGGGTTATTTATGACCCTAAACAGAAGACGAATAAAACTACGGGCGATATTAAAACTTATCATTATTACCGCTGCACCAATGGAAAAAACGTTCACGAAAAATTAGTTAATATTAATGCCCCGAAAATTTGGGAACAGTTTGGCGAATTAATTAATAAGGTTAGTATTAGCGAAGAGTTTGCGAAAGATATTGCTGAAGCCTTAAATGCTACCGAAAAGAAAGCCCACAAAGCCACAGAAATTCAAATCGCAGGTTTTAAAGAAAGCCTCAAAGAACTTGAAGGGCACGAAAATAAACTTTTTGATTTACGGATTCAGGGAAATATTAATCAGGAAGACTTTGAGAAGCAGTTAGCACGCATTAGAACGAATCGTGATGGCCTTACTGACCAATTAGGAACGCTACAAAAGGGTTTAACTTCGGCGGTAATGGAAACGGCTAAAACTGTTTTAGAACTTTCTACGTCTGCGAAAACACTATGGAATATTCGTCCTGCTGATGAACGTAGAGCAATGCTTGATAAGCTACTTTCTAACCCGATTTTAGATGGCGTAACTGTGCGATTTACTTTAAGAAAGCCATTTGCCGTATTAGTGCAAATGAACGAAAATGTTGATTGGTGCGCGATGGGGGACTTGAACCCCCACACCTTACGGCATACGCACCTCAAGCGTACGTGTCTACCAATTCCACCAACCGCGCACATAAAAATAATTTATAGATCTAATCAAATTTCACCCATTCGGTCAATAGCTTGGTTTAAGTCTAGTTTGTTTGATATTGAGACATTTATTTTTAAAGTGTCTAACCAACTTGAAAGCCAAGTCTGTCTTCATAATAAGAGCACGGAAGCTCTGAATAAAGACTTAAAACGACGCACAGTTTATTCAGCTAGGAAGGCTGAAAACTGACGTCTGGTTAGAAAAACAATAAGTCAATAAGGATAATCAAGTTTTGTTAAGAGTCAGTCAATTTGAAAAAGGATTTTCAAGAATGGCGGTGAATATGGAATTTAGTGATTTTTTAGTTTTTTGCTTGATTTATTCGGTGGTTGTTTTCTATTCCCTCTGGACGACAATCAAGACCCGAAATATTTCATAAGCATAATTGCAAATGAAATAGTTTAAGCTCAAAGTTCGAGACGATAGATAAAGAACATTTGGGGTTTAGGTGGTTCCCCCACTTGTTTTTCAGCGGAAGCAGCGTGCTTCCGCTTTTTTTTTGCTTATTAGCATGATATGACCATCTTTATGAAAACAAAAGATTTACATTTTGAGTACCCCGAATCACTTGTGGCCACTGAGCCTTCACGTCCTACGCGGGTGATGTGGGTGGATCAACAAAATGAACCCATCGAATTAACAATAGAACAACTCATTGAAAAAATTCCTGCGGGGGATGTCTTAGTTCTTAATGACACTAAAGTTTTAAAACGTCGTGTGTTTACATCAAATGGTTTAGAAATCTTATTTTTAAATCAAGATCAAAATAAAACGTGGTCAGTTTTATTCCCATCTAAAAAAACGAATGTGAATGATGAAATCATTTTGCCGAACGGGGCGAAAATGATTCTGTTAGAAAAAGGGCTTCCTCAGAAAGTTAAAGTTATTCCAGAATTGAATGAAACAGATTTTGAAAGTTTTGCAGAACTTCCGCTTCCGCCCTATATTCAAAAAGCCAGAAATGAACGACATACAAATTCAAATGATAGCAGCTGGTATCAAACAGCCTGGGCGGACAAGGCCGGTAGCCTTGCTTCGCCAACAGCCAGTTTGCACTTTACAGATTCAGACATCGATAAAATAAAACGACGTAACATAACAGTTTTAAAGATCACTTTGCATGTGGGGTTGGGAACATTTTTACCAGTTAAAGTAGAAGATTTAGATCAACACGAAATGCATTCCGAAGTCTATGAAGTCAGTCAGACTGTTTGGAATCAAATAATTCAAGCCAAAAAAGAAAATAAAAAAATATGGAGTCTTGGTACAACGGTGACTAGAACTTTGGAAACTGTAGCCAGAAATCAAAAACTTTCTGGGGAATCGAATTTGATGTTACAGCCTGGCAGTGATTTTAAAATTGTCGATCGTTTGCTAACAAATTTCCACCAGCCAGAGTCGACTTTGTTAGCTTTAGTTTCTGCATTTTCAAGCTTAGAACAAGTGAAAAAAAATTATCAATGGGCTATTGAGCGAAAATATAAACTTTTTAGTTACGGGGATCTTAGTGTTTGGATTAAGTAGAGTTTTATTAAAGTTGATTTTTCAATGACATCAGCGTATCAATAAAATATGAATATGAGCATTTTTTCAGCTGGAGTATTTGAGTGAGTTTGATGAAGTTAGCAAAATACAATCAAGTCGATTTTGATTCGATAACTAAGATTAAGGAGATTTTGAATTCCTTATTGCTTGTTGATGTTGTTCATGAAGCCTATTTGTTTGGGTCAGCAGTAAATGGAATAATGACTGCTGATTCTGATTTAGATATTGTTTTGGTCTTTCAAAACCAGACTGATTTAGACGAAGTTAAAAAAGAGATATTTTCAAAACGTTTTGATATCGCAATTGATTGGATTTTTAAAATTAAAAGCGAATTTGAAGAAAGAAAAAATTTAGGCGGAATTTGTTTTGAAGCTTTTCACCGTGGTCAAAAAATAATATGACGAACAAAATAAAAAAGAACTACAAAAAAGAATATGCTCCAATTTTACTTGGTATTGCTAAAGGTGACTTTCGTTCGGCTCAGGTTTTGAATCAAGCTGTTTTTGAGGGTCGACCTGAAAATATAATTTTCATTTGTCAGCAAAGCATTGAAAAAGCTCTTAAAGCAGTGCTTGTTCATTTACAAATTGGATTTCCATTGGTTCATGATTTAGGAATATTAGTTGCATTGTTACCTGAAGATAAAGCGCCACCCTTTGGATTTAGTTTGGCTGAATTAAACCAGTACGCAACTACACGACGTTACGAAGAAGGTCATTTGGAATTAACTGCTGAAGAAATTAATGTGACACTGAGTGCTGCTCAAGATGTTTTAAACTGGGCAGATTTAATTTTAAAATAAAACTTACTTAAACATATAAATACGATTTAATTCTAAATGAACTTCGGTGTCTGCTGTTTCAGCGCTATCGATAGCATTATTTAGATTTACAGTGTTTGCTATTGCTAAAACACACATTTCAAAATCTGTATTTTTAAGTGATGGACTTATTTTTTTAATAGTAACTTCTTTAATAAAGCGACTTCTAAAATAATAATTGATTTCAAGTTCGCCTTGCGCTTTAGGATTTGTAAAACGTAATCTTTTGTAACAATTATTAATTTCTTGATCATGCTTTTGATCTTGAAAAATTTTATTAATTTTAGAGCGATCAAAAATTGTTTTAGGTTTCGAAGCACATGCTGTTAAAAATAAAGCAGATATAAATAAAGATATAATTGATATTTTCATATATTACGGTTCCCGTCGATTTAATGGTTTTCAAACACCCATATATATGGCAAAAGAGCGACTATGATCAAACAAAATACTACATCTGAAGCCTCATCTATGAAAATTGGTGAATTTAAACTCCATAAAAAAATAGGAAATGCTCGTCGTGGTACTTTAATGACTGGGCATGGAACGTTTGAAACTCCTGTTTTTATGGCTGTAGGAACACGCGCTACAGTGAAAGCGATGACTCCTGAGGAATTAACAGATTGCGGGACACAAGTTGTTCTTGGAAATACTTATCATTTGCATTTGCGCCCAGGTGAAAAATTGATTCAAAAAATGGGCGGGCTGCACAAGTTTATGAATTGGCACAAACCAATTTTAACAGACTCCGGTGGTTTTCAAATATTCTCTTTGTCGGGGCTTCGCAAGATGTCAGAAAAAGGCGTTGAATTTCGATCACATATTGACGGTGCGAAGTATTTCTTGTCGCCAGAAAAAAGTATGGAAATTCAAATGGATTTGGGGTCAGATATTATTATGGCCTTTGATGAATGCCTTAAGTACCCTGCCACCGATGAGGAAATTAAGCGCTCGATGGATTTAACTTATCGATGGCTTCAAAGATCACATCAGTCTATGACACGCGATCAAAGTTTACTTTTTGGAATTGTACAAGGCGGACTTAGTTTAGAATATCGTAAATATTCACTTGATCAAGTGACCAGTATCGATATGCCAGGTTATGCTTTTGGAGGTTTTTCTGTGGGCGAGCCCATTCAGCTCATGCACGAGCTGATGCCGCAAGTGGCTCCGCTACTGCCAGAAAATAAGCCTCGGTATTTGATGGGTGTTGGAACACCGCTTGATTTAATTTTATCTGTTGATGCTGGAATTGATATGTTTGATTGCGTTTTGCCTACTCGAGTTGCACGAAATGGCACTTTATATACTTGGAGTGGTAAAATTAGCATCAAACGAGAGAAATACAAAGAGGACAGCTCAGCTCTTGATTCAGAATGTGATTGTTATACGTGCAAAAATTATTCGAAAGCTTATTTAAGACACTTATTTTTATGTGGTGAAATTTTAAGCGCAAGGCTTAATACAATTCATAATTTACATTTTTATATGACATTGATGAAACGTGTTCGTGACAGTATTGAGTCAGATACTTGGCCTGATTTTCGTGATGATTGCTTAACGCGATTCGTAAGATCTGATAAAGAGTCTGCAAAAGAATCTTGAACTGTTTCCGGTTTAAGTGTTCAATTTTACTTTAGGTTTTTTCAAAAACAAAGGGTGAAAATGAAACAGAAATTATTTTTTTTCGGATTAGTAAACGTAGTGAGTTCTTTACTTTATGCTCAAGCTGCAGCTCCTGTAACAACAGAAACCGCTCCAGTGTGGATGCAGTTTGTTCCTATATTGGTGATCTTTGCAGTTTTTTATTTTTTTATGATCAGGCCTCAGTCAAAAAAAATGTCCGAGCAAAAGAAATTTATTGATTCATTAAAAAATGGTGATCAAGTCATTACTCAATCTGGAATATTAGGAAAAATTACAGGGCTTAATGAAAATCTAGTCACATTAGAAATTTCAAACGGCGTAAATATTAAAATCATGAAGTCTCAGGTTTTAAGTTTACAAGCGGCATTACAAACAAAATAATTTATTAATTAAAACAAAAAAGGATTTTTACGCATGAATAATTTACGACTAAGAACATGGACTGCAGGAATAGCAATATTGCTAGCGATTTTGTTTGTACTTCCTAATTTTATTAACACTAAAAAATTAGGATGGTGGCCTGCAGAAAAATTAAACTACGGTTTAGATATTCAAGGCGGAATTCAGTTAGTCATGGGCGCTGATGTTGAATCGGTGATCAAAACCACTGTCATTCGCCAAACTTCGACTCTTAAAACTGAATTAGAAAAAGAAGGTATTTCGGTAAAGGGGTTCAATACTGCAAGTGCTGCTGCTGGTGCGTTCGATGTCGAATTAAACCCAGGTGCTGATGTTGAAAAAGTGAAAGCTTTTTTAAATAAAAGTTATGCAGGAAGTCTTCAGTTGATGTCAGCGACTGCTGAAAAAATTGAGTTAAAATATTTCGATGCTTACATGATCGAGCAAAAACAAAATATTATTAAACAAGCCATTGAAACAATTCGTAATCGTATTGATGAATTTGGTGTGGCTGAGCCTTCAATTACTCAACAAGGTGGAGATCGTATTTTAGTCCAGCTTCCTGGAATGGCTGATGCTGAAAAAGCAAAACAACTGATCAACACCACTGCAAAATTAGATTTCATGGTTGTTAACTATGAAAAAACTTCAGCTGAAATTTCTGCAATAATTGCCGATGCAGAAAAAGCAGGTCAGTACTCAATGAAGACCTTAAAATATAACGATTACATAACAAAGCTTAACGAAGACATAAAATCAAAGTTGCCTTTAAATACTATCGTCTACTTTGAAAAACGTGAAGATTCAAAAACCATGCAAACTGGCAGTCAGCCTTTATTATTACAAACTAATACTGACCTTACAGGTGATGTTTTGGATAATGCAGCAGTTACTTTTGATCAATACGGTGCTCCTGAAGTGGCCTTACGATTTAATTCCATTGGAGCCTTGAAATTTGCTGAGCTCACAGAGCAAAATATTAAAAAACAAATGGCTGTGGTTTTAGATAAAGTTGTAAAAACAGCACCTACCATTAATGCTAAAATTCCAAATGGATCTGCAGTTATTACTCTGGGTAAATCAGGTGATCGCCAAACGGTATTAGATGAAGCAAAATTAATTGCCACATCCCTTCGTGCAGGAGCATTACCTGTTAGTCTTGAACAGCTTGAAGAGCGTCGAGTTGGGCCTTCATTGGGGCGTGATGCTTTGCAAAAAGCTCAATTTGCAGCTATTTTGGGTGGTATATTAGTGATGTTATTTATGCTTGTTTACTACAAAGGAATGGGTGTTATTACCGACGTTGCAATGATAATTAATATTATTGCTGTGTTTGCAATTCTTGGTTCTTTAGGGGCAACTTTAACATTGCCTGGAATCGCAGGTATGGCATTAACGGTGGGATTTGCAGTCGATGCTAACGTTTTAATTAATGAGCGTATAAGAGAAGAAATGAAAGCAGGAATGAGTATTCAAACTGCCATCCAAGAGGGTTACTCTCGAGCCATGTCAGCCATTCTTGATTCGAATATTACCACGGCAGCTACAGCCTGTGTTCTTTTATATTTTGGAACAGGACCCGTGAGAGGATTTGCTGTAACATTATTAGCAGGACTTGCAACGACACTATTTGCGAATGTGTTTGTTTCTAAAGTTATTGTAGATAATTTAGTTTATCGTTTTGGCGTTAAGAAAATTTCAGTTTAGTTATTAATTATTAGAAATGAGTTTTAAAATGAATAAAGTAAATAAAATGGATTCAAAAAATTTAGACTTTGGTAAATTTGATTTCGTCGCTAAAATCGGATTGTTTGGCGGTATATCATTGATGCTTACAGTGATCTCTTTAGTGTACTTAGCTGTGCGCGGAATTAACTACGGTATCGATTTTAAAGGTGGTACTGAGATTCAAATTAAATTTGAACAGCCAGTTACCATAGATCAGTTTAGAAGTTCAGTTGAAGGTATGAAGCTCGGTGAAGTGGGTGTGCAATCTATTGGGGATGCAAATGAATATGTCCTTCGTTTTCAGGGAACTCAAGGTAAAACTGATAAAGAAACAAACGATCTATTAAATTTGTCGATAGCAGCTGTAAAGGAAAAAATTAATACAACTTTTGCAACTCAAAAGCCTGAAATCAGACGAGTCGATACTGTGGGCCCTCAAGTTGGTGGAGAGCTCAAACGAAATGGTTTATTAGCGATGTTTTATTCGCTGTTAGTTATTCTTATTTATGTAGCTATTCGTTTTGATTATAACTACTCGCCAGGAGCTGTGGCTTGTTTATTCCACGACGCAGTCATTACCTTAGCGATTTATGTCCTCATTGGAAAAGAAGTGAATATTCCAATTATGGCTGCAATACTAACGCTTATTGGTTTTTCACTGAACGATACAATTGTGGTTTTCGATCGAATTCGTGAAACAGAACACAAGTACAAACGTGAAGGATTTAGTTTTATTATCAATAAAGCCATCAATGATATGCTTGGGCGAACGATCATCACTTCAGGAACTGTATTTGTAACTGCTTTTTGTTTGTTTGCTTTCGCCGGTGGAGTCGTTTCTGATATAGCTTTAGCTTTATGTATTGGAATTATCTTTGGAACATATTCTTCAATTTATGTTGCTGCGCCTATGATTTTAATTACAGAAAAATTGCGTTCTAAAAAATTAGTGACAGCTTAGCTTATCTGATGGCTCTTTGGATTCAAAAAAAGCCTTTAGCTGAAGTTCAGAATAAAAGCGCAATACCAGATATGGTATGGAGCTTTTTATCTTTAAGAATTCAATCTGAAGACCACTTACAAAAAATTTTACAACCCAAATTGTCTGACCTGCAAGATCCTTTGTCTATATTAAATATGGATAAAGCTGTTTCACGACTTTTAGAATCTTTTCAAATTCAAGAGAAAATCTGCATTTATGCTGACTTTGATTTAGATGGCACGAGCGGTCTAGCTATTCTAAAAACAGGCTTGTCAAGATTGGGTTACAATAACGTTTTATTTTATCAACCCAAGCGTTTAAGCGAAGGGTATGGTTTTCATCCTGCAGCAGTTGTTGATCTTTATGAACAAGGGGTGCGATTAATTATTACAGTTGATGTGGGTATTACATCTTTTGCTGCGTTTGATAAAGCCAATGAATTAGATTTGGATGTGATTTTAACGGATCATCATTTGCCTATTTCTGACAAAAGTAATGAAAAACTGCCAAATGCATTTTGTATAGTAAATCCAAATCAAAAAAATTGTAAGTCTGATCTAAAATATCTTTGTGGTGCAGGCGTTGCTTTTTATTTGCTTCGTGCACTGATGAGTCAAATGCAAAAAAATAATTTACTTAAAAGTAATTTTGATTTGAAAGAAGTTCTAGATTTTTTTTGTATTGGGACAATCACAGATATGGTTCCTTTGATTGATGATAATCGGGTCTTAGTGAAGCACGGAATGATTGCTTTACAAAATACAAACAAACCGGGGTTACGAGAACTTTTAGATAATTTAGGTTTACTAGGTCGAGATTTAACATCGCAAGATGTAGCCATCAAATTCGCTCCTAAATTGAATGCTTTATCACGAATGGAATCTGAAATATTACCCCGTGATATTTATTTGGAACAAGACACTGTTAGCGCTAAGAATATGATTCAAAGAATTTTAAAAAATAATGAAACACGTCAAAATTTACAACATAGTGCAGTTGAAACAGCTGAACTTGCACTTCTGACCTGGGCAGAAAAAGATTTTAATTTTATTTTTTCTAAAACTTTTCATCGCGGAGTCATTGGCCTGATCGCAACTAAAATTGCAAACGATACAAATCGGCCTACGTTTATTGGATCACTCGATGAAGATGGTATGATAGTTGGTAGTTCAAGACTTCCAGCTGGATCTCATGGAAATTTAGTCGATGCTTTGGCCAGTGCCGAAAAATTATTAAATCGTTTTGGTGGGCATGCAGCAGCTGCTGGTTTTGAGTTGCCATTATCAGCCACAGATCAATTTACTAAGTGTTTAATGCAACATTATTTTCAGTTGGCTCAAGCTCCTGTTGAAGTCCATCTTGTGTATGATGCTATCGTTCAATCTGACGAACTCAATCAATCTGCAATGAAATGGTATAATTTTACAGGTCCCTATGGAGTAGGTTTTCCTGTGCCTTTATTTAGGCTTAATGAAGTAGAATTATTAAGTTATAAGGAAATTAAAGGCGGGCACGTAAAAATCACAGCGCAAAATAAAAATTCAAATAAACCAATTGATATTTTATATTTCTCTCCTGTTGAGGCAAAAAAGAATATATTAAAAGTGGGTTTAAAATACGATTTTTTAGGTGAAATTCAAACGAATTATTTTAGAAAAACAGAATCCATACAATTTTTAGCAAAGGACTTCGAACTTCATGCTGAATAAAAAATCAATAGTTCTTTTATCAGCGGGATTAGATTCAACTGTTAATTTATTTTTAGCGCATCAGAAAACTAAAGTCGTAAAAACGATTACTTTTGATTATGGCCAGATCGCAGCCGTCAAAGAAATCGAAAAAGCTCAACAGATTTCAAAGCAACTGGGTCTTGAAAATACTGTTATTGATTTACCTTGGTTAAAAAAAGTCAGTGGTTCGGCACTCACAGACTCAAATAAAAAAGTTCCGGTGAATACTGACATCGCTATAGATGATTTACAGATTTCCTTAAAATCAGCAAAGTCAGTTTGGGTACCCAATCGTAATGGAGTTTTTTTAAATATTGCAGCTTCGTTTGCTGATGCTTATTCAATTGATTATATTATTCCTGGTTTTAATCTAGAAGAGGCTGCCACTTTTCCTGATAACAGTGAAAATTTTATGACTTCAATCAATGAATCATTTACATTTTCTACTTCTAACCAAGTCAAAGTTGTTTCATATACTGTACAAATGACGAAATCAGAAATTGTAAAAATAGCTTTGGATCAAAAAATTCCGCTTGATTTAATTTGGCCTTGTTATTTTTCAGGCCCTGAGTGGTGTGGTCAATGTGAATCTTGCCTACGAACATTGCGAGCATTTAAATTAAATAATTTTAAACTTTAAGGCCAATTTTATGAAAAAGCATTATTCAAAAACGAAAATGAAATATGATGGAGCACAACTTCGACCCTTGTTTGCACATGAGCATTTTAAGATTTCTGGAAACTCCATCGTTTCTTGGGTAGGACCTTGTCATGTCGATTTAAAAAATATGATCGATCTAGAAGATAAATTAACCTCTTCTCTAATTGCTGGTGATGAAATGATTCACTTTATAGTCGAAGTATTTGATCAGTCATTACTTGCAGGGGTTGCTTTGCAAAGATTATTTGCTTCAATAATCTTTGAATATCTCAGTGATTTGTTGAAAAATAAATTCAACTTAAAGCGTGAAGGTGATGATATTTATTGGCTGCAGTCATCTAAAGTTAAAAAAAAGTTATCAATTTCGATTGCTTCAAAATCAGCGGTCAGTTTGCAAATTCACTTTGCAGTTAATGTGACAAATTCAGGAACTCCTGTTCCAACATGTAGTTTATCAGATTTTAAAATTAAACCAGATTATTTTTCAAAAGCTATTTCAGAAAAATTTGCTGCAGAATTCGAGTCTATAGTCGAAGCTACACAAAAAGTTTATCCTTTATAAGAGGTCTCTATGTTTCAGTTTTTATATATTATTGTTTTGGTTCTATTTGCACAGTCCTGCGGTCATTTAGATTTTAAAAATAAAAATCGAACACCAGTAGATATAAAAAAGGAATCATTCCAGCCTGTTTCTGAGTGGCAAAATTTTCAAAATCAGTACTTTAATAAACTTTGGTCTTTAGATACAAATTATCCAGCTTATTTAGGCCACCCAAAATATGAATTTCAACTTAAAGCCTATGACCATCAAAAAAATAAAACGATGGTTCAGTTTTATCAAAAATATTTAGCACTGTTAAAAAACTACAAAATTGAAAAGCTGAATTCTAACGAAAAAATTGAACATAAGCTTTTACAAAATGGAATTGAATCTTCAATTTGGTATTCGATTTATTTCAAAAGCTATGAAACTAATCCTTCACATATTAATGCCGCCAACGTCATAGGTGAAGTTTGGAACTCAAGTCAAAAAAGCACTGATCAAAAACTAGAACTTATTAGTCTGTTGTTGGAAAATGTACCAGCTTATTATGAAGCTTCATTTGCGGCGTTGAGAACTTCTTCAAAAGAACATTTAAATTTGGCTATCAAACAAAACAAAGGCAGTATTAGTTTTTTAAATTCAACGTTTAACGGATCTTTATTAAAAACAAATAAATCCATTGAATTTGTCAAAAAATTTAATATTAATTTGAGTCTTGCCGTTCAAGCTACAGAAAAGCATGTTGAAAATTTAGAATCTATGAATAAAAGATTGAAAAAAAATAATTCATTTAAAAGTTTCAGAATTTCTAAAAAAGAATATGCTCAAAAATTTAAATTTGAAATGCAAACTGTAAAATCAGCTGATCAAATATATCAATCAGCAATCGCCGCAAAAAAACAAACTCATCAGAAAATGTTTTTGATCTCTGAAAAACTATGGCCTAAATATTTTCCAGGAATTCAACCACCAAAAGATCAAATTAAAATGACCTCGCAATTAATCGAGAAAATTTCTTTAAAGCATTCAACTGTGGAAGAAATTTTGCCAAATATTAGAAAGCAAATTCCTGAATTATGGAATTTTGTTCTTAAAAAAGATTTGATGACTTTAGATGAAAGCCAACCCTTAGAGGTTCGTGAAACTCCTATTTACAAACAAGGGTTCGCTGGCGCCAGTGTTGATTCCCCTGGCATTTTTGAAGTTCAGGGTAAAACTTATTATAATGTAACGCCACCTACTCAATTATCAAAAGAACGCCAGGAAAGCTATTTACGTGAATACAATGATTACATGATGAAAATACTTAATATTCACGAAGCTATTCCGGGGCATTATGTGCAACTAGTTTATAGCAATAAAAATAGTAGCCTTGTCAAAAAACTTTTACAAAGTGGAACGATGATGGAAGGCTGGGCTGTTTATACAGAACGCATGATGCTTGAAGAAGGTTTTGGTAATCAAGAGCCAGAATTGTGGCTGATGTATTACAAATGGTTTTTACGCGTGACTTGTAACACAATTTTAGATTACAGCATTCACAATTTAAATATGACAAAAGTTCAGGCCGAAGACTTATTAATGAATCAAGCATTTCAAGAACGAACTGAGTTTGAAGAAAAATGGAATCGCGCCACTTATTCACAAGTTCAGTTGTCCAGTTATTTTGCTGGTTTTACAGAAATTTATGATTACCGCGAAAAGCTGAAGAAAAAATTAGGATCAAGATTTAGTCTTAAAAAATTTCACGAGAAGTTTCTCAGTTATGGAAGTATTCCCGTGAAAATGATTATTGAGTTGATGGATCAAGAGGGATTTTGAATTCCCATTTTGAGATCAGTAAGTAATTCTAGTACACCTGCTATCAAAAATTGTCATTAATACCAACGCCCTCATAGAACTGTTTAAAGCGTTATAATTTAAAACACAATTTTGACAACTGTTATGATGTGATACGAAAGTATTGGCTTAAGACTTGCCTTATACTTAATTATTAGATTTTAAAAATTAAAACGGAGGTTTTATGAAAGCACAGTTAAAGTTACGAAAATTCAGTCAGGCCCTTGTCGCTGCGACAGTATTAATAGCTTTGATGGGATGTCAGCCAGCTTCAAAATCTGGTGTGCGATCTGTTAATAATCCAAATAATCAAAATAATCTGTATGGAACTGGTAGTTACAACACTCCTAATGCAGGTGTGACGTCTCCATTTTCTATAAGTACATGTGGATATACAGCTCAATCATTGGGGACTATTTTTGCTGATAATAATACAAACTCTGCTACAACATTTGAAGTACAAGTTAAAGATTTTTTATCTGCAGCTATTAAATCGACTGATATCGGTTCGATTACAAATGATGGTTATAGTAATCAATCTGGTGTTCGCTTCAGTGGTAAAATTAAACTTGATCAAAATGGTCAAGTTAATATGACACAATCAAATATTAAAATTTCAATTTATGATAGTATTGCTTTACAAGAGGGTAAACCTTTAACAGTTACAATCCCTGCAGCATCAGGACAAGTTGATTTGAAAACAGGACAAGCTGAAATTTTATTTAAAGATCAATACGGTGAAGTCAAAATGCAAGGTGTAGTTACAAATCAAGAATTTGTTGGCCTAATTAGCTATCAAAATGACCGCAACGTTAACAATCAAGCTCAGCCGGCAGCTGGTACTTTAGGACAATTCTCAATAAAAGCACCTTGTGGATTCTTTTCTAAATAAGCAATAGTTGTTTTACTCAGAAAATCTGACTAATATAGGAACGTGAAATTTTTTAATTCTCAGCATTTTTATAAGTTTAATTTTGAAGAACTTTCAGTAGTGGCCGGGGGCCAATCAATTTTAGATCAACCAAAACTCAATATACACAATTTGCAGGAAGCCGATGCTTTTTTAAAAAGTTACGGTTTTAATTATAGCGATGAACAAGATCAAAAAAAATTATGGTATTTTCATCGTCGTGCTTTAGTTCTTTTAACAACAAAGCTAAAATTTTCTGAAAATGAAATTTCTGAACAAGTCAGAAA
>JAYUJM010000137.1:0-15743 GCA_043765175.1 Pseudobdellovibrionaceae bacterium | reverse complement strand
TTTCAGTTTTAAGTTACACAGGACCGCAATGGAAAGAGGGAATGGAAAATCCATTCTTTAGATCGCAACTAGTGAATGGAATTCCGTCATTAGCTGGTGGTCATCAAGCTGTACAGACAAACTACAACAACAATGTTGTTAATTTTCCTGTGCAACAAACTGAGAAGGTTCAAAAGATGGAAGTTCTTGAAGCGCAAGCTATCGAATCAGCCATTACTCAATACAAAGGAAACCTGACTGAAGCGGCTAAAGCCCTAGGTATAGGTCGAGCTACACTATATCGTAAAGTTAAGCAGTTTAACATCGACCCCTCCCAAGCCCGTCGTCGCAAGCTGTCAGCAGCTTAGACGATTGTCTGTGTCAATGTAATTATAAAAAAGACATACTCAAAGTATGTCTTTTTTTTATTTTATCTGGAAAAAGAAATCAATTTCGTGTCATAATTATTATATGAAAAAAATAATTTTATTATCAGCTTTTGTTGCAACCACTTTTTTAATTCACTATTTTTATATTTCAAAACTAGATCAGTCTGGCCGTGAAGTGGCAGCTTTCGCAGAAAGAAACTCTGATCAACAAGTGAAGTGGGAACAAAAAATTGCTTCTGAGCTTTCAAATAATAAAGAACAAGTTCAAGTTGCAGTGAAGCCCAATTGGCAGGATCAATTGGTATATGAGTTTTTTAAAGGTCAATATGATGTTGTTTCAGAAAATGGACAAATACAAAAATTAACTTTGCAAAATACTCAACCAGGAGTTTTTTTAAATTCGATGGATTTGATAAAGCGTTTTGGAGCGGATCTTAAATCCTATGATAGTTATCAAGTATCAACATCTGGACCAAACTCTGAAGAAATCAAACTGTTTGATAAAAGTAAAAAGCAAATCGGAGTTTTTAAAATATTTTTGAATGATAAGGGCGCTATTCAGGAATTCATAGTTCAGTAATTGTTAAAATACACAGTCTAGGTCTAACAAAATTCGTTATCAAAATCTGTAATTCGTAAATTCTAGACTCATTCTGAGACAAAAAGAACCGATATAACAGTATGGTTTTTTCAGATTTAATTTTCCCTGCAAAAAATTTCGATAATATTATAAATCAAAAAGCATCTGTTTTAAATCGTTTCCTTGCAGTTTTAACAGATTTTTTTATTTTATCTCCTGTTGTTAGTTTTTTAATGATCCTTTTGTTCAAAAATTCCTATATTTTACTTCGTGAAAATCAATCAGATTTAGCAACTCAAGTGGTTCAATTAGACATGATTTTTATCGCTTTTTTTTATTATGCAGTTTTACAGTCAGTGCTGATTTATTTCACAGGAAGCACTCCTGGGCATACTTTTTTCAAAGTGAAAATAAATTTTGACGATTCAAATACACATTTTTTTTTAAGAATTCTGATGCGTCAGTGCGGGCATGTTTTCTCGGTATTTTTACTTGGATTTCCCTATTTAGCAGTTTTATATCAAAAAAACTCAAGGCCATTTTATGATAAAATTGCAGATGCTCATGTGGTTTCAGTAGTTCCGAATTCAGATGTTGAATTTTCTCCTTTCGAAAAAAGATATATTGGTCAGGCTTATTCTGTTCTTAGTATTTCAATAGTCTTTTTATTATTTGTTGGTTTTACTATTAAGCATAAAAGTTTAACTGATTTGAAAATATTAAATACTCAAAATTATATGGCTGTTGATTATTCTAATTGTAAAATAGATGATCAGCTTACAAAAGAAGTAAAAATTAAAGCTGCTCTTGCTTTACATATTTTAAAAATTGATCAAAGTAATTGCTTAATGTCCTTGGTTGATTCAGTCATTGAGGACAATCAAGATAGTATAAATCAAAACCTAGCCTATGTTAGTAAGTGGTATTTATTTAAAAAAGAAGGTGTCGATTCTGAAATGACAGAAAAATATTTCTCGTTAATTTGTAAACAGTCACAATTTTCTTTTTGTAAAATGCAAGGCGATCGCCAGGTCTCAAGTGTGACAAAAGAAAACTCTGACGCCGTTAATTTCGAACTGCTTCAATGGGTAAGTCAAAAATGATTTTTCCTGGAGAAGTCGATTTTAAAAATAAAAAGCTAGATTTGAGTCAAATCTTTGATGTTTTTTTAACTCCAGTCTGGATTTTAATTTTTTGCAATGTGTTTATTTTTATTTTTCAATTCTCTATTCATCAAAATCAAAAAACTATGGATCTTGAATGGAATAAAATTGATTCAGGCTCGGCAATTTCTGAAAGTTTCATTCGACAGCTTCAAAATATGTATTTACAAACAATAGATCCTTTACAAAAAAATGATATTCAAAGTCAATTTAAACTGGATCCATTT
Source organism: Pseudobdellovibrionaceae bacterium (assembly GCA_043765175.1). GTDB lineage: Bacteria > Bdellovibrionota > Bdellovibrionia > Bdellovibrionales > Bdellovibrionaceae > Pseudobdellovibrio. Next base: position 13,405 of record JAYUJM010000137.1, on the reverse strand, counting down.
TTGTTTATTAAAGATGAAAATTTTTGGTCAAAAGCCGAAAAAATAAATTTTGTGGGTGATCAAATAATGATTTCCGAAAGTAAAAAAATTTTAAAAAAAATTCAAACTGAAAACTCTCAATCTAGATCTGTAGTTTATGGCTTAGGTTCAAAAAATAATACCATTATCAGTTGGATAACTTATCAGTTCACACATGCCAACTTTTTTCATTTATTATCAAATTTGTTTTTTTTATATTTAACTGTTAGTTTGTTGCAAATAATGGTTGGTGAAATGACAATATTACTGATTTATATTCTATCTGGATTTGCAGCTGGATTCGCCTATTTATACTTAGGAAGCGATCTTAACTTTTCTGTAGTAGGAGCTTCTGGATCAATTGCAGGATTAATGAGTTTTTTAGTTGTTCTCAAAGGAGCAGAAAATATTAAATGGAGTTATTTTTTGGTTCATAAACATGGACATTTTTATATGCCAGCATTTTATATTTTCCCTATATTTATGATGAATGATTTTATAGATTTACTTAAAAATAGCACCGTGCAAGCTAGTGTTGGTACAGTAGCAGTCAATGCTCACGTCGGAGGAGCATTATTTGGTTTAATTAGTGGACTAATCTATCGCATTTATAAACGAACTATAAAATAAAATCCATAAAGTATCATCTATAAAATATCAGGACTAAATCCCCGGCGTATTGTATTTTCAGTAATCACAATAGGTTCAGTAAATTGTTTCAAATAATCAGGTCCACCGGTTTTAGAACCGATACCTGACATTTTAAATCCACCGAAGGGATGACGATCAACCATGGCGCCAGTGATGCCGCGATTGATATAAATATTTCCTGCTTCTAATTCAATTTTTGCTTTTTCAATATTAACTGGTGATCTTGTGAAAATTCCTGCTGTTAATGCGTATTCGCTATCGTTAGCAATCGCAAGAGCTTCGTTAATATTTTCAGCTTTGATCAGGGCTATAATCGGACCAAAAAATTCTTTCTGTGCAATTTCATCAGTTGTTTTTATATTAGAAAAAATACTGACAGGCACAAAGTAGCCGTCCTGAGGAACATCACTTTTAAATAAAAGCTGATGTTTTTTTTCATTTATTGAAATCTCATTAAGCAGTCTATTATAAGCTTCTTCGTCAACCACTGGCCCATAGTAGCCTGAAGGGTTTTCAGCAGTAGAAATAGTAATTGACTGCGCAGCTTCGACTAATCGCTTCGCGAACTTATCAAAAACATCTTTTAAAATTATAATTCTTGAAGCCGCAGAACATTTTTGTCCAGAAAAACCAACTGCAGAATAAAGTACTGCGTCGACGGCTTCATCCAGATCAGCATCATTATCAATGATCATTGGGTTTTTACCACCCATTTCAATAATACATTTTTTAACATTAATTTGATTAGGCTGAATAAGGGCCGCATTTTTTTGAATTAATAAACCGACTGCTTTAGATCCAGTAAATGCGATTGTTGCTGTATCGTTATGCTTAACTAAATAATCACCGACGATTTCACCATGGCCTGGTAAAAATTGTAAAATATTTTCAGCAAGACCTGCTTCTTTAAAAATTTCAAAAAGTCCAAAGGCCACTAATGAACTTTGTTCTGCTGGTTTCATCACAACAGTGTTTCCTGTTACTAAAGCAGCCGCGACTTGTCCGGCTAAAATAGCTAATGGAAAATTCCAAGGTGCTATGACAACACAAACACCGCGGGGTTTGTAAATGTAGTGACTTGTTTCGCCAGAAGCATGTCCAACTTTAAATGGTGCTGATAATTCACGTTGGTGGGTTGCATAGTATCTTAAAAAATCAATGGCTTCAGTGATGTCTCCGTCAGCCTCTGCCCAGGGTTTTCCGACTTCCATAATTTGTGTAGCCATTAATTTAAAACGATCACGCAACATAATGTCTGCAGCTTTTTCAAGAATTGCAGCACGCTCATGACTTGTTGTTTTTTTCCAATTGTTTAATGCTTTTTTAGCTGAAGACATTGCTTTTTCGGCTAATTCTTTTGTAGCCATATCAATATTGGCAACAACCTCATTTTTTAAAGATGGATTGACACGAACAAATTTTTCAGAACAAGTGATCATTTTATTTTCAATAATTGGCTTTACTTCATAGGGCATCTTTTGACGAAAATTTTTTAAAGCTATTTTTAATTGCTCTCGATTGGATTGAACTGCAAAATCTAAAAGTGGTTCGTTATAAAATAGTTTATTGCCGTTTGTTGGTATGACTGTTTTTAAATTTAAAGCAGGATCTTTCATAAGCTCTGCGTAGGTTTTTCCGTCAGCAAATTTTCCGCGTAGCCAAGATTCATTAGATGTATTTTCCAATAAACGTCGAACTAAATAGGCCATTCCTGGCAAAAGATCACCAACAGGAGCATATTCTCGAACACGGTAGCCCATCTCAGATAAAGTTTTTTTTTATGGGCTCGGCCATTCCGTAAAGCATTTGAATTTCATACGCATTTTTTGGAATATTAAGCGAGTCTGCCTTTATGATAGCAGCGGAAATCGTTCTGACATTATGAGAGGCAATGGCCACACGAATAAACTGATAGTTATCAAAAACAGTATTGATACATTTTTCATAATTAGCATCTGTAGCTGCCTTATCAGTGTAGACTGGAATATCCCAGCCTTTTTGTTGAGCCTCGATTGTTTCTGAATCCCAGTAGGCTCCTTTAACCATTCGAATAGTAAATGGACACTGTCGTCTTTTTGCAAAGGCAATAAGATCAATGACGTCATCATGAGAATCTTTTAAATAAGCCTGAACAACACAGCCAAAATGTTTATAATTTTTAAATTCATCTTCAAGTAAGAGTTCTTCAAAGACTTCAACGGTTAAATGTTTGACTCCAAAATGTTCCATATCCAGATTAATAAAAACTCCGCAAGACATTCCTTTTTTGAACACAGGTCGAAGGCGTTCTTTGATTTTAATTTTAGTATTATCCCAATCTTTATCATTTATTTGAGAATATAAAGCTGTCATCTTAACTGAAACATTTATTTTAGGAATTGCTCCGTCATTGTCTGAATCTAAAAGTTGAATTTCTTTCCAATCGTTCGCGTCTTTTGAAAGCCATTCAATTAATTCGAGATATCTTGATTGGTATTCAAGGGCTTCTTTTTCTGATAAAGTAGCTTCGCCAAGTATATCAACAGTAAATGTTAAATTATTTTTGCGAGCTTTTTTTAAAACTTCTAAGGCCTCTTTTGGGTTTTCACCGGTAATAAACATTTTTGCCATTGAGGTGACATTTTTTTTAATAGCACCGGCCATTATTGAAGGCACTAAAGAGCCTAATCCAAGCCCTACATTAAAAACAGGTGGCAATTCAGTTTTGCCATTTTCAGAAAAATATTCTTTTAAGTGAGTAGCTACATCATCACCAGATTGAAGTGAAGGAAGAACATCAACAAAACGAAACATATTTGTTTTGAATTTCTCATTTTTCATACTCCAATCCATTATAGATCCGTACCAAAAATCTTTGGAAAAAAGTGAAATCTTTGATTGAGATTCCATTTTTTTTAAAATTGTTTCACCTAAATTAATTATTTTATTTTGCTGAGAATCCATATATTTCCTTTATTCAATAATCCAGTTAGTATTTAAAATTTCCTTATTTTGAAGCTCTGAGAAAAGTTTGGCATTCAATTTATCGCCCATTTGAAGAGGGCCAACTCCTTCAGGAGTACCTGTGAGTAAAATATCATTTTTAATGATTGGAAAATGATCTTTCGCATAATTTAAAAGCTGTACAGGTTTGAAAAGCATTTCATTTAAAGATCCCTGTTGAACTTTTTGATTATTTTTTTCTAAATAGAATTTAAAATTTTCCATTTCGTCCAGCTTTATCCACGTCGCTATGGGACAGGATTGTTTAAATGATTTGCTCAGTGTCCAAGGTGTTCCATTTTTTATTGCTAAAGCTTGTTGATCACGCGCCGTCAAATCTAAAGCTAAAGTTAAATGTGAAAAATTTAAATTTTCATCAATTAAGAAGGCTAATTCAAGTTCGTAATTTATTTCTTTGGACCAAGCAGGCAAGTTAATTTTATTTTCAAGATGCAAACAGCTTCCAGCTTTTAAAAAGAACAGTGGCTCAGTTGGAATATCTGCTTTCATTTCTGCTGCGTGACGTGCGTAATTTCTTCCGACGGCCCAGATATTTTGGTGAGTCATCACAGTACTCCTTTGTGTAGAATGTGAAACTGATCATCATAAAATTCAAAATCTAAATATTGACCAGGGGCCCAATTTGAATATTCAAAGGCATTTAAATCCTTTGAACAGGAAGCAATATTTAGAAATTCTTCGATCCAATCGTAATGGCTGCAGATAAATAAAATGTGCTCTTTAGATACGATTTGTAAATTTTGAATATCAATTAAAATCAGCTTAATTCGATTTTGAAAATCTTTAATTGTTTCTGTGGCTTGACGTTCGTTGAGATTGTTTTTTAATTTAAATTGAATTGATGGATTTAATTTTAGTTCTTGTAGCGTTTCAAAAGTTCGCTTTTTAAAGGAATGCCAGCATTCGTTTGGATTTGGTAAAATTTTTGTGTCGAGCATTTGTGTTAATTTTTTTGATTGATCGAATCCCTTCAAACTTAGACTGGGATTCTCATCCATCGAAAATTGTTTGTGACCATGTCTAAATAGGACGATGCGCATACTGAGTAATTTCCTTAATCTGTTGAGAATTTTAAACCCATTTGATAGCATCAGTCTATGTCAAAAATTTATCGTTATTGTTCGAATGATTTTACAGTTCGTATTGCTGCAATTGATGCCACTGAAGTGATTCAAGAGGTTCAAAAAGTGCAAAAAATTTTTCCAATTCCTATTTTGGGAGTTGGTCAGGCTATGATTGGTGCAGCCTTATTAGCAAGCCAACTCAAAGAAAAACAACAGGTAGGATTATTATTTCGTGGAAATGGATCAATTAAAAGTATTTACGCTGAAGCTCATTACGAGGGTCAAGTTCGTGCTTATACTCCATTTCCTCAATATGAACCCCCTGATTATTTAGAGGGTTTTAAATTTAAAAACGCTATCGGAAATGGAACCTTAACAGTGGCTCGACATCAGCCTTTTCAAAAGCAACCCTTTCAAGGAATGGTTGAATTAATTTCAGAAGATATAGCAGAAAATATAGCTCATTATCTTCATCAGTCCCATCAAATTCGTTCTATAGTAGCGCTGGGAATTTATCTGGATGAATACGGAATTGTTAAAAAAGCTGGAGGAATGATTTTAGAAATTATGCCTGGTGTCGATGAAAATATAGTTCAAATGATTGAACAAAATGTTGAATTATTAAAACCAAGTATTTCTAAAATTTTAATGAACGGGGGTAAGCCCGTTCATTTGGTTGAGCCTTACATGGCGGGTATCGATTTTACTGAGCTAGAACATGATCATTCACTTAAATACTTTTGTCCTTGCACACGAGATCGTGTTTCTGCAGCACTTGAAGTTTTAGGCGAAGCAGATTTGCAAGATATGATTGATAAAGAAGAAACGCCAGAAATAATATGTCAAATGTGTGGTAAGCCCTACCAATTTCAAGTTGATGAAGTCAAACAAATACGAGCTAAAATTCATAAAAATTCAATGCATTAGAATAATAAGTCTATTTTTTCAGATCGCGCACAAGCTGGAGGCCGGGGTTTTATCCCTTCCAGCGATGAAGTTTTAGGCGGGTTGTGTTTCACTATTATAGTGCGCCACGATCGTGGCTAGAAGTGAAGGCTTGTCTTAATTTGATACTTAAGCAAACCTAAGGCCAGTTTTAACCACTAAGAATTGATTAAAAAATTCAAATATTTATAGCGCCAGTGCCAGATTGGGTATTTGTTCTTTAATAAAATATAATTTAATCAGTGATGTTTTGGCCTTTTATTGAGTTGAGACACGACTTGTAATTATAATTTTGAGCCCGTTCATCAGCAGCTTTTTTGGCCTGTCCAAAATTTTCAAATCGATAAAGCCAAACACATTCTTCTTTTGTTGATCTAAAAAATCTTTCTACAAGAGCATTTCCTTTAGGTGTATTTGCCATCTTTCTTGTACGTTGTATGCCTAATCTTCTTGTTTCTTCTTGGAATGGTTACGCACCGTAATGACAATCATTATCTGAACTTAGCTCAAATTCATCCATAGTTCCCTTTGAAGCAGCATCACCTAATGCCATCACGCTCCCTAAAGTGCTACAGCTTTGATCTTCCCCCGAAAAAGTGTAAGGGTTGTCTCCAGTACGAAGTGTAAAGTATCTATCCGGTATGGACCGAACAGCTTTACTTCAAAGTCATTTCAATGTTTGATGAAAATACATATGATTTTACATACTTTTTTCTGTTGCCAACATTGTCTCCTTTTAAAACAGAAAAGTCTGGTGTAGATACTATTGATAGAAACTCCATTTTTGCCAAGTTAATAAAATCAGGTTCCACATAATAACTAAACTCAATAGGTATATTTTTTTCATTTGTAGATAATATTTTTAGCATTACTTTTGTTATTTTTCTTATAGGATTTTCTTTTTTTGATAGAATAGTAAAATTGCTTTTAAACTGACCGTTATTGTCTGTTTGATCATTCAATTCGAAATCGAATTCTTGAATCGCTGAATTTGCTAGAACAGCCTCTAATCTCAATTTCAATTTTATATTTTTATTTACCAGCTTCAAATGGCCTTGCTTTGGATGTATGTATGATAAGAAGCCAGGTGATTTGCCAGTGCCATAAGGACCCCAAAGTGATAAACTGAAGTCATAGGCAATATCAGTAGTCGCAGGGTCTATATTGTTTTCATCAGGTACGCAACTTGTAATAATGAGCGCAGTCAAAATGATTTTTATTAAGTTTTTCATTCTATTCCTTTTTTGTATAGCTCCGAAATTTGCGGGATTAATTTTTTTTTATTCAAACGAAGCAGTTCATTTATTAACTGCTAAATAAATACCACCTTTAAGTGCGTTTTATTTGAACTCCAGAGATAAACTGTTTAATTATCAATGAATCCTGTCAAATTGTGTCACTTTTAAGGGGTCTTTCTCATTTTAGTGCAAGTCATTGAAGTCAGGTGAAGGTATGTATCTCGAGTTTAAATAGCCACAAACTTGTAATATTTTAAGTTTAAAATATCCCATATTTCTGTAACCGTAGGCTTTGCGCTTCAATGTTTTAATCACATTATTAATACCTTCACTGACTGCCGTGGTGACCCGGTATTTAAAATAATTTGCCACACATTTCCAGTCCAAGTTCAATAAATCATACCATCGTTTGAGTTCAAAAAACTTAGGGTACTTAACCCAATCACCAATTTCAGTCCAAATAAATAAAGCACTGGTTGCACCTGTTTCAAAAAACATTGATAGCATCCGTTCTTTGATAATTTCTAACATCGTAAATTCTTCATTTTGATCCATCACTTCTTTTATGCTATGAGTCTCTGCTTCAGATCTGCAACCTGCTCTTTTCATAAAATTAAATTTATTTGATGACCTAGTTTTCGTTTTCAAAGGATCATTCGTAGGCATCAAATCATGAAGATATTTTCTGGTCTCATTAAGAATTTCTTCAAAGTTTTTAATAATATTGAATCGATCCAACACTACAATTGCTTGAGGACAGTATTCTTCATTGCTTGATTTAATTCCTTCAAATTGATCCACAGCCACGACTTCAATTTAATTGCAACATTCAGATCCTATGATCTTGTTAAAACCATCCAGCAATGCTTTTGAACGACCCTCCATAACCCAAATAACTTTCCTGGTATCCAAATCTGTAATGATTGTAAAATATCTTTTCTCGATTAATTCTTTAAAATATTTTGAATGTTTTTTAGCATAAACTTTATCAACACTAATTTAATCACTGGATGCAGCCGCTGTATTTAGATCAAAACCTAAATCACACGGGATAACTAAAATTCAACATCGGAAAAATTCAAAGATATTTAATTTACAGAATAATATGGGCCACCATCTTTCTACAAATACAACAACTATTAGACAGGATGGATTAGTAGTTTCTGAGAGACGATGCCCGGTTTAATTCTGCGCGATTATGTCATATTGAAAAAGTGTGGACTACGTTTTGATAAATAAAAAACCGCTTAGTTATCTAGGCGGTTTTTTTGGTTTAGGTTCGAAAATTAAAAATGGAAACCAATTTTTACTTCACCTAATTGTCTGTACTTGCCCATGTCTATAGGATTGTTACCCAGAGAAGACTCAAGCTGATCTTTCATTAACGGATTTATAATTTTAACTCCTATAGATATACGTTTTGGATATTCTGCACCATCTTTTGAAACTCTTTTTGAAAGTGTAACTTCATTATTTAAATAAAAAGTTGAGTGGGAGTAAAAATCTTGCTCAAACTCTGAACCATATCGACCACTGCCGGTTATATCTCGGCCGTCAATATTCTTTTTAGGAGGAGTCAAATTGTATTTAGCAAAACCTTTATTTGCTGTTATTGAGTAATTTAAGTTCGTTTTTTTGCCAATTCTAGTGTTAATTTCAAATCCTAATTTTCCATTTAGGTTGAGGCCTGCATCGTGCTGGCTTAATATAGTGGTGCCATTATTTATATTCGTTTTAAAAACGATTCCTTCATCGCCAGCTAAAGTAAAAGCTAAAAAGCTCTTTTTATTTTTTGATTCTACAAGACCAAATTTGTAAGCGACTTTTATAGCAGCAATTTTATGTGATTCAACATTTGTATAAATTAGTCGGTCGCTGTATTCATATGAAACAAAATCGAAATGATTTAGAATTTGAGACTTTTCAGAACCTGACAGTGGGTTTGCAACTCCGATCATATTTCTCAAAGCATATGCAGACACTGTTACATATCTTCTTCCATTTTCTGCAATAGAAACAGTAAAAGGTAAATATTGTTCTGATGAATTTTTGCCTACTTTTTGCAGAGCTTCAGCGTCCGGAAAATCTCCATCGATCGTATTGAAGAAGAGAGCTCCAGATACTGTTAGCAATCCTTAGCTTGATTTTAAGCCAGCTTGATCCATTTGACTTATAACTCGTGAAACTTCTACAGAATGAATGCGCTCAGCTAAAAATTTTGCCAAGCCCATCGCTGGTGTTTGAGTTTCTCCTGAAATAGCTTTTCCATCTGATGCTGTGCCAGGAATTGTCTGAGCTTGACCAGCAGCAGTTAAATATTGAACAGCGGTCAAAGCAAAAATTACACTTTTCAAGAAATTTTTCATTTTTTTTCATTTTTTTATTAGTAGTTTTTTTAAGATACAGTTGCATATAGGTAGGTAGCAAAAATATTGCCGAATAAATAAGCAAAAGAAGTTCATAAATATTAATTAGATAGAAGATTATGACTCAGATTAGAATTTTAAGTAAAACGAAGAACTAATATACAGCTGTAATGCTATTGATCAGATGCTAACGCCGCTGAATTAAGATCTCCTATGATTTACTGCGTATTAATCTGCTGGAATACAGAAGATTAACGGATTAATCTTAATAAATTGAACTTTTAGATACATTTTCTCAAAACCTTGCTTATGTGAGCTGATCCTAGCGCCAAGGATTGGACATAAGTGATGGGAACTGTGTCAATTTAGGAATAAAAATAACTTAAAAACAACAGTCAGGTATAAAGTCTAGTCTAGTTTCTGCCGAAGTATCTAAGATGGGAGATACCTCAATGATTGAACGTTGGCAGAACAAATTGGTTATTCAAGCACTACTTATATCTCAAATAATTTTTAGTTTTCAATCATTAGCACAAGCTCAGTCTTCTCAAGCTATTGCCGGTGAATACATTATTAAAATGAAAATTTCAGATTTTCAAGGTTCGCAAAAAGCTTCCATGAAGGGTCGAAACATGATTGGCACTATGGGAAAAGCCGTGCGCATGATGAAAGAAATGCCTGATATGGCAATGATGCAAATTAAAACTACTGATTCAAATCAAATTAATTATTTAAAGTCGCATCCTGATGTAGAATTTGTTGAACCTAATTATCGACTTTCTGCTTCGCCCACTGAAGTTTCAGAAATGGGAGTTCCCCCTTCAGGTAGTGATTCTTACACTCAATCTTTAGCGCCGACTCAAGTAACAGAAGCATGGGCTGTAGCGAAAGCTTACAATCACGCAACTGCAAAAACAATTGTAGCAGTGATTGATTCTGGATTAGCCACAACACATGGAGTTTTTGCTGATTCAAATTCTATTTGGAAAAACCAAGCTGAACTTCATGGAACCGCAGGAGTGGATGATGATAGAAATGGTTATATTGATGATATACAAGGTTGGAATTTTGTAGGCCGAAATAATAATGTCACTGATGATAATAATCATGGAACTCACGTTTCTGGAATTGTCATTGGCGTTGGCGAAGATATTTTATCAAACCCTATTCGTGAATCACGTATTCAAGTAATGCCTTTGAAATTTTTAAGTGCAAGTGGTTCTGGATCGACTGCTGATGCCATTTCTGCTATTACCTATGCTGTTAATAATGGGGCTCGAATTATTAATAATTCTTGGGGCGGTTCTGAATATTCAAGATCACTTCATGAAGCTTACACATACGCTTACACTCATAATGTCGTTATTATTAGTGCTGCAGGTAATGATGGAAATAATATTGATTCAATTCCAATGTATCCTGCAGCTTTAGATACGCCCAGTAATATTACTGTGGCTTCGTCGACAAGTTTAGATCGCTTATCTAGTTTTTCTAATTTTAGTTCTGCGGGTATTGTTCATGTTTCTGCTCCTGGATCTTCTATCTTGAGTGCAGTGCCTGGAAATGGATGTGCAGCTCCGGGATGTTTTCGTTATATGTCGGGAACTTCAATGGCTTCGCCTTTTGTCGCGGGCCTTGCAGCTTTAGTTATTCGTGAAGCTCCGCAGTTGTCGGCGTATCAAGTGCGCGGCATAATTATGTCTTCAATTAATGTAAAAAGTGAACTCGCAGGAAAAGTTCAAACTTCAGGGCGTGTGAACGTACTGAGTGCAGTTAATTCTGCAATCGGTAATGTCAGCACTGCATCTTGGACTCCCGAATACAGTCCTGCTTACAAAGTCGAATCCAGATCGGTAGCTTCTGAAACTTCTCCTTCAAAGGGTGGATGTGGTTTAGTCAAAGAAATCGTAAAACACTCAAGTGATGTAGTTGTGAAAGAATCGACTCAGGAGGTATTTAAAAATATAGCTTTATTTATTTTAATGATTTCACCATTGTTACTAGCTCAGAAATTGAAAAAACCTAAAGTACAAAATCAGCAAAACTACCGTCGTAAATATTCTAGATTTAATGTTTCGAAAGAAATGAAAATTAAAATTGATGATCAAGTTGTTGATATGGTTTCAGAGACTATTTCTGCTGGTGGTATATCTTTTACAAAGGATGTCAAATTTGAAACTGGTCAAAGAATCAAAGTTTGTATTGATCAGCAAGAAGTTGAAGGTGAAATTGTTTGGAGTAAACAAAATCAATCCTACGGTGTAAAATTTACTGAAGTCACTGATGTGATTAAAAAACAGATAGAAATGATGACGATGGGGCTTGTTCCGACATGATGAAATTTTAAAATTAAAGCAAAGTTCCCTTAAGCATCAGATTGGCCACTGTAAAATATATTACTAAGCCTGTGACATCAACAATTGTAGCTACAGCAGGAGCTGATGCAGAGGCTGGATCAAATTTAAATCGACGGAGTATAAATGGCAACATCGACCCAGTAATTGTTCCCCACATCACACAACAAAGAACTGAGATAGCCACAGTAATAGCAATTTGTGGATAATGAACCCCGTAAAGTTCTTCGCGCCAAGGCCAAAGCATAATACGTAAAACTCCCAGTGCACCTAAGCTTATTCCAAGTAGTAGTCCTGTTGAGACTTCGCGAACAAATACACGCCACCAGTCTTTAATTTTAACTTCCCCTAAAGCCATTGCACGAATAATTAAAGTTGAAGCTTGAGATCCTGAATTTCCGCCTGAGCTAATAATGAGCGGAATAAACATTGATAAAACAACAGCTCGTTCAATTTCATGTACAAAATAACCAAGGGCAGTTGCTGTAAACATTTCGCCTACAAATAAAATCGCTAACCAACCAATTCTTTTTTTTAACATATCAAAAAAAGAAATTTGTAAATAAGGAGCATCTAGTGATTCCACACCACCAATTTTATGAATGTCCTCGGTAGCCTCTTCTTGAACGGCGGTGGCCACGTCATCAAAAGTGACGATACCCACCATTTTTTGATCTGCATCGACCACAGGTAAAGCCATAAATTCATATTTAGAAAATAAATGTCCGATACTTTCTTGATCCAGTTCCACTGGGATTTGAATAATATCAGTATGCATAATATCTTGAATTAATTTTTGCGAAGTTGCTGCGAATAATTCACGAAATGAAACCACACCTAAAACTTTTTGTTCAGCAGATAATACATAAGCATAATAAATAGTTTCAACCTGAGTTTTAGCTTGAATGCGAATGTAACTAATCGCTTCATCCACATTCATGTTTGGTCGTAGTCTGATAAAACGCGAACTCATGATACCGCCGGCGATATCTTCGGCATAAGCCAGTAATGCATTCACTTCACGTTTTGTTTGAGGATCAAGTAATGATAGTAACTCTTCAGTTGTGGATTCTTTATCATTTTTTTTAGCAGCTTGTGCTTCTTGAATTAAATCGGCTGCATCATCGGGGGCCAGTAAACGAAGCCAAGATCTTTGTTCTAATAAAGTGTAATCACCAATAATTTCATATTGATCAGCAGCATTAAGGCTTAAAAAGAACTCTTCAGCGTCTGTTCTATTTAATTTAGAAAATTCACGCTGTCTGGCTTCAGAGTTGAGTTGATTCCAATTTTCTAAAAGTTGATTGAAATCTAAAAACTCCATTGAGCTTGAGCGATCCTCATTTTGTTCATTTGAGGAATTGAATTTTGAATTATTTTCGTTTTCAGACATAATTTAAATTAACTCTATGTTTGGAAAGCCTCAAGTACTTCTTGTGGCTTTCCAGCTTTTTTTATCTTTCCTTGATCGATCCAAATCAATCGGTCACATTTTTCAACAGTTACAAGTCGGTGAGCAACGATAATTTGAGTTTTATTTTTCAAAACTTCAGAAAATAATTTGTTTAATTTTTCTTCGTTTTCGGGATCAATATGTGCTGTGGCTTCATCAAAAATGACAATGGGTGAATCTTTGATTAAACATCGTGCTAAGCTAAGTAATTGTTTCTCTCCAAATGAAAGATTTTGACCTTTTTCTTCAATTTGAAAATCCAGAGGCAAATGAAGATCAATTAAGTTTAAAACTTTCTCAATATGATCATTAG
>JAYUJM010000136.1:0-16000 GCA_043765175.1 Pseudobdellovibrionaceae bacterium | reverse complement strand
AAAAATGGCTACACTAGCCGGTAAAGTTTGGATGTCACACGGAGCCATTGATTATGTAGAATGTGTGGCTGATGATGTGAAGCCTGGCAAAGTGACTTCTTTTCCTCAAAGTGTAAAGCTTAAAAAAGGGGAAGTGGTTGTTTTTTCTTGGGTCACTTATAAATCAAGAAAGCATCGTGATGCAGTTCTAAAAAAAGTGATGTCGGATCCTCGATTAGAAAAAATGATGAATCCTGACAAAATGACATTTGATGCGAAAAGAATGTTTTGGGGCGGATTTAAAACATTAGTTAAGATTTAATTTTTAAAAGGGATATATGAAAAATTTATTATTTTTAGTTTGTTTATTTTCAGTTGCAGTCAAAGCAGAGGTTTTTAATTATTCATCAGGAAGTCAAAAATTTGAAGGTCAGTTTTATAAATCTAAATCAGATAAAGCTCCTGCCATTTTAGTTGTTCATAACTGGATGGGGCCTACTGACGAAACAAAAAAACAAGCCCTTCGATTTAATAATTTAGGTTATAATGTTTTTGTAGCTGATATCTATGGATCGGGGATAAGACCTAAAAATCCCGAAGAAGCTGGAAAGCAAGCAAGCCTTTACAAAAAAGATCGAAAACTTTTTCGTGAACGAATCAAAATTGCATATCAAGAAATGTTAAAACAGAAATCAGTTAATAAAGATCAAACTGCGATTTTAGGATACTGCTTTGGTGGAACAGCAGCATTAGAAGCGGCTCGATCCGTTTCTACATTAAAAACAGCAATTTCATTTCATGGAGGATTAGATAGCTTGAATCCATCTGAAGGGGCTTTAATTAAATCTGATGTTTTGGTATTACATGGTGCTGATGACCCTTATGTGCCAGCAAAGGATTTGGAAGCTTTTGAAAAAGAAATGCGTGATCATAAAGTTAATTTTGAATTGATCAAATTTTCAGGAGCCGTGCATAGTTTTACAGATATGGCCGCTGGGAATGATCCTTCAAAAGGTGCTGCTTATAACAAATATGCAGATGAAAAATCATTTTTCTATGCAGAAAAATATCTCAGCAAAAGATTAAAATTTTAATCAATAAAGTCACCAATCGTATCACATTCAGTCGTTTAAAAAAAAACGATTGAATGTTTTTGTTTAACTTTTTTTCACTTTTTTAAAAAATACGTTTTCATTTTTATTTTTCACTGAATTCAATTATTCTGTTTTTAGAAAACAGGAGGTTTTCAGTGAATCAACCTAAAATGTCTTTTCGATTAAAATTCAAAAATCCAATAATGATTTCTAGTTTTTCCATACTGAGTGCTTGTGGTATTAAAAATGAAGTTGGTTCAGAAAATATTGAAACAACTCAATCTGGTGAAAGTTATGAATCCCTAAAAGTTGATGTGAATAAATACGCCAGTCACAAATTGATTTGTGATCCATTCAGTGATGTGCCTTTAGTGACAGTAACTACATACGAACAAGGAATTAAAGCTAATCTATACTATCGTGAAACGGGAATGCCCAGAATGTACAAGGCTATGGATTATATTAATTTTACTCGAAAGTCTGAAAAAGATATTTTTTTAACAGACATTAATGTGCCCACAAGAATGTTTACTGAAGGGTTTTCAACTTCTGATGGTAAAGTATTGAAAAAAGATAACGAAGAAAAACTTATTGAATATTTTGGTTTAAAAATGAGTACTCATTTAGTTTTAGCTGAAAACGATGAAGAAGGATTTTATGAGTTAGCAGTTTTAGCTGATGATGGTTCAAATTTAATTATTAAGTCAGGCGACGGTGATAATGCCGATGAAATGTTAATTAACAACGACGGTGATCATCCGACGCGTATGGGCTGCTCTAGCCGAGTAATTAATTTGAAAAAAAATGCAATGCTTCCAATTGAAATGCATTATTATCAAGGGCCAAAATATCATATTTCAAATGTTTTGATATGGCGAAAATCAGCGACTGCGGGTACTGATCCTAGCTGTGGTTTACTGGGAAATAGTCTGTTTTTTAATCCCAATAAAAATTCAGAGAAACAGCCTGCGTATAAAGATTTATTGGCTCGTGGCTGGAAAGTTGTCCGACCTGAAAATTTTAAAGTCGGTAAAAATAGTATTGATTACAATCCCTGTGTTAAAGGAACAGCGCCTATCATCAATCAATTTGCAATAAATGCTATTGAGGGAAATTGGATTCAAATCAGCTTTAAGACAGATATTCCAAGCACAGCTCAACTTCAATTCACGAATACTTTAACCGGTGCTATAACAACAACGACATCTGACAATTTATTGCGAACAAATCATATTTTAGAAGTTAATAATTTATTACCAGGAGGCACATACAAAGTAAAAGCAGTGGCTGTGTCATCTGATTTGGGTCGAACATTAAGTGCCGAGTTGGAATTGAAAATTCCATAAGTATTTTTTTAATCAACAGTCTCATAATCATACGTCAATCTTCTTTAATTTTGAAAAATCATTCAACACAAAGGCTATGGCTATCTCGAAAATAACACATTTGAGTTGGCCTTTTAATAGCATGAATCAATTTGTATTGATTCAAATTGAGTTTTTAGCCAAAAACAGAAGGAAGCTTATGAGACACTTATTACTTTATTCACGAATAATTTTAACTCTTTTTGTTTCGTCGGTAACACTTAAGTCAAATGCATTTGTTATAGCTGTTCCAGGGCTTGATGGTTCAATAAGTACGACCAAGCCCGCACATATAATTATCGTTGGCAAGGGAGCAGATATGGGTTTAGGCTTTTTAGCTTCTGCACATTTGCATGCTAGAAAATACCTGAGTTTATATCCTGACAATCAAGTTATTATTTTTTCTGTTAACGAAGGTGAAGATACTTCAGCGCCTTATTTGAAAAATTTAAAATACACGATAATAACTGATGAAAACGATAGTTTAAATATGAAAAATATAGTTAAAGCTATCAAAAAATATCAAATGCCATCACTAGAGACAATGGATATCATCGCGCATAATGCACCTACATACGGAGCAGAATTAGAAGATATTAAAACGCGAGTTAAGCCCGGAAATGAAAAATTTGAAAAACTTAACCATTTATTTTCAGAAACTTTTTATATAAAACTTCATGGTTGTAACAGTGGTTTTGAAGTAGCGCCGACTCAAGCGCAAAATTTAGATGTTTTAGTTATCGGTTCTTTAACAAGTACAAGTTTGACTCGGCCTTACACTGATGGGAATTGGTATTATGCAGATGATAAAATGTCGCCACCAGAAAAAGCATGGTCTAAGAATATTTTATTAAACGAAAATAAATCAGGTAAATGCACTTCTCCGTTCTGCTATCGATTGATGCCAGTTCGAAGTGCTTATAATGGCTACTGGGGTTCGTTAGATGCAGGATTACCTTATTACAAAGCTTTTTGTCCAACAGGCCAGGAAGCTAAATGTAAAAAAGCTATGGCAAGGTCATTAATAAACTTTGTGGGTTTTAATCATGAGTTGAACTCGAATAGATCATTAGAAAATATAACAAAAGCATTACAAGACTTAATGTGTCCAAGCACTACAAATATTGATAAAAAAAATGACTGTAAAAATCAAGTTGAAAATATTGCCAAAGGGACATTAAAAACTTTTAAACCAATGTGGAACGGAAAAAATATAATTTGCAATTTGAATGATTGTGAAGCGCAAATTAAATGTAGTAAAATACTTTTTTTAGTACCAAAGCCAGGATCATGTTATTTGAACAATTCGAATGATGATAAATCTTTACGTACTGGTGTTATTGAGATTCAAAGCTATTTAGAAGGTTTTGAATTACTTGGTAATAATTAAAAGTAAAGTCAGCGCAGTGTTGTAAACAGTATGAATTACTATTTATTACTGATTAAATGCGATATAATCGTATATATGGAAAATAAATTGTGCGACATTGATTTATTTTTAAAAAAATGGTATTTTATTTAAGAGGTGTATCGATGCTATTAATCAGTAGTTTCTATGGAATTCTAATTTTTATGTATTTCGTAGATAATAAGCAGTATGGAGCCTTGCTGTTCGTGGTCAGCCAATTTTTAAAATAGAGCCATTAAGGTAGGTCATACATGAATCCACGTGTGATAGAAGTTTCACCTGAAGATAACTACATTTTAAAAGTAAAATTTAAAAATGGAGAAGTGAAATTTTTTGATGTTTCTAAATATTTTGATTATGAAGTTTATAAGCCACTTCAAAATAAAGAATATTTTCAACGTGCTTTTGTTTCGCATGGGACTGTAGGTTGGCCAAATGATATTGATTTTGATCCAGATACAATTTATTTAGAAGCTGTATAGCTTTTCACTTTTGAATTTCAAATAATTCAAGTATCGCTTTTTCAAAACTATCTTTGGGCATAAATCCAGAAGACATCGCGGGCTTGCCATTCACTGGAATAAATAAAAGGGCGGGGATGCTTCTGACTTCAAACAAAGCTGCAAGTACAGGGAATTTCTCAGTGTTGATTTTATAAATATCAACACGATTTTTATAATCGTTTGAAACTTCATCTAGTATTGGAGCTAAAGATCGACAAGGTCCGCACCAATCAGCATAGAAATCTATGATAGCTGGGCGTAAGCCTTTAAAGTTCCAATCTTTGGAAAGTGAAAAATCATAAATTTTTTCTTTAAACGTTTCGATGTTGAGTATTTCCATGAATCAGCCTTTCTTTATAAATCATTTTTTTTGGATGATTATAAGATTTATTTAATACAGAATTAAAGAATGACACAATTTTTTAAATTCATAAATAAGAAAAAAATTAAGTTCTTTTTTATTTTTATTTTTATTGGCTGTTTCGCTACAAAAAATGACACCAAGCCGTTAATATTAAACTCTCCATTTAGTAAAATCGAGTTGTTTTCAAAAAATAATGAAAAAATTGATGCTTATGTCTTTAAGCCAAACAGCGAAGGAATTTTTCCTGCAATTGTAGCATTACATGGATGTTCTGGTTTAATTAGGAAATCTGGCCAAATAAATTCACGAGATCTTGACTGGGGAAAAAGATTATCTGAGGCAGGGTTTGTAGTTATTTTTCCGGATAGTTTGACAACAAGGGGTCGTGAAGAAATTTGTACAGACCCAAGTTCACTAAATATGCCTCGTACGACACGTCCTTATGATGTCTATTCAGCTTTAAACTGGTTGCAGCAACAGTCGTTTGTTAATCCAAAAAAAGTAGCTTTGATGGGTTGGTCGAATGGTGGCAGCTCGCTCCTTTGGACAGTCGATGAAGGCTCAACTGCACGCCCAGAAAATTTAGCAGAGGATTTTAAATTAGCTATTGCATTTTATCCTGGGTGTTCTCGTGTAACACAATCAAAGAATTGGAGTCCGAAATTCCAGATTGAAATTTTAATGGGTGAAAAAGATGATTGGACTAATCCTCAGTTTTGCAAAAAACTTGTTCAGCAAAATGAAAACAAAAAAATAATTAATATCACTATGTATCCTGAAGCATATCATGATTTTGATCGACCTAACTCGCCTTTACATACTAAAAATAATTTATCACATGTTGCAAATGGAAAAAACTCTGCCACACTAGGTACAAACGAAAATGCTAGGCAATTAGCAATTGATAAAGTGTTTAGTTTACTGAAGCAAAAATTAAACATCATAGATTAGTTTTTGTTCTGATATTTATTTAAAATAACTTCATTTCCAATTTAAGTTTTTAAAGATTTGTCTTTCTGTTCTAATAATGGGTAAAATTTTAAAATGAGTTACAAGCAAGAATCATATATCTACCACGGTGTTCCATCTAGTTTTGTTGGTGAAAAGTTGTATCCATTATTTCAACTCAAGGAATTATTTCCGCAAATTTATGAAAAAGAAATTGAAAAATACAATGATCATCCGCAAAGAAAATTATTGCCGTTTAAAAGAATTAATCCATTAAATTGTGTTCGCGGTGATGTTCTTCATTTCTCTGCGATTCATCCGGCATTAGTATTTAAAGCCCTTAAGTCTGTATTCCCTGAAAGTAACCGCTCTGTTAAATTTTTTAAAATTCCCATAATGAACATCGATAAAAACAGCGCCGTTTTATTTGACATGAATCGACCTGAATATGAATTCGGAAAAGATGATCCTGATAGTGTATTTGATCTTATTGATCCTAAAAATTACCAAGAAATTGGATCTATTCCAAATGAAGCGATTTTGTTCTATCAAGAGTGGAGGGATTGCGGTGAAGTCGGTGCTCCAGCGTGGGGAAAGATTCCTCATGTATTTGTTTTAGGTTCACTAAACACAGCAAAATGTGAAATTATCGATTGGCGTGATGATATTGCATGAAAAATTCATTTATAGATAATATTTTTGGAAAAAAAGCTTCTGATATAAACTCTAGTTATAAAATAAATTGTTTTACGACTGTGGTGTCATATTTTAATAATGAGATTCAAAACGGATGTATGACGGCTCAAGAAATGCTGAATTGGCTTCAGTGCCATACAATTCAGGTTGATATGGCTACTCAGGATACAGTGGCTGTTGTGTGGTTCACATCAGATCAAGCCTTATCGCCTGATATTATACTAATTAGTGATTTGCTTATAAAAACTGATGGATACCCCTTTGGGCTTATTATGGAGCACGCTGCTGTTTTTATTACTCCGTTAGAGGTATTTCAAAAGGCCAGCCCTGAAGACGACGATACTTTTGAGGTTATTAGTTTTGATCAGCTTATCCAGAATTATAGTCAGACTTCTTGGGTTAGATTTACTTACCATAAAATGTCGGGTTAGGCTTAGCGAACAATAAAATTTAAATTTGATTAAAATGCGTTGTTTTAGTTAGTCTTGCAAATATTTATAAAAATCTATATTCAATACAAATGCAACTTCTTCTTTGGACTTTGAAATTGTGCCTATGTTTTTTTGCAGATTTTCCAAAATAGATTCTTTAATTTTAAAAACATCGTTATGTGATACAGAAAAGCAGCCTGAATAGTGGATGTCATCCGGATTAATAAATTGAAGACTATTAATCGAATTTTGTCGCCAGTTGATGTGGTGTTTTAAAATAAGTTCATCTTCATTTCCCAAGTGAATATGATTTTCTACTGAAAATATTTTTTCTTTGTTTTGATTTAAAATTCCTAATTGAATTAAAAAATCGACCATATTATTTATTTTCGATTTTGATAGTTTTAAGGCGTAAGCTAATGCGTCTATAGTTTGGAACTGAGGTATAGAGCACAAGACATGAATAGCTGAGTGTATGGAATTTGAATAATATTTTTCTCGATCTTTGTCGCTCGTACTATTTTGAACCTTTAAGCGCGCTTTAATATTTAATCGTTGATCACGCATTTTATTTATTTTTTTTTCAAATCGTTTTTTTAAGGTTGAATGGCCTGCGCGATCTTTTAAGATAAGAAGAATAAAATATTCCCCTTCGTCTTCAGTGTGTTCAAAGAATAAATTGACAGCTTCAGCTTGCTCAAGCGAGAAATCATTTTTGCCTAATAACACTTGAGAAACAAAAGTGGAATGAACTGGGATAGCTTGAGCTAAACGTTTTCTAAGTCCAGTTCTTGAGCGATAAGAACCCATTCTTTGGTGTAAATACTGCCTGTAATCTAAAAATTCCCATATTATCATAAACTTAGAACTTTCAGCAATTTATGCCATTAAGAAGAGTTTTACTCTACTATAAATAGATTGACATACAAAGATAATCTGTAATTTTGTTCTCATATAACAGATAGATAGGTAAGTAAATAACAATTCAGTTGTTTAGACAAAAGGATCAGTATGAAAACCGATTTAATGATTTTATTGATTGTCGTTAGTGTTATTTCTGGGTGCGTACAACAAACAGAAAGAATTATGGCTGCGCCAGAAGTAGGAATTAAGGAAAAAAAACAAAATGAAGTTGAAGGGACAATTAGTGGTGGTGGCGGCAAAGGTGTTCTTTGTAAAAATGGAACAAACACAAGTTTAGAAGTACTTGATCTCTACGAAGCAAAAGTTTTATATGGACTAAATATAAAACATAAACCTCAAACTCAAGCTGATGCGATTGATTTAGCTGTTGAATTGTATACAAAACATTTTATACAACCAAGTATGAACTATGACGAATTCAAAATGATTAATCGAAGCTTATTTGAAGACTTTTTAAGTAACATTAAATTTATTTCAGTAAATAAAAAACTAAAACTAATTAATGATTCGTTTGAGCCCATAGTTGAAGAAAACTGTGAAATGGTTCAAGTTGCAGCTTATTATGATGAAACAGTGCTCATTGTCGATCAAAATTATTGGAATCAAATGGATTGGATGAATAAAATTGGTTTAATATCACACGAGATAATTTATTATTCGAATCGAAAATTGGGTGAAAAAAACTCGATCTCAAGCAGAAGGCTTGTGGGTGCATTATTTTCTGAAGCGGGATCGGTTGCTAAATTTAATGGAATTAATAAAAATTATAATTACTCAGCTTGTTATGTCTTTGATGAGGCCGGGTATTTAAACATGGGAAATTTCTACGGACAAGAAGGTGAAATAACAAATGAAGATGGATCAACAAAAAAAGTGATGGAAGTTGTAATCAATAGTCTTCCAAATTTATTTTCACTTTTTAATACAACTACACAGCTAGGAATTAATTTTTCACAGCTTTACGACGAAACGTTTAATAATTACTACAATGCTCAAATATTTATTGATAATCGAGGTGTGACTAAATTGCTTAATTTCAAAAAAATTGCCGGATCTGGCAAAGCAAAATTAATTATATTTGATATGATTACCGGTAGAAAATCTGAAGAATTTAACGTGAGTTGTTATCTGCAAAAAGCGATTTAAATTAAATCATGTGTGCACAGTTCGCCCTTAAAACAGAAGCTAACAAACTCAGCCTTCAAGGTGAAATAAAAATATCTGAAGATTTAAAAACTGTTGATTCAAGATTTTTACCTCACTCAATTGCTCCAGTCATTGTTTCTACAAACAATGACTTTAAATTAACAGGCATGCACTTTTCATTAGTTCCCTCGTGGTGTAAAAAATCAAAAGTTAAATTTGCAACGCATAATGCTCGTATTGAATCTGTTACGGAAAAGCCGACATGGAAAATTCCATTTAAATCACAGTATTGTCTTGTTCCAATAACTTCATTTTTTGAATCTGTCTATACAGGCCCTGAGGCTGGAAATATTATTGAGTTTAAACAAGAAAATAATAATTTATTATTTGCTGCAGGTCTTTTTGATTTTTGGAAAGATGTTCATAAGCCAGAACTTAGTTTTTATTCGTTTACAATTTTAACACAAGCCCCTTCGGATTTTATTCTTGAGCATGGTCATGACAGAATACCCATTTTTGTTAAAGACGAATTAGTGCTCGATTGGCTAAATAATATAAATAAAGAAACTGACTTAGTTAAATCTAAGCTTCTATCGATTTCATACCATCCTGAGCTAATAGTATCCATCGACCGACCATTAAAGGCAGGCTGGGAAAATCGTAAATAGATACCTCAGTAATAAGTATAGTTTTCAATCAATATTTACATATTATTTACATATTTATTGATTTAGTCAAGTGCTTCATTTAATCCTGATTAAAAGGGGTAATTAAATGGGAGCAGTTAAAAATATTTATAATGAACTAAATGTGGCCTTCATCGGTGACGTTCAATGTGGGTTTCCTTCGCCTGCAGCAGACTATATTGAAAAAGGCCTTAACCTTCATGACCATCTTGTTAAAAAACCAATGGCCACGATCTTTATGCGTGCTAAAGGCGATTCCATGATCGAGGCAGGAATTTATCCAAATGATATTTTAGTGATTGACCGTTCAATTTCTGCCAGGTCTGGGCATGTTATAGTGGCCAGTCTGAACGGCGAGCTCACGCTTAAAAGATTATCCTATCATTTCGGAAAACCAATATTAATTCCCGAGAATCCGAAATACAAAACCATCGTAGTTACAGAAGATTCTGATTTTCAAGTTTTCGGAGTACTCACGCATAATATTCACAGCCATGGTTTCTAAACAAGATACAGTTTTTGCACTAGTGGATTGCAATTCATTTTATTGTTCATGCGAGCGTGTATTCAAACCCGAGCTTAATCATAAACCTGTCATTGTACTATCTAACAATGATGGCTGTGCTGTTTCAAGAACTGACGAAGCTAAGGCTCTAGGAATTGAAATGGGTGCTGTATATTATCAAATCAAAGACATTGTAAAAAAAAATAATGTTCATGTTTTTTCATCAAATTATACTTTGTACGGTGATATCAGTTCCAGGGTCATGCAAGTGCTATCGGGTTTTGTTCCTGAGATGGAAGTGTATTCCATCGATGAAGCTTTCTTGAATTTCTCAGGTATGCAAAAAATGGATTTAAATAAATACTCAATTGAAATCATAAAAACAGTTCAGCAGTACACTGGAATTCCTACTTGTATTGGCATTGGGCCAACGAAGGTTTTATCAAAGGTAGCAAATAAACTAGCTAAGAAAAATAAAATTAAAAACTACGGAGTTTTTAATTTATGCGATTCAGAATTTAAAGACACCGTATTAAAAAAAATTCCTGTTGAGGATGTTTGGGGTATTGGAAGGCAATCCGCAAAAAAACTTTATGCCCTTCAAATTAAAACAGCTTATGATTTAATGAAGTCTCAACCGGAATTAATTAGAAAAGTTTTAACAGTCGTCGGTGCACGAATTGTTGAAGAACTCAATGGTAAAAGCTGTCTTGATTTAGAAACTGACGTCGAAGACCGAAAGCAAATTGTATCATCACGCAGTTTTGGCAGGCAAGTGACTCAGTTGATTGAGCTTCAAGAATCCGTCGCTAATCACATCACTAATGCTGCTGAAAAACTTCGAAAGCAAAACTTGATTTGCAAAAATGTGACTGTGTTTATACAAACCAATCCTTTTGTAAATAAACCGCAGTATCATAACTCAGCCAGCATGAATTTAACTTCAGGAACCAGTGTGACTCCGAAGTTAATAAAACACACAATGCAATTATTAGAAAAAATTTATCAACCAAAGTATGAATACAAAAAAGCTGGCATCATACTCAATGATCTAGTTAAAAAAGATTTTATTCAAACTGATTTTTTTAATAAATTCGACACTGTTGAAGAAGATAATCTAATGAATGTAATTGATCAGTTGAATAGATATCACGGGACAAGTACGGTTAAATATGCAGCCTGTGGAGTGAATCAATTTTGGAAGATGCTGTCTGAAATGAGGTCGCCTTGCTACACAACCAGATGGAGTGAGCTGTGCAAGGTCTAAGCCTAATTGGGCACTGAGGCTTTGTATGGATTGCCTTTAGAATCAGAAATACTTTAAACTTTCTGCAGTCTCATTGATGACTCGATCTGAAATTATTGGTTCATCATCAAAATATCCAAATGCACGAACTCTGTTTGTGTTTTCAGGATTCAATGAATTGTTTTTTAAATTAAAATTTGGATTAGCATATTTACTTTTTTCTAAATTGAAGATTTGATTGTAGGTTTTTAATTTAGATTTTCCCCACAATCGAATAGTTTGAGATATATGGCAACTGACACAGTCTATAGTTCCTGGATTATGGTTTCTTGGGTTTTCTATATTTTGAGCTAATTTTATGGAATCAACTATTTCTGCTTCAGTTTTAGTTTCAGCAAACTTAATAGAATCAGAAATTAAATTAAACCAATTTTTATTATTTAGATCTAACAAGGTCACAGAACCTTTAAATTCACGTAAGTTAAGTAAGGACTCTGGCTCAAGTATAAAGGCCTGGTTTATTATTTTTGCTTCAGGACGATTTGGAAATTTCAACGTAGGAATTTCAATTTGTTGCCATTGGTTATTTTTAAACTCTAGGCCGTTAAAGCTCCAAACACGATCTGCTCTTAACGTCATAGTTGTCATCTGAATTAAATTTTTGTGAATTGCATTTTTTAGAACTAACTCTTTAAGTTGCTTCCAATAATTTGAGTTAAATCCTTCTCGGTTCAAAACGGGATGAACTTGAAGAGATAAACTTAAATCTGTGTTAGAAATTTTTCGCAACTCATCAATAATTGAATGCCATTCGAAGGCATCGAATTCATAAAAAGAGTGAACAGCAACATCAACCGTTGTGTAGTTATTATTAGTTTTAACTAAAGGTTGCCAAACTAGTCTAATTTGAGGACGGCAAATTTGTGGTTGGAATCCAGAAGTAAAGCAAGGATCAAATCTAAGGCCTACAACTTTTAAATATTTTGAATATAAGTCATTTTGAGCTAGCATAGGCGTAAGTATTGGTAAACTATCAAACAGTTTTTTAGGCATAATCTCAGGGCTTGTTGCAATAAGCTGATTTAATTCAGTTTCATTTTTTGGAAGTGGTATCAAAATAGAAATATCATTTAAACCAAATGAAGCGCTCAAATTTACGCTAAATATAGGAATTATTAATAAACAGAATATATTTTTTTTCACAAGCTTAGGATAATCAAAAATGACTAGTAATAAAGTTTTTTCAATAAAAAAATGTTATTGAAAATGTAATGAGATTTTAAAAATAAATAGCATAAATAGTTCGGTTACAGCCTTTGTTAAATAGATCAATAATGTGGTGGTTTTTCGTTTGGCCGAATATCATTTTCGCTAGCATCGCGAATTAGATTTTTTAGATTTTCAAATATTTTTTCCAAATGATTTATTTGTTGCTGTTGCTTATAAATCGTTTCATGCAAGTCCTCAATCGTTTGATCTTGAAATGAGGCTTTAGTTTCTAGTTCATTTATTCGTTTGTCGGTTATCATTTGTTATTTAATAACCTCAATCATTTCTGAACAGTTAGTCATTTTTATATCTAATTGCTTTTCACCTTTAATTTCGCAAGAAAATTGCAGTGTTCTAGCTAAATCTAAATATCTAGTCGTGTATGATGCAATATGTGAAGTTGCAGATAGATTAATATCTTTTTCAGTTGTTAAATAAATTTTAGTTTTAATCTCGCCCTCATTAGTTGCTTGTGCAAAAGCATATCCCATCATGCTAGGGTCTACTGGTTTGCCGCATATTTTTGGCGTTAAGTTTACATTTTGCTTAGCATATTGAATACCTAGATTCAAATCAGTTGAGTAATATCCACCGCTTAAAGTAACTGAGTGCAGCGCCGTCATATCAACAGAAAAAACAACTTTGTATTTTTTATTTCTATTTAAAGAATCCTCACAATTGCGAACGACTCTGATAGTTTTATCTAGGTCGTTATCACTTATTTTTTTTCTAACTGCTATTACATTCACAGTAATATTTTTTGAATAATTTATATAACTTCCATCGTGTGAAGAAATCGCAATTTTATAGTTTGTGTTATTATCTAATTTAATTCGACTGCCAGATTTTAATGACGCACTTTTTTGTGTTCCTTCAATAAGATATGCATAATAACTAATTCCACTGTCTATAGATCGGCCATTCACAGTGACTTTAATTTCTGCAATATTTAATATAGTATCAACATTTTCTGCTGGAATTGTGTAGATGACTTCAGAGGTACCTTTGTTTAACTGAACTAAGTTTTCTGAATTCGCAACTGAGTTGACTGCAGAAAAAGTCATAGGAATCTCATTTGAGTTAGTTTTCATTGCAGGTCCAGAAGCATCAGGTTCTTGGTTGTTGTTTTTTGGACATGCAAGCAAAGCCAGACTTAAAGTCGAACATAATACAGCATTTAAAATACTTTTTCTTGATTTCATAAAACCTTCTTTTGTTTGAATAATATTTAAAAAATAATAAGTAATAAGATAATACCTAGCTCTGTTTAATTTCTCTATACGAATGTGGTCAATGTGAAAAAATTCCTTGATTGTCAAATTTTTGTGCGATTAAAACGTGAATAACTTTTAAAAAAAAGAATTAGTTTCTTAGATATAGTTTTGATCAATTTATAAATTAAATTTTCTTTCTAGACTTGACCAAAGGTTATAAATCAATACCACAGCCTATTGACCGTCCAAGATAATTCCGAATTCACATGATACAGAGGTGTATTATGATTTTTTTTCGTAATTGCAAAAAATATAATGTTTTAATTCTATTAACTTTAATTATATTGCAATTGAGTTGTTCAAAAAAACAAATTAATCAATTGGATACAGAAAACGCAATTCATTTTGATCATTCACAAGACGACGCCGAATCCATTCCAGATATGTTCAAAGTCGAGATCAGTTCATGTGCCCATGCCAATGGTAAACAGCTAGCTCAAGTTAATAATGGGGCTAGTAAATTAAATCAATTTCTTACAAAATGTTATAGCGAAACAGGATCTAAAAAGTGGTGTGATCAAGTTGCACGTCCAAATCCTGATAGCCGTGCTACATTCGACTGTACTTATTCGCCCGAGCAGCCACATGTTTTTATACATCCTGATGAGAAGACTTGGAGATACTCTATCGAAGCAGTAAAGCTTGTTCAAGAGCTTCTGCTAATAGGAATAAAGGTAGATATCATTTACAATTGGTGGAGACCTGAGCCTTATAACGCAAACGTAGGCGGAGCAGCCGGACGTCATCCATTTGGAACTTCAGTCGATGTTAGATTTGTAAACAAAGCAGAGCAGAATCGAGCACACAGTCAATTATGTAAATGGCGTAGCCAAGGAAGACTTAGAGCTCTTGGTTATTATCCAGGAACGGGACTTCATTTTGGAATGGGTGATACAGCCGCTAATACTTGGGGACGAGCTTGTCCTTAGGCTTCATAGCTATTGTTTATTGAATCAAGCTTCCAAATCGGTCACCGACGAAAATGTGTCCTGCTAATAAAAAAAATAAATATTTTTTAATATTAGATTTTTTAAACTAATTGAGTGTAGGGTTTTCAAATTTTAGATCAGATTCAATTTTTTCAATAATCCACTGTTCTTCTTTATTGATGACTAAACGACTGTTTTTAATTGACCAGCCATAGGGAATATCTGCGTACAAAATCACAGATTGTGGGTTTGTAGGTATGCCAAATTGATTCAATGCTTTTTTGACCCACTTTGTGGATCTATTCAGTTGAATAGCGATTTGTTCGATAGACAGATTTTCGTGATAAAGTTTAACAACTTTTTCTGAAGTATGATTTTCTTTTACTCGTACTGACATTGGCAAGGGAATGGTCGATACGATATCAATTCGGCCATTTGAAATTTTAGCATAGGGATGAGCTTCGCTATAATTAATTTCGTTAAATTCTTGTTCTGATAAATTCGATTCTGCGAATTCAAGCTTCGCGATCTCTGCTTGAATTCTAAAAATTTCTTTTAAACTTTCAATGGCGGATTCGATCTGTTCATAATTTTTTTTTCAATATCGTATTTTATCTTCAATTCTAGGCCGCTTTCAATGTGTTCAAAATAAGTGGATTAACTTTAATAATTTGTAAAAGACGGTTGATGCCTTTTTCCGGCCTGCGTGAACCTTGTTCCCAAGATCTAATGGTTGCAACTTTGACATTTAGTGCAAGAGCGAATTCTTCTTGAGTCATTTGCAGAATTTTTTTTCTGATAGCTAAAATTTCAGATTTTCGAAACACTGGCGCAGGTGCAGGAAGTTCTCGAGAGCGTGAACTTAAAGTTTTATGGCCTTTTTCATAATCGCGCGCTTCTTTTAGGCTTTGAATTAAAGCTTCTTCTACAGAATTTTTATTTTTCATGTTCTTTCTCCTTTAATTTCGGTGACGAGATCTTTAATTAATTTTTTCCCTGCTGGCGAAATATTATCAGCTTGGTTTTTATCGTAAATAAATAGCAAGTGAGTGCGCTCTTTACTTGGTAAGTCTAAATACAGAACTCGAAAGCCACCACGTTTACCTTTATTTCTAGAAGTATCTTCAGATCGAAACTTTCTAACCCCTCCTGTACCAGCGAGGATAGACCCAAATGAAGGATTTTCTAGAATGGCACCTTCAATCGAATCTAAAATATCATCTGAATTTCTTTT
>JAYUJM010000135.1:0-16111 GCA_043765175.1 Pseudobdellovibrionaceae bacterium | reverse complement strand
TTGCTTTTTTTAAGTTGCTATCAATAGCATCTAAAAAAGGCTCTGTATTTAAATATTTATCTGCAGTTACCTTTTCGCCATATATACACACAGCTAAATCTTTTGTCATTTTGCCAGATTCAACTGTTTGTACACAAACTGCTTCTAAAGTTTTAGCAAACTTATCTAGTGCAGAATTGCTATCAAGTTTTGCGCGATGTTCTAGCCCGCGTGTCCAAGCAAAAATTGAGGCAATTGGATTTGTTGAAGTTGATTGACCTTTTTGATGTTGACGGTAGTGACGAGTCACAGTTCCGTGAGCGGCTTCAGACTCCATTGTTTTTCCGTCTGGTGTAACTAAGACTGATGTCATTAATCCAAGTGATCCAAATCCTTGGGCTACAGTATCAGATTGCACATCACCATCATAGTTTTTACAGGCCCAGACAAAATTACCATTCCATTTTAAAGCACTGGCAACCATATCATCAATTAAACGATGTTCGTAAGTAATTCCTGCAGTTTCATATTTTGCTTTGAATTCATTCTGATAGATTTCTTCGAAAATATCTTTAAATCGACCGTCATATTTTTTAAGGATTGTATTTTTTGTCGATAAGTAAAGCGGCCATTTTTTTTGTAAAGCAGTATTAAAACATGATCTTGCAAATCCTTTGATAGAATCGTCGGTATTGTACATAGCCAAAGCTATTCCATCACCCTTAAAGTTATAAACTTCATGAGAAATTTTCTGGCCGTTTTTTCCTTCAAAAGTGATTGTTAGTTTCCCTTCACCTTTTGTAACAAAGTCAGTTGCTCGATATTGATCTCCATAAGCATGACGTCCAATACATATTGGAGCAGTCCAGTTAGGAACTAATCGAGGAACATTTTTGCAAATAATGGGTTCACGAAACACAGTTCCGTCTAAAATATTACGAATAGTTCCGTTTGGCGATTTCCACATTTGCTTTAAGTTAAACTCTTTAACGCGAGCTTCATCTGGTGTAATCGTGGCACACTTAATACCTACATTATATTTTTTAATGGCTTCAGCAGCGTCGATAGTGACTTGATCATTTGTTTGATCTCTATACTCCATACCTAAATCAAAATATTTAATATCGATATCTAAATACGGAAGTATTAACTTATCTTTGATAAACTTCCAAATAATTCGAGTCATTTCGTCGCCATCAAGTTCAACAACAGGATTAGCTACTTTAATTTTTTGCATTGGATGCTCCTTTGATTTTAAAATAACAAGATATGATTTAATGAATGATTTGGCACTTAAAATGACGACCTAACGCTTGATATCGAACAGAATTGGAGTTAGTTTTAAGTATGAATAAAACAGTCGTAAAATATCTGGATCATTTGCCAAAAAATTCATACTTTAATGAATCTGCATTACTAATTTATGACAGTAAACTTAAAAATCAGGCGATTTGCTCAAAATGGATTAAAAGTTTTAGAAATAGAATTGAGGTTCAAGCTGGTGAGGATTTAAAAACTCTTGAAAAATATACTCAAATTTTAAAAAAAGTGCAGATTCTGGTTTCTAAAAATAAAATTTCATCATCTGATTTAACTTTTGTAGGTTTTGGCGGAGGCACTTTAGAAGATTTTGTTGGATTTTTAGCATCAACTT
The DNA here is from genome assembly GCA_043765175.1 of Pseudobdellovibrionaceae bacterium. Lineage (GTDB taxonomy): Bacteria > Bdellovibrionota > Bdellovibrionia > Bdellovibrionales > Bdellovibrionaceae > Pseudobdellovibrio. The sequence goes on along the minus strand of JAYUJM010000135.1, from coordinate 14,478 downwards.
ATCAGCGTGGCAAAAAACTTATATTTGTTCCGACAACCTGGCTTTCTGCAATTGACTCAGCTCATGGTGGCAAAAATGGACTTAATTTAACAGGCGTAAAAAATCAAATTGGAACTTTTTATCCTGCACATAAGGTTTTTATTTGTAAAAGTATTTTTAAAGAACTTGATCATCTACAAATAAACGATTCTTTTTCTGAAGCTTTAAAAATAGGTCTAATTAGTAATAAAAATTTGTTTTATAAACTAGAGAAAAATTTTAAATCAATGTGGAAGTATCTGCCTGTAATGGTTGCTGCTAAAAATAAAATTGTAAATAAAGACCCTTATGAAAAAACCGGTTTACGACAAGTATTAAATCTTGGACACACCATGGGGCATGTATTTGAATCCTATTTTAAACTGAGTCATGGTCAGGCTATTTATTTAGGATTGCTTTTTACATTAAGATTTAGTTTGCATCGTGGTTATTTAAAATGGTCTGAATTTCAGAGCATGATCGACCAAGTGTTTTTAATTGAATGTAAGTTACCTTATCAGCAGTCGTTACGCATTCCTGAGAAGGAAATCAAAAAATTACTTATTCAAGATAAAAAAATGAAATCAGATTCAAAAGTGAATTTTATTTTTATAAACTCCAGCAGAAATGTGATTAAAATAGCCTTGAAAATAGATGTGATTTTATCTGAAGTGAAAAGACAACAAAAGGAATTTTGATGTTTCATTTTTCGGGTGACATCGAAATTTCTAAGTCATGGTATAATAGAGCACTGATTATACAATCATTTGTGGATAATAATTTCGATATTGCTGGTGAATCTAGCGCAGATGATGTCGTAGAATTAAAGAAAGCTCTTCAAGATTTTAGAAATGGAGTTTCAAGTTTTAAATTAGGCCTTGGGGGCACAACTTTTAGATTTTTTGCACTCAGGCTATCAAGAACTCCTGGCCAGTATACTATTCAAGTTCATCCAGATTTATTTAAACGTCCACAATCTGAACTGTTATCAATTCTTGAACAATTAGGCGTTGATTCTGAAATCAAAAACGATTGTTTTTATATTCACAGCAGGGGTTGGAAAAATCTGAATAAAAAGATAGTTGTTTCAACTAAAAATTCCAGTCAGTTTTTATCAAGTTTAATATTGAATACAATTGATTTAGATTTTGATTTAAAAATTAGTTACGATGAAAATATGAGTTCTGGATCATATTTCAAGTACACATTAGATATTTTAAAAAAGTGCAGGATTCATTTTGAACTAGATCATCAAGAAATAACAATTTTCAAAAGACAGATTCCTAAAATAAATAACATTGCTGGTGAAGTTGATGTCAGTAGCGCATTTTCTATTTGCTCGGCAGCAGTTTTAAGTGGCGAAGTCAACATTACGAATTGGAATACAGATTCAAAGCAGCCGGACATGTTATTTCTTGATATCTTTATAAAAATGAATATTCCAGTAAGTAATTTAGATAAGAATTTAAAAATAATTTATACGGAAAAATTTAATGCCATTGAAATTAATTTAAAAAATGCACCTGATCTTTTTCCTGTATTAGCTGTTCTTTGTTCTTTTGCAAGCGGAACAAGTCGATTGTATGGAGCCGCACAATTAGTTCTTAAAGAATCTAATCGTATTCAAAAAACTGCGGAGCTGTTAAGGATATCAGGTTTTAAAGCTGAAATATTGAGTGACGGATTAGTTGTGCACGGAGAACCTCAGCGTATTCATTTATTAAAAAACATTTTATTTTTTGACCCAGAAAATGATCATCGTATGGCAATGGCAGCAAGTTTATTGATTTTGAAAGGCTTTCCTTTGCAGTTGAAAAATCCGTATTGTATTACAAAAAGTTATCCTCAGTTTTATAAACACATTGGTCTTAATATATGAAGCGAGTATTGATTGGTCATCGAGGAGTTGGTAAGACTGCATTGCTGCAGCGACATCAGGTATATTTTCCAGAATTTTTAACTTTTGATTTAGATTCTGAAATTGAAAAATTTGAAAACTGTACAATTCAAGATATTTTTAAAGATCAAGGTGAGGAAAGTTTTCGAAATCTTGAAATAATTGTTTTTAAAAAAATTGTCACTGAAAATTCTAATTTTGTTATTTCTGTAGGTGCAGGATTTAATGTTTTGTTAATTGAAGATGATATCGAGGTCGTGTTAGTTAGTCGAGAAACTGATTCACAAGGCAGAATTTTCTTAAACAGACCTCGATTAATACCAGAACTTTCGGCGATCGAAGAATCAATAAAATTATTTAATTTAAGAAATAAAAATTTTATTCAAAGAGCAAATGTTGTTTATCATATGCCTGAGGGAATTATAGAGTTTCATCATCTTGAGAAAAATATTCTTAGTCAAACGAATATAAACGAATGCTACATTACCATGACTTCATCGAATGATAATATTGAAAATTTTTTAAATATTGAATTGAGAACCGATATATTTAATGTTGAAGAGATTCATTTAATAGTACAAAAAAATCTTCATAAAAATTTATTAATATCCTACAGAAACCACATTGATGTGTTTGCTCTGAAAAGTGAACATATTATTTATGACTGGAGTTTAGAACTAGGCACTCCAACTGAAGAAGTTCTAAAATATAACCCCATTATTTCTATTCATGATGGTTCTGTAGATCAAGGAATAAAAGAATTTAAAAAATACAAAAAACTTCATCAGAAGCTTTGTCCTATAGTTGATCATTGGAGTGATTTGATTAAAGGTCACAATTGGCAGTCGCAAGATTCACAAAACAGAAGTTTTCTTCCCAGATCTGTTGAAGGAAAAAATCTCTGGAGATGGTATCGTACTTTAATAATAAATAAGCAGAAAATAAATTTTTTAAGATTCAAAAATAATATTTTAGATCAGCCGCGTCTTTTTGATTACTTGCAATTTAATATCAAGAAGCCAGTGAATTATTTTGCTGCAATTATTGGTTCGCCAGTCTGTCACTCTTTAACGCCCCTTAATCATGAAGAAAACTGCAAAGAGTTATTTTTAGCTATTAATATACAGAAACAAGATTTTAAGTCAGCTTTTGAATTCTTAGAAAAACTAGGTTTAGTAAAGGCTGCTGTCACAAGTCCGTTAAAATCTTTAGCTTCAAGCATATGTCAAAGCACAGAAGCTTTAAATACTCTTTATAAGAAAAATAATAAATGGATCGGTACTTCGACTGATGATTTTGGTTTTGAAAAACTGATGAACTTAATTCCTCAAGTTCAATTGAAAAGAATTGTCGTTTGGGGTGGAGGGGACATCTTAGTTTCTTTAAGAAAAACTCATTTAAAATTATTTTTCTATTCTGCTCAAACGAGTCAGCCGCGCGATAAGAATGATTTTTGTGAAGATCCTGATGTTGTCATCTGGGCAGCGCCAAGATTAGAAAATATTAAAATTCCAGAGCATTTAAGCCCAATGTATGTAGTTGATTTAAATTATACAGATGATTCTATGGCTAAAGAGTTTGTACAAAAAAGCGGTGCTCAATATATATCAGGACATGAAATGTTTTATGAACAAGCTCGTCATCAGTTAAAATTTTGGAAGGATAGCGAATGAGTGCAAATATTTTTGGACAGCATTTTAAGTTTATAAGTTTTGGTGAAAGTCATGGGTCCGCCTACGGTGTTGTCATAGACGGTATTCCAGCCGGTATTACTTTTAATCACGAGCTTTTAAATAAAGAGCTGAATCGTCGAAAGCCAGGTCAAAGTAAAATTACAAGCGCGCGAGAAGAGAGTGATCAGCCTGAAATATTAAGTGGTGTATTTGAAAATAAAACTTTAGGAACTCCCATTGCTGTTGTTGTAAAAAATAATAATCAACACTCAGAGGATTATGATGAAATTAAAAATAATCCGCGAATAGGGCATGCTGATGACGTTTGGAAAAATAAATTTGGACATGCAGATCATCGAGGTGGTGGACGATCATCTGGACGTGAAACAATAAATCGAGTTATTGCGGGAAGCTTTGCACAAATGTATGTGAATCATGTTGATTCTGCATTAAGTGTGTTAGCAAAACCAATCCAAATCGGACCACATAAGATTAATTTTAGAAGTGAGTTGCCAGAGTTAATTCATGATTTTTTAAACAAGGCAAAAGAACAAGGTGAAAGTTATGGTGGTATTGTTCAGTGTAAAATTTTAAATCCACCAAAAAATTTAGGACAACCTGTTTTTCATAAATTAAAAGCTGATTTAGCTTCAGCTATGTTAGGAATTGGTGCTGTGGAAGGTTTTGAATTTGGTGCAGGATTTTCAGCAATTGATAAAAAAGGTTCTGAATTTCATGATGTTGCCGATTCTTCAAATTATGGGGGAATCAGAGGTGGCATTTCAACAGGTGAAGAAATTATTTTTAATATAGCTTTCAAGCCAACTTCATCAATTATGGATATTGCAAAAAAAGGTCGACACGATCCTTGTATAGTCATTCGTGCCTTACCTGTGGTTGAAGCGATGGCTTGGGTTGTATTAGCCGATCATATGTTATGGATGCGAAATGATCGGATTTGAAATTAAACTAAACCCAATTCTTTGCAAAAATCAGTAAATGGCAACACCTTCCCGTGCGCAGGTATTCCATAAGTTTTATCTTTCATGTGTACTTGGTAAAATGCTGGTATTGTTGTTCGTTCTTTAAAATATTTAATATGTTTTGATAATTCTTTTTCACCTGATTTACATTCAACCGCAAACATTGGTTTTTTATTTTTCAAAACTACAAAATCAATTTCGCGACCATCGGTATCACGAAGATATCTTAATTCCATGTCATGACCTTCGGTGTCTTCGATGTAGTGACAGTATTTTAATAAATGGCTAGCGACTAAGTTTTCAAATCTGAATCCTGCTTCTTCGACCTGAGTCCAATCCCACATGTATATTTTTTTTAGTTTTTTTACAGCTCTAATTTTGGGGCTTCCAAAGGGTAGTATTTCATAGCAGTAGTAAAGGGCACAAAGTGCTGTAATCCACTTTTGAAGTGTTGGTTGTGATGGGCCTATATCTTCTTGCAGGCTTTGTATAGAAAGTGGTGATCCAACTTTAGTTGGTAATATTTCTGCCAATAATAAAACAAGTGAGTTTTCTTTAATATTTTCAAGATCACGTAAATCTTCGCTAATGACTTTAACCATTCTATCTTTTTGCCAAATACGATGCTCATTTTCATCTTCTTGGTAGAAGGGCTCAGGAAAACCGCTGAACTTCATAAGCTTGGCTAAGTCTTTTTTATTTGGTATTTTATTGAGTTCATTTAATGATAGTGGATGCAATCTAAAGTATCGATATCGTCCTAGTAATGAATCGCCACCTTTTCGAAAGTAATCTAAACGAGCTGAGCCAGTCACAATAAAATGATGATCTTCTTTTAATTTATCGTAAAGGCCTTTTATTAAATTTCGCCATTTAGTATATTTATGAATTTCATCAAAAATAATAACTTTTGAATTTAATATAAATTTGTCTTTTAAAATTAAAGATTTATCGCTAGTTCGATCCCAGTTCAAATAGGCTGAATTTTTTATGTTTGATGGATCTAAAAATTGAAGACTAAGTGTAGTTTTGCCAACTTGCCTAGGTCCTCCTAAAAAAATCATTTTTTTAGGTAAAATAGAATCAATTATAGATGTTAAGTATCTTGATTTTTTACTCATATCTAAGTAATTTATTATATGAGTAGTTTAAAGTCTACTTTAATGTACTCATGAGTAGTTTAAAGTAGACTTTAAACTACTAACGATATCTATTTATTCATTTTTTGTATTTCGTTTGATCGCATTGAAGCTTTTTCAAAACTAATTCGAAGCGTGCGTTCTATTTCTTGTTCTCGCATAGCTTCTAATCCAGCTGCGGTAACCCCTTTTTTAGAGGCCACTTTTTGTTGAAGATTTTCAAGCTCTGTTCCAATTGATTGGGCTGCCAACAAAGAGGCACCAGCGAAAGTCTCAATTGTCATTTGACGTGCTTGTTCATCGTCAAATCCACGCTCAGAAATCCAATCTTGCCAATACATCATCAATTCATAAACAAATCCAGTTCCACTTGAACATGAAACCATTAAGGCATCAAATTTATCTTCTGTATCTGTATCGACGATCATTCCCAGATGGCCGAATAGACTTTTAATCATATCAGTTGCAGCTTCGTCATTTTTTCGAGTCAGTAATCCGATGACTCCTCGATTGATCAGCGAAGGTGTGTTTGGCATCAATCTAAAAATGCGTCCTTCAGTAATTAGTCTTTCAAGGGAATCCATGTTAAATCCTGCAGCCAATGAAATAATAATTTGTTCTGGTGTGAATTGATCTGATAAGCCTTGAAGTGCAGCAGCTAAATCTTGTGGTTTAACTGCAAGTATAATTATTTGACAGTTTTGAATAATTTCTTCATTCAGTTGAAATGTATTTATATTAAATTTTTCTTTGAGTTTATTTAATTTACCAGGAGTTCTATTTGAAGCATAGATTTGGCTTGATTTAACAGTCTTTGTATCGACTAAACCTTGAATCAAAGATTGAGTCATATTGCCTGCACCGATAAAGCCAATTTTTGCTATTTTAAGTAGGGGATGTTCCATGAAAATATTATTGCAGGAATAAATCATAAAGCAATGAGTTACTTAGTGAGTTAAGATTTTGTACGCTCTCCGAACAAAGCTGTGCCGATTCGTATCCAAGTTGAACCTTCTTGAAGCGCAATTTTAAAATCTGCACTTGTTCCCATTGAAAGTTCATTTAAATTATATTTAGCAGCCAAAAGTTTCATTTCAGAAAAATAAATCTGCAGCTGATTTTCATTATTTTTAAGTGGTGGCATACACATTAAACCAATTATATTTATGTTTTTCATAGAAACTAATTCTGACCAATTTAAAATAAAATTTTCTTTTGTAAAACCTGATTTAGAGTCTTCATTAGCTATATTAATTTGAATAAATATTTTCTGAATGTAATTTTTCTTAATGCAATGATCATTAATTAATTTTGCAGTTCTTAATGAATCAACTGAATGTAAATATTCAAAACTAGAATTTAAATATCTTATTTTATTAGATTGAATGGGTCCAATAAGATGCCATTTTATGTTCAAGTCTTTAAGGGATTCGATTTTAGCAAGTGCTTCTTGAATATAATTTTCTCCGAAGTGAGTTTGTCCCTGATTGTATAAATTTATAATCTTGTTGATCGGTTGTAATTTGCTAACAGCAAGAATATTTTGATTTTCCTTGATTAAGTTTTTTAGTTCAGACAGCATTTTTTAGATTCCATTGATAATCATTAAGTATTTTTAACAAAGCATTTAAAGGTAAACCAATAATATTATTATAATCACCTGAAATTTCTTTGACTAAATTTTTTCCTTTTCCTTGTAATCCGTAAGATCCTGCTTTATCTGTATATTCCCCGCAATTTAAATATGTTTCTATTTCAAGATCAGATAATTTTTTAAATTTAACGTCAGATGTTTCAATATAAGACACTTCTTTTTTTGTTAGGACATCAAGTAAATGAATTGCTGTTTTAACGAAATGTGTTTGGTCAGATAATTTTTTAAGAGTATTAAACGCTTCAGCTCGGTTTTCAGCTTTTCCAATGGCCTCATTATCAATACAAACCATAGTGTCAGCAGATAATATAAGATGTTCGTCTTGTAAGTGAGGATATTGGTCTAGGCAAGCATGAGCTTTTCTTCGGGCGATATCAATTATTTGATCATTTATACTTAGGTTTTTGTCAGAAATTTCCGATACATAAACTGGATATGGAACAAAATAAATATTGTTATTTTTTAAAATTTGCGATCTTCGTGGCGATTGGGAAGCTAATATTAAAGTTTTCATTTTCTGAATTTAGTATGAATGAAAAGAGGTCGCATGGGTAGTGCAGAATTAATGCTGATAGCAGGTTTGTTAATGGCAGGTATTGCAGTTTACTTATTTATTTCATCATTATTAGCAGGTAAACCTGGCGAAAGTCAATTATCCTGGGCCAGTGGTAATGAACCTATTAAGTCGAAAAATGGAGTTATTAATATTTGTCGTCCATTAGTGCATCAGTTTACAATGCAGCACGCAGCAAAAATTAAATCTAAGAACTACAGAAAAAAAATTCAACATCTTATTAAGGTTGGTGGATTAGCTAGCGAAATGAATGAAGATGAATTTATTGGTTTGCAGCTTTTTTTGGGGATAGCTATGCCATGTTTTTTATTGATCATGAATTTTTCATTGGATCTTGGTTTTGCACCACTCGTTTTGGTGGGTCTTGGTTTGATCGGTTTTAAAATGCCAGAACTTCATTGTATTGCTTCAAAAAAAAAGCGTGAGTTAAGCGTAAGAATCGATATGCCTTTTTTTATCGATTTGTTATCATTATCAGTAGAAGCTGGATTAGATTTTTTTGGTGCTATACAAAAAATAGTTGATAAAGCTGAGGGACAAAATTCTGTTTTAGCTGAAGAATTTAAAATAGTTCTCCGTGATATAAAAATTGGATCTTCAAAAACAGATGCTTTGAAAGAGATGGCCCTTCGTTTAGATATGCAAGAAATAACAAGTTTCGTGGCTATTTTAATTGATGCCGAGTCAACAGGTGCAAGTATAGTCCAAGTTTTAAAAGATCAATCCATTCAAATGCGTTTAGAAAGATTTATTCGAGCTGAAAAAGCAGGTGCTCGAGCATCACAAACAATAATGATACCGCTTATGCTATTTATTTTACCTGCAGTTTTTTTAATGGTTTTTGGCCCCGTGGCGGTCAGCATGATGTATGGTGGCGGTCAGTAATGAATCAATTACCTTATCAGCTTTACAAAATGACTTCTCAACAACAAGCAGATTTAATTATTGATCACTTAGAAGAAGCCTTAACTTTTTGGCAACGTTTACGCGGCCTTTTGAATCATTCAAAATTACCGTATAATCAAGGATTGTGGATCAAGCCCTGCAATAATATTCATACATTTTTTATGAAATTTAGTATCGACTGTTTATTTTTAGATAAAAAAATGGTCGTAAAGAAAATTTCAAAAAATATAAAGCCATTTCGAGTAGCTGGACCTGTATGGACAGCTTACTCAGTGATAGAACTGCCTACTGGAAAAATTGAAGAGTTTAATATTCAACCCGGAGATCAACTTTATGTGGTCAATTAGAATTTTGACTGGCCCTCAAGCAGGAAAAATTTATGAATTAAAACGTGGAAAAAATATTTTCGGCCGCGGAACACATTGTGACGTACAAGTCATGTCTGTCGGAATTTCTAAAGAACATTGTGAGATTCACGTTTATAAAAATAAAGTGATGATTATAGATTTAAAATCAAGCAATGGAACATTTGTAAATGGAGTCAAGGTTCAGAATGCATTAATTAAGTTAGGATCAAAATTAAGCTTATTTGATATTATTATGGATGTTATTCCAACGGCTCAACAAAAAACACAAACTGATGAAACAAACAAAGTAATAAAATTAAATCATTCGCTAGTTACTAAAAATTATCAGCCATCGTTGCCAAATATAACAAGTGGATCTAATGCGCTTCAAATAGCAGAAAATCAAATAGCCACTACTTATCCACAATTACAGATGGCAGATAATTTAAATCCTGTAACAAACATTGAAGAAAATGTTTCTTCCTTTAACCCGTTAGCAGAAAATGAAGTTTCGCTCAACAAAAAAATAAATGATTATATTGAAAACGTAGCTATGGGCATGCTTTATAGCATGTGTGCTATTTTTCCTTTTAAACATATTTTGCTTGGATTTATTCTAACTTTTTCAATTATCGTAACAACGCTTTCATTGTTTCCTTTGTCAACTATTATTCAAGAATCAAATTTTATCGAAGCAAGTAAGCGAGCCAAAACTATTGCTCGAACTCTTGCAATTTTAAATGAAACGGCACTTTCAACAGATCAGTTTTCACAACTTAATGTTTCTGAGGCGCAAAAAGAAGAAGGTATTACCGAGGCCTTAATTATTTCACAGTTAGATGGATCAATTATAGCGCCAACAGAAATTGTTGGACGAGAAGCTTCACGTCCAATGTTTAGTCAAATTCGAAAAGAACAAAAATCGATGGTCTTAAGAGTAGATTCCAAAACAATTGGAGCCAGTCAACCTATCGGAGCTTATGATTTAAATACAGGTGAAGTTAAAGTTAAATATCATGCTGTCGTATTTTATGATGTCAGTAGCTTAAATGTTGATGATGGGCGATTTATAAGTTTATTTATGCAAACATTATCTATTTCAGCTTTATTTGGTTTAGTTTTATATTTTATATTTTCAAAATTAATTCAATATCCTTTAAATCAATTAAATAAGCAGGTTGATCAAGCACTCAAAGACAAGCTAGATCGAACGGAAATTTACTTTGATTATCCAGCATTTCAAAAGGTAGTTTCTAATGTTAACTTGATGTTAAGTCGAATAACCCAGAATCAATCAAACGAACAAAATTCTAATTTTGGCTATAGTAAAGATATAGAATTTAATAAGATGGTTGATTTGATTCAGCAACCAACAATTATTATTAATAATAATAAAACTATAATTGCAGTTAATGCAGCTTTTGAAGACATTTCACAAATGCACAAAGACTCAGTTTTGCAAAAAAACTATGATGTCATTACAGATGCGGCTTTAATGCAAAACATAGATGCATTAGTTTCGAAATCGATAGAATTTCCACATCAAAAGCATTTTGATCGTATTCCATTTTCACAATTTGAGTGTGAAATTAATATTCAAGCTTTTTTATCTGATCAAGCATTACCAGAATATTTTATTCTAACTCTTAATAAGATAGCGACAGGTTGAAGTGTCAACAGCGCTTAAATTAAACTCTTTTTTAAGTTTAAAAATTGTGATCCAAACAGGACCACATGAAGGACAGCGCTTTTCTTTTTTTAAAAATAAAATTACAATCGGCCGCTCTCCTGAAAACGATATTATACTTGTTAACGATCCTATGATTAGTCGTCAACATGCTTATATCGAATTAAATAAAACTGATATTGAAATTGTAAATTTGAGTCAAAAAAATCCAGTTATAATAAATAACGAACCAATTGTTCGTTGGAAACTTTCTCATAATTCCGTATTTAAAATTGGAGACTCTGAGTTTTTTATTCAAGTTGATGGTCAAAATAGTGTGACGCCTGTTGAGGTCATTCCAAAAAAACAAGATATTCAAATTAAAAAGCAACCTGTTCAGTTGCAAGAAGCGGCATTAAATAAGCCAAAAATAACACAACCACTACAACCACAATATAAAATAGAAAAACCAATTTCGAATCATTTACATTATAATAAGCCTACTCACTCAAAAGTATCAGTTGATGGACCAGTAAAAAATGCAAAAATTAGATTTTATTTAATTTTAGTTCTTTTAATAATCAGTACTTCCTATTTTTACTTTAATCAAAAGAGTGAAGATGTTTTGAAGTCAAAAAAAAGTCTATTAACATATAAAGATGAAGTTGAAATGAAACTAAAATCAAAAAATTCGGATCTTGAAATTAAAAAAATTGATGAAAATTATAAAAGGAAACAGTCTGCTGCGTACTTAAGATCGGAAGAAAATTTTAACAAAGGAATGCGAGCATTTAACTTAGCAAAATATAGTCAAGCACAAGAATATTTTCAACAAGTGCTTAATTTGAATAGCGAGCATATTTTAGCAAAACGATATTTACGATTGGCTCAAATACGCTTTGATGAAATAGTTTCGGCAAAGCTTGACTTAGGACAAGCTTATTATGAATCAAATAATTTTAAACTCTGTTTTTCTCAGTTTAAACAAGCAGTTGAAATGTTATCTAGTAAAGAAGTCTTGCAAGGGCAATCTAAAGACATTAAGCTTGAAATAGCAGAAAATATGATGAAAAAATGTGAATTTGCAATTGAGGGCGTTAGGTAATGTCTAGATTAAAAGTTAATTTACGTGGAACTTTGATCAGCGAAGTTGTCTTAGTCAAGGATCGTGAGTACATAGGTGGCCGAAAAGAGAGCTGCGAAATCCGATTACAACCTGAAAAAGGTATTTCACGAGAACATTTTAAACTTAAATTTGAAGATAGTCGTTGGAAAGTACTTTCGCTAACTCGCTTCGGAGAAATATTTTCTCTCGGGCAACGTTTGGAATCAATTGTCTTAGATCACGGTCAAATATTTCAAATTCCTCCCTATGAATTTATATTTAGTGAAATTACTGAAGAAGAAATTGCTGTTCCAGATGTTTCTTCTGCTATCAGTATTAATGAAACTGATAAAACTGTTATAGGCGTAACTCAGCAAACACCCTTTATAAAAATGCTTTCAAGTCAGGGTGATATCAGAGAAATGTTGCGACTCGATTTTGGAGACATTTGGGTAGCAGGTCGCGATTCTTCATGTCAAATCATAATTCCCGATCAAAGAGTGAGTCGCCGTCAGTTCGAAATCAGAAAAATTAATGGTATTTATACTGTTATTGATATGGATAGTGTTAATGGAACTTTTTTAAATGGTTCCGTTGTTTCAACTACAGATCCTATGCCTATCAAAAGTGGAGACTCAATTACTGTTCTAGATAATGTGATGTACTTTGAATTACATGATCCAAACTTTCAATACCGAATTGAAAAAATTGAAGTTCCACCTATTGAAATAGAAAATGATTTTTTACAAGCACCAATAGAAGAAGTCAATTTTGATCACTTAGGACAAAATCAGCCATTAACATTTCAATCTAATGAATCTCAGCAAACTAATTTAGCTCATCAAGATCTGAACATACCAGGCGGTCCATTTACAGGAATGCCTTTACCTAATGATGCCTTAGCAAATAGTCAATATTACAGTTTTCAGGATTCAACGGTAACTCCTGTAGAAGCTAAAAAAAATTTATATCAAAAGGTCAAATCAAGTCCTCCTTTGCTCATTTCGGTCATTTTATTATTTTTAGGTGGATCCTATTTTTTGAGTGAATTTTTAAATAAACAAGAAGTTGAAGTTATACAAAAGCCAGCAGTGGCTGTAAATACTGATCCATTTTCAAAATTAACTCCTGAGAAGCAAAAAAAAGTGCAAGAACTTTACGAAAAAGCACAATCTGAAATGATTCAATCTTTGAATGAAATGGCAAAAGATAGTTTGCAAAACTTACATTTGATTTTGTCTGAAGGGTACTTAGATTCGAAGCAAAAACTAGCAGAAGTATTAGCGAATGAACAAACAATTGTTCAACAAAAAGCTGAAGAAGAAGAGGCTAAAGAAAAAGCCGAGAACGAAGCTAAAATTAGAAAAATTACTGCAGAGTGTGAAAAGTTAATTAATCCAGAAATTACTGAAGAAAGAATTATTAATTGCATGTCTGAGGCGATTGCATTAAATCCTGAGCATCCGGAGATAGCTAGAATTAGTGCTCAAGTAAAATCGATTATTGAACAACAGAATAGTAAAAATCAAGACGTTGCTAAACTTAAAGAACAAGCTTATGAACTTCAAAAATTATACGATGCAGCTGAAAAAATACGGAATGAAGGATTACCATATAAAGCAATTTCAGCTTATGAAATTGTAAAAAAATCTGACCTGCCAGATCCTGAATCCTTAAAAATAAAAGCAGAGCGAAAAATTAAATTAATTTTGAAAGCTATTGAAAACCAATCAAGTATCAGTTTAAATGCTGCCGAAGAAGCGATAAAAAACAGTCAGCTTAAAGCTGCAATACTTGCTTTGAGAGAAGCTCAAAAATATGATCCTGAAAATGTTATCATCAAAGATAAAATTGCAAAATATCAAAACGAAATTCGATTGCAAGCAATGGTTATTTTTCAAGAATCAATTGTAGACGAAAGTTTTGGTTATGTTGAAGGTAATGAAACCCGTCCTGGAGCAAAAGACAAATGGAAAAAAATTATAGAATTGGATTTAGATGATGGTGAATATTATAGAAAAGCCTATGTTAAACTAAAAAAATACGGTGTTTATTAGTGATCTATTCAAATCGAACTTCAAGCGGTGTTTATAGGATGCCACACACGGAAACAATTTTGTTATTAAATGATCACTTGATCATATATATAAGAGCTTGGAATGGATCTGAGATTTGCCAGAAAATTTCAGATGAAATAAGCCATTATTTATCTTCGATTGAAGCTGATTTAGAATTAACCAGCCCCTTTGATTATTTAGAAAGTTATTCTTCATTAGCAAATAAAATCAGAGTCGCTTTGCTATTGGCCAACGATCAAATATTTAGGTCTGAAAATAAAGATCTTTATCAAAATGCAGCAGAAGTATTTGTGATCTATCAAAAAAATAAAGAAGTAGCATGGGGGTCAGTTGGCCGATTTTCAGTTGAAGCGCTTAAAAATGACGAACCCATTAAAATATTTGATAGCGGTAGCCGTTTTGATGATTCTATCTTATTACCTGTTGCTTTATTAGGTT
>JAYUJM010000134.1:0-4633 GCA_043765175.1 Pseudobdellovibrionaceae bacterium | reverse complement strand
TTATCTTTCATACAAAGGTTAGGTAATATTTCCTCTCCCCCTTGAATCAATGCGGTTTTTGTTTCAGTTTCTTTGGTTGACAAACTTTTGGTCATTTTTGGACCCTTTCAGTTAACTCACACTTAATTATGCGAGTAACCTGTTAGGGTTAGAAAATGGCTAACACTGTTAGAAAGCGCCTAACACCAAGGTATTTTTGCAGAATTTTTAAATTTAAAGTTGTAACCAGTGCTAATTTCGACCTTAAGATGTTCTGCTAATTCAGGGCAATCAGCATGAATATATTCGATTGACAGATTAATTGCATTTTTAAATCTGATTCTTGCTTTTTCAACTGTCGGTGAAGCTTTTTTTTCTTGATTTTCTGAATCTTTAATTACTGCAAGTATTGAATTTGCTTTAGCGAAATCCTCAGTATCCTTAGCAAACTCATATTGTCTATTTAAAATTGCAAGGGAAGAGTCTAAATTTGGATTTTTTTGATTAGTTTCTATAGGAACATATTCGTTCAACGCTAATTTTGAAAGATCTTGAATTGAAACAAAAGAATTATTAGATCTGTTTATTAGGAACTCAATCATTAAAAAACCATTAGTTGATTTATACATGTATGTTTTAGCCCTCCACACAATTTTAATAAATTGTCCTATTCTTAGGATTTTATAATCAGATTTAGATTTCAATCTTTCGATATAATTATTTAATTCTAAATTATCTGTAGTGGTATTTATTATTGGAATATTAATTAAGCTATTGCTTAATAAAGCTGATAAAAGCTCATTGTAATCAACTAATTTGCCAGGATCGACTGATTTATCATAAAGACTATATTCTTTTTCGCGCTTAGGATAAATTGATTTTTTAATTATTGTATGAATAGTCGAAGTAATATTTTGTTTTAAACAAGCGTCTAGTAAATTAATAGTAGATTCAAAGTCTTTTATGAATCCCATTATGCTAAATAGAGTATTAAGGTCTTTTTTTGAATCAGTGCTTAATAAAATTTGAATTACTCTTTCATCAATTTTTTCAGATGCGCTAATAAATGAATTATATATTGACTTATTCGATTTATAGCAGTTGAAGAAGTTTTTTTGAAAATCAAATAAGCATTTTTTAGCTAAATCATGATCTGCAGGAAAATCATGAAAGGTCTTTAAAAAACTAACTCCTGTGTCTATAATATTATTATTAATAAAATCATTTTCAGCGCTTTCGATCCAACTAACGACGAACAGCATTAATTCGTTAATCGACTCGTATTGAAAAATTTCAGAGTTATCGTAAAAAAGTTTGGTAAAACTAATTAGATTTTCAGCTTCAACTGATTTTAGTTTCGATAGGCTTTTAATATTATCATCTAGAACCCAAAAAAAGATATTTCTAGAAGTTTCATTTTCATAGTCACTATATTTAAACAGTTTATTTTCATTATCACTCATTCTATAGCCACCTTGAAAAGGTTATTAGTTTTAAAAGCTTAAGATACGCTTTACAGAGTCTAATATTTTTTGATGTTATAGCCATCATAGCCCCCTGTAATATTAGTTTTTCTTGTCGACAGTTCCAAGAAAAGCATCCATTAGCAACTCAATTGCTTGTGATGCAGATCTATCACCTAAGGCTAATTTAAATTGTTTCATTAGACTTTTAGACAAGTATAAAGATGTCTTTTCGCGGTCGCTGTATCCATCAAGCTTGTCTAGTATCGCTTTCCCATTAATTTTCAAATTCAGTTCTTTTTTACTCATGTCCTAAATTATTACACTCAAATGTAATATATTCAATATATACCTATTTTATACCTATCGCTTTAAATATACCGTAAAATTAGGTATATTTATATGAAGAGGTATTTATGACTAAAGTCGCGATCTATCTTCGAGTCTCTACGAAAGATCAATCAACGGAATCTCAAATGACAGCTATTAGAATTTATTGTGAACAAAAAAATATTACAAACTACATTATCTATCAGGACGAAGGTATTAGCGGAGCTAAAATTAGTAGGCCAGGTCTAGATAAAATGATGATTGATATTCGGAGTAAGAAAATAAGTATGTTGATAGTTTACAGTTTTAGTCGTTTTGCTCGCAGTTCAACTCATCTTTTAACTGCACTTGATGAAATGATTTTTTTAGGGGTCGGCTTTATAAGTATCACTGAACAATTAGATTCAAATACTCCGCATGGTAGGCTTGTATTTTCAATTCTCAGCGCGGTCGCGGAGCTCGAAAGAACAGTCACAAAAGAAAGAGTAAAAGCAGGCATTGCTAATGCGAAGTTGAAGGGTAAGATCTTTGGTGCTCCTAAAAAGCAGATTAACACTGATTTGCTAAAGCAGCTGCTTAGTCAAAACTTAACTTATATTGAGATATCAAAACTCATCGGAGTAAGTGCTGCAACTATTTGCCGAGCAGCTAAGTCGTTTCAAAATGTAGGTGCCGGGGTGACTTATGAAACCACCTGAGACATTTCAGTGACTGTAGTATATGAAATGATTTAAACGGTTAACCGGAAATAATAAACGACTAAGCGGTAAAAAGCATGATTAATGACGATTCATCGGATTTAGATAAAGTAACCGAAAAATCAGTCGATATAGGACTGGTGAATTTAAAATTAAATCTTAAGTATTTATTACGAACTCGATCATTGAATGTTTTAAAACTTTCAAAAGAAACAAAATTGCCTAAAAGCACAATTGCCGATTGGTGTGCTGGCAATTCTCCAAAGAGAATTGAGCAATTAAAAATACTAGCTGATTACTTTAACTTAAGTGTTGATCAATTAGTGTTTGAAAAAGACCCTTCAATCTTTGATAAACCTAAGCAACAAAAGGCTGAGGCTGTCGAATTTATTTCATTTGGTAAGTACGATGTTTATTTAAAAAAAATTGAATAGGAGATTTTATGAAAAAGTTTTTATGCATTTTGTTTTTAACACCATTAATGGCTTTTGCTTCTGAGTTTTGTAATGGATTCGAAGAAGGATTTAAAACAATTAAAGGTGAAAGTGTATATGTTCCATATTGTCCTTATGAGCCCTATACTCCTTATAATAGTACACCTTACAGAGAAGGCATTAAAGCAGGGATTAAAAAAGCTAATGAATAAATTAATAAATTTTATTGAAGACATTTTTGAACTAGGATTCGGCTTAGTTTTGATTTTTGGATTCATACCATATTCAGGATACTTTATTTGGAATTGGTCCTACGATTCAACTTTACCTAAATTAGGAAGTTTTCTTACTTTAGTAATAGCAGTTATCGCTACTTTTTTAACTGTTTGCTTTACTTCATTTTGCTCTTTGTTAGTTATTGCAAAAAATTCAGAGGAAATTAAAGAATTCAGAAAAAAGCGCTCTGAAGCAAATACACAATTAGTAAATGAAAAGTTAATTCAAAATTCTGACGATAAAAAAGTTAGCTAAAAAACTGTATTTAGTTTAATTGAATTTCTTTCAAGTTTATCATTTTGTATGATTGCTTGAAGTAGAAGTTATTTACAAACTAAGGCTTATTTGAAAGGAATTTAAATGTTCAGATTAAAAATCCTACTATTTATTTGTATAACATGGATTTTATCTTCTTGTAATTCAGCATCATCAGGTAATGGAGATGCTTCCGTAGGTGGTGGTATTGTTGAAGTTTATTCAGTAACACCCACTAGTGGTAGTTCGGGAACTCTTCTTAATATTCAATCAACTAAAAATGATCTCGGGTTAGCTGATTCTGTAACTATTGGAGGAATTTCAGTTCCAGTTATAAGCGTAGATTCAGGATCTATTAAAGTATTAGCTACAAACCAAAGCAGTGGTGAGATACAGATCAATAATATAACAAATACACTTAGTATTAATACTGGAAAATCCTTTATTAAGTTAGACAAAATTTTTAGTCCAATTCAAACAGGTAATATTTTTAATCCAACCAGTAATGTTGGTTCTCCAAACTTTGCAGCATCAACCGCCTTAAGTGCAGACGGAAGTACATTAGTAGTCGGTGGACAAGCAGATAATTCTAATGCTGGAGCTGCATGGGTTTACTCAAAAACTGGAAATTCATGGAATACAACTGGTACTAAGCTTGTAGCTACTGGTGCAAGTGGATCTGCTCAGCAAGGCTATTCAGTAGCAATTAGTAGCGACGGTAACACAATTGCTGTAGGGGCAGTATCAGATAGTAGTAACTTAGGTGCAGTATTTATTTTTGTTAAATCTGGATTAAATTGGGTGCAACAAGGTGGAAAGTTAGTCGGAACTGGAGCTATAGGAATGTCAAGTCAGGGCTACTCAGTTAGTTTAAGCGGAAATGGAAATTATTTAGTAATAGGTGGTACTGGTGATAACTCAGCTATAGGTGCTGCTTGGATTTTTAAAAGAAGTGGATCAAGCTGGGCTCAGTTAGGAAGCAAGTTAACAGTAACTTCTGGCGGTGCTGCTAGATTTGGTGGATCAGTAAAAATTAGTGCTGATGCAAAAACTATTTTAGTAGGTGCTTTTTACTATTCAACTGGAGTTGGAACAACCCAAGTTTATATAAATAGTAATGATAATTGGATCTATCAAGCATCTTTGAATGGCACTGGTGCAGTAGGAGCGCCAAGGCAGGGAAATTCTGTTGATCTTT
>JAYUJM010000133.1:0-16865 GCA_043765175.1 Pseudobdellovibrionaceae bacterium | reverse complement strand
GGAGCTAAAGTTCTACATCCTGCGACCTTGCTACCGGCGCTTCGTCAAAATATACCAGTGCTAGTAGCCTCTAGTTTTGAACCTCAATTGCCAGGAACTTGGGTCAGAAAAGACGTTAAAAGTAGCCCCCTTATTCGGGCTATGGCTTTAAGAAGAAAACAAACTTTAATTACACTATCAACACCTGAAATGCTTCAAACCCATGAGTTTTTGTTTCAAGTTTTTCGAATTTTTAATCAGCATAAAATATCGATTGATGCAATCACGACATCTGAAATTTCAGTGACAGTAACAATTGATTCTACAGAAATTTTAAGTGAAAATTTATTAAATGAATTAGCTGATATAGCAGATGTTTTAGTGGAAAAAAATCTAGCGCTGGTTTCTTTGATTGGAAATAATATTATCCATACAGCAGGCTTAGCCAAAGATATTTTTACTACAATACAAGATGTAAATGTACGCATGATTTGTTACGGCGCAAGTATTCATAATTTTTGCTTTCTTGTGGATAATGAACATGGTGCTGAGGTTATTCAACGACTGCATAAGAAATTTATTGTTTGACGCTTTTAAGATCTTATTTAAATTTAGTTTTGCAAAAAATCTAAGCCGCTTTTTTTTTGTTATTTTTTTTCTTTACCAAAGTGACAGTGCAAGAAATTTTAGATTGCTTGGCTACGATTTTAACAATTGCTGAGTTGAACTCTAATATTTGTGTGTCCTTAATAGCTATGACTTCGTCAAATTCAACAGCAAGTAATTCTCCAGATCTTGAAAAAAATCCTATGCCTATTTCATTATTTGACTCAATGGCGTCCCCGTAAGGCCCCTCATGAAAGTAAATTGCTGCTGGGCCTGATCCACAGATTGGATTGAAAAAAATTTCTGGTGTTTTCATATTTTAACCTTTTTAAATTTTTTATGCTTACTTCGCATGTCCTGACCTGTGGGGTAAATAGAAGAAAAATAGACGCCATCATCAGTACGTTTAATGACAACGACGACATACTTTTTTTCATCAATTCTATAGAATAGAAGGTGTTTGTTTGTTTCTGGATCAAGTAAAATATGATCTGGTTCTTTTAAAATTTTTTCAATAAATTCAATCAGAATATAAAGTGGTAAATTAGGAAAATGTTTTTGAGCGTGATTTTTTAATTCTGTTTGAGTGATAACAACTCGGTCGCCGGTGGCCGCAGTAATTACGGCAATAATATTTTTATTTTGCAGCATGGATTAACCAAATCTGCCATGTTTAACAGGTCACCAACAAGAATGTTGGAGCGGGAGACGGGACTATCCTATCTCACCGAATGGCTTGAACATTTTATCTTGGCTGTCACCAGTTGTCACCTAGACCTTTTCTGAAAGTTGACACTAATTACATTCTCCACATCTATACTCATCGGAAGGCTATAACTTAGTGCATTAGTAGCGCCTTTTATATCAACTCCAGCCAAACGCAAATAAATATCTGTTGTTTCCATTTTTTTGTGACCCACGATACTCATGACTTTCACCAGAGGAACACCTTGGGATAGCATATTTGTAATGAACGTTGCTCTGAGGTCATGAAATTTAACTTGCGGTAAATTGATAGCCTTACAAAACGTTCTTAAAACTGCAGCTTGCTCTCCATTAGTCCATTCTGTTAAGTGCGGAAGCACATGGTCCGAACTTGAATTATTCTTTTTAAGTTCAAACAAAAAAACATTTAAATCACAGCTTATAGGTACAAGTCTATTTTCATGATTTTTCGTATCCGTTAGGCCATCTTTCTTCGTCCACTGCTTATTTATGCTAATAAGATTTCTTTCAAAATCCACATCACCCCAGGTCAGCGCATAAAGTTCTCCAGAACGCATTCCTGTTTTAACGGCTAGGCACCAAATCGGATAAAATCTATGTCGGTAGTCTTTTGCATTTCTTAATAACTCATCTACTTCGCTGGTATTTAAAACTTTTTTACTCGATTCAGGAACTCTTAAACTTATATTTTTTGCAGGGTTCACAGAGATAATTCCGCCTTCAAGTGCTTCTTGAAAAATACGCTTAAGTATTTTTAAAAATGTATGTTGAGAAACTGGACTTAAATGAGTTTTAGTTAATTCAATGGCTTCATAAATTTCTTTAGAACTGATTTGATTCAGGTTTAACCCATCCCATTTTTTAGGGACCCACTTTTTAATATAACTTTCATAGTTCTGAAGCGTAGCTTTTTTGAACTTTATTTTAACTCTAAGTAAAATTTCTTCTTTCCAATGGCTCCACTTTATAGGTGGAGCCGCAGAACAATTTAATTTTAATTCAGACTTTAATTCAAATTCAACTTGTTTGGCTTCTCGTTCAGAATTAATACCCCTTTTGCGCTTAGAAATTTGTTTGTCTTGCTGATTTCTTTCACTTACAAAAACTTCGTATAATTTTTTACTATCTTTAATATATGATTTTATCATTTTTATTCTTTCCGAATAAAAAGGGATAAGATTTCACCTTTATTAAAACGTAATCTGCTACCGAATTTGTAAAAGCTGACTTTGCGTCTATAAACGAGAATTCGCAAAGCGTTCTCAGAAATACTTAAAATTGAAGCTGCTTCTTTTGTTGTAATCCACTTTAATTTGTCAAAGAACTCAGTTGAGGATAATTCCTGAACTGTTAGTTTATTTATACTCTTCAATTTAAAAATAAAAAAGGATTAATTTGTATAAGTTTAAACGGTTTTTTGAATTTAAAAATAACGAAATTTAAAGTCACGCTGTAGCCTTCTTATCCTCAACTGAGGCTGAGTCTATTGCATTTGTATTTGTTTTTTCAGTAATCGCTTTTTTCTTTTGCTGGCGAGGCACTGTCTCAGACCTTTTTTCAATAACACTAGCTGTCCTAATAATTTCTTTAATATTTTCATAATCAATTTGGAGGCCATTTTGACGAAGCCGAATAGCCTCTTGAGTAGCTTTTTTAAGAGCTTTTATAATATCATGATTTTCAATTTTAAGCAGTTCCATCTCCTCTTTTGATAATGAATAACTACGATTTTTTAAAATAAAATTGCCTATAACTTTAGGATTAATACTAATAAAATCCCCAAGCTCATTTCGAATTTGATTGATAATGTTGTTTAAGATAATCATGTTATTTGTGTCTATAATTATGCGATCAATTTTTTTAATCACTTTTTTGCTGTCCATAATTACTGACTCCATGAAGAAGTTTTTTCTAAAATCCACATATAATGTCCTTCAATGAATTTATCGTTTTCAATTTTTTCAGGAATCCAAACTTTTCTAACTTTTGGTGCAGTCAGAAAAGGAGCTTTTAAATCTTTTGTCATTTTTGGACTTGTATTGGAGCTGGTATCTTTATTGGTAGTACTACATGAAATAAGTATTAGTACATAAATACATATTACCACTTTTAGACTTACGCTTTTAATTCTATTTTTTATTCTTATCTCCATTTGATTAACAACCTATAATCTTATTGTATGTGGGAATGGCTTTTGTTTGATTGATTAAAGTTGTTGAATTCATTAACTTTTTACGAAAATCAAAAAGTACTTCAGCGGGTATTTGTGACCGTGAAGTCACCGGTGTTGGATCAAGTGATTTTTCTAGTCTTTGATTTTGATTTTTGCCAATGAAAATTTCAGTTTGCCAAAGGCTTTGAAACCAATGGTTTAAAATTATGAAACTATGTTCTGTGGCTTTACTGCTTGAGCCTCTGATTAAATTTCTTAGTATAAAATGAGCATCGGTTTCAGACTTTACTAACCAAATAACTTGATGAATACCTATCATATCAGTATAGAATCGACCAAGTTCAATATATGTTTCTGCTGATTTTAAATTGAGTTCAACTTCAATGGCTACCAGTGATTTATCATTTGAGAGTGTTAAGTCAATTTTAAAATAACCATCAGGTCTATGAAGTTTAGTATGTGGGACCCAATCGGGGTAACTTTCAAGATCTATTCGACGAAGTTCTTGTTCGGTATAAATGGCACTATTAGCATTAGAAAATGATTTCCAAATTCCAAAATGAAGTAAAGTCACTAAAACATCATGGTTTTTATTTTCTGATTTAAAACCAACTTGAATTATTTTTTGGTCATCAAAAATTAGTGATTTGTAGCCTTTTTCAGTTAACTGCCAAAAATATCTTTTTCCATCTTGAGATACAAAAGATTCAATAAACTTATTTTTTTCTAGTCGAGTTAATCTCTTAAAACAGGCTGTCAATGTTCTGTGGCTATAAACTGCGTTGTAGATCATCGAAGTCGTTAAAAATTTCCAACGCCAAAGGTTTAATAAAAGATGATCATCATCAACAGTGATGGCAAATTTAGATTTTTTCATGAAAGCTCTGCTTCTTTTAATGGTGAAATTTTATCAAGTATAAGCTTTACTTGCTCCGGGCTAATGTACGGCGTTTGCACTTCAAATTGATCTAACCCATTTTTCCAAATAGCTCTGCCTGGGATGTTTGGTAGCTCTTTTGCCCGGCCATTACCAAGAATTGACATACTCGCACCAAGGGTAGACATCGGAAATGATAAAATTCCTGTTAAATTGGCTTTGATTTGTGAATTGACGGCATTAGAATCTGGTTTTTGGGTCGCTATGACTAAATGAATTCCTACGGCGCGGCCTTGTGCAGCCAAACGAATCACTTTTCTTGTCATATCTTGAGTGTCAGATATGGTTGATCTTGTGCTCGATAAAAACAATTCGGCAGCTTCATCAATAACAATCACAACTCGGTTCATGGATTGGTAGTGAACCTTGTTCATTGATTTTGGAATTTTTAGTTTACCTGATTCAATTTTTAAAAATTCCGTCAAGTCTTTACATTGGTTCTCTTTTAATAGCAGAAACCTTTCATCTAAGAGTTGATCTAGTTTTGAGATCTGCTCCTTGACTCGTTTATTATCAAAAAGAACAGATATGCGACTTCGATTATCAAAAAGCTGAAACTCTAATCCACCTTTCATGTCAATTAAGATAAATTCATAATTTAAATTCTGCGTATACAAAGTTGTGATAAATGATCTTAAGAAAGTTGATTTACCACCCCCTGTTTGACCACCGATCAGTAAATGTGGAGTCTGGCCAAGGTCTGAGAATATTGTTTTAATTCTTGTTTGACCGATTACAAATTGATTCATTGGTTGATGAATATTTTCAGCAAGCTCTACCATTTTAGGAATTTGTTGATGTGAGTATAAAATATGAATCGTGCCACTGGCTCGATTTTCTGTGACTTCGTCAATGTATATTTTTAAGCTTGTGCTAATCTGATTTTGTGCTTCTCTAAAACGAGCTAATGGTTGAAAAGCATTAGTTATGACAAGCTCTCGTACGAATTCATCTACGGGAAGATCTGAAATAAAATCTGGTAATTTTCCAGTTGCACTTTTTAGCCCAGAGTTCACAAAGCAATCAGTCAAGACTTTCATCATCTTTAGTTTTCTTTTAGCTTGAATAAGCCCCCAAAATGTAAAGCCAAGAGTTACACACAAAATAGTATAGATCATAAAAAAGAAGTATTGAGTCGGGTATAAAAAGCCAATTTTTAATACATTAAAAAGCTTTTGATCTAATTTAAAAATGACCAAAAAATTAAATAGCGAAGCCCAGATGACAATAGGACCATAAGGAATAGCTCCATTTTTAATGCCGTAAAAAATTTCAAGCACACTTTGGGAAAATAAAAACAGTAAATTTTTAAAAATATTAAATAAATTATTTAAAATGTCATTTTTTGTTTTACTCGATTGAGTTGTCATATTTATTCTCCTTCAAATAAAATGAAGATGATTGCGCCTGAATCGACTTGAATCATAGATTTCTGATTTTTAAAATCGGCTAGATAATTTTGTGACTCCTCTAAGGTATTTTTTGAAGCTTCGTTTATGGCACTTTTTTTCAGTTTTTCTTCATTGGTCATATTGTTTGTTGAGTTTGCATTTAATCCACTGGCAGCTTGAGATAAAACGCTCAAACTAGTACTTGTTGCTAGTAACCAAGCTGCACGACTTGATTTTTTACCTTTAATTCCTAAAGCTTGATCGGACTCATCACAGGCCACGGCTTGAATGGGATATGTAGTGCCTGCTTTATCTAAAATTTTATTAAACCTAATTTGTAATCGATCGTCTGTTGACTGACTTAGTCCTGAAATTGTAGAACCAGCAGGGATAATTTCTTCACCTTGAATAACGACAGCCTCAGTTAATAGAGCTCGGACTAATCCTTGAGCTGATTGAGTCAAAATTTGGGCTTTGACGAGTGTTCCACCAGGAATTTGAACTTTATTTTGTCGATTGATAATTTGAGCCCCCATAAATTTATGATCAGTCATTTTTAATTTATTTTTTGAATCTACGCTTTTAGTACTTAGAGAGTTTACATTAATGAGCTCGGAATTTTCTGTGTGATTCGGGAGCATCGATTTTAAGCCGATAGAATTATTTGGAATGCTATTTGAATTAAAGAAGGTTGAAATTAATGAATAGCTCGTACTGACTGTAATAAAAAAGCTTAAGCTCAGAATGACAAGTTTAGTATTAAGGCTTCTTTTTTTTCCTTCAGTCTTGTAAATAAAAGAGCTCAGTCCCCAGCGGGACTTAGCTCCAGTGTTTTGAACGGCCTTGACTTGAATTTCTTCACTCATATGTTGATTTGACTTGAACCTTAATTTTATTTTCTGCTGGATCACGAACAAGAACTAAATTGTCGTGATCACCATGAGACGTTTTAAGTTCAAAACCACACCTGCGACCAAATAGGTATACAAAAAGATTTGTTTTAGCATCAGAGGTAAGGGCATTAATCGCTAAATCACTTTTAATGTAATCGACAGAAAATAATTTTTGACTACCAAGTACAACACTATCGGGTTTGATTGGAAAATTTAAAATGGTTGTAAAAGCTGGTTTCACAAGAATGGGTACCATTTTTGAATCGTCACAATAAACATTTTTAATTTTAGGTTGTTTTGAGACTTTAATTTTTGGACTTGCTTCAGCATCTTCATTTTTAAATATGAGCCATAGTGAAAATAAAATAAAAATTACAATACAGAACATATTAATAAATTCATAAATAAAACATAATACTTGTGACTTGAAGTTTTTTTTCTGTGAAAAATTATTTTCCATCTTTTTTAGCCGTTTCATCAAAAGTTTGGGTTGAAATAAGTGTGAGTCCGTAGGGATTTGATTCCGTGCGTTTTTGAGTCTCAACTTGCACGATTAATGGAAATTTAAAAGCAGATCTAATATCATTGACTGCGATAAGCCTATCGGCATTTACTAAGAACCCATCCTTAGTTTGTGTAACTGTGTTTACAATAACTTTTTGTTTGATATTTCTTGATAAAAATTCTTTTTGTTCCAGATCTTTTAGTTTTTTCTCTTCACTAGAAATAAATCCTTTGCTGATTAAAAAATCAGAATCAAATCTTTCAGCTATTGCAATTTTAATAAAGCTATCGATTTCTGTTATTGATCGGTCAGCATTAGCTGGATTGACTCTGGTTGAATAACAGCCACGATCAATGATGAGTGCTTCTTTGAAACTGAGTTTTAAGGTGATAAGACAAAGTACAATATTTATAACAAATAATAAAAAAGTGACTAATTTAAGCGTGCGATTTTGTGAGGCCATTTCTGACCAAGCATAAGTGTATTTCATATATAAGATTTTCCTTTTATGATTTGATGGTTTTCTTTGGAAAGTTATTTTTTTGTGGTGTTCTATTGATAGAATTTTTTGGGACTGAGTTTTGAAAATTTGAAAATGTTTTATTCACGATTCCTTTTGAAACACTCGCAGTTTTAGCAGGTGAAATAACCATGCCGCCTATTGCGAGCGATCCTAAGTCTTTACCCATTTGGGCAACGCCTGCACCCATAAGCGCATGCACGATAAATGGAGTTAATAAAAGTGATCCGGCTAAAATTATATTAAAGCAGATAGCCGTCAGAAAACTTATTTGGCTACCGCTATCATTAATTTTACTTAAAGCACTACTCCATAATAAAGTGGCGGTGACACTCCAGACAATTTTCCAAGCAGCGACCTCAAGTAAAGATCTAAATAATGCAGTTGTAGCACTTGAGGTGCTCGGTAGCACATAAAGTGCAATCAATAGCGGTGAAAACACATACAGCATGACCCATACGTAAATATAGAAGCTGTCTGCAATATGAATCGAAAAGTACAATACAAAGAAAGTCAAAAAGCTAATTAGAAGCATCATTGATTCCTTGATCGATACCCATGACCAACTGAGTTCGCCGAGTTTGTCACCCATGCGGTCTAGAATAAGTTTAAAATTATTAAGATCTCCAAGTCTTTGCGAAACGGCATCTGTGACATCAGCTATAGTATTTGTTATTTCTGGATAAGCATGAAGTAAGAAAGCCGCAATGATAGCTCGGCCTACTAAGGTTGAAAAATTTGGCATCTGCCCTAAGGGCCATTTAAGGTATTCAATCATGATTCCTAAAAGTAAAAGGACAGTGACTAAAAGATAAAAGTAAGAACTGAAAATCTCATGGATTTTTCGGGCTTCCGCGGCGAGCCAATTCATATCTGTAAACATATTTTATTGACCTTTAAAATCGTGGTGATTGGAATTTGAAATTTTCTGATTTCATGGCCTGCTTTAAAGTGTTAGCCGTGTTCAGATATTCTCGAGTTGAGTCTTTTTCTTTTTTATTATTAAGTGCAATTGTTTGCGCCTGAAGTTTAATACCAGTGGCTTGGGTTCGAAGCGTTTGATTCATGACGTGAAGTACAACACCTAAAGTTTGAGCCGTTAATTTTTGTGCTCCGCCGGGGGAAACGTCGTGGCTGACGTCTTTAATAACTTCACCAAGATCATCGATATTTTTGGTGTATTTATAAATATCGTTGTTTAAACTGATTGCTTCGGCAACGCTCAGATCTGTATCTTGATAGATTTGTTTAAGTGGTGATTGGGTGATTGTTCCGTAAAGATCAGTCAATTTTTTCAATGAGTCATTTTTATTTGACCAATCATTGTAAACGCCGGAATCGATATTAGGATAAGCTGTTCTTACTAAATTAAGTGAATCATTGATTCCTTGATTAATGGCTTTCAACAAATCAAGTTGATCTTTACCATTTTCAACAATGCCTTGAAGTTCCTTGTACTGTCTGATGGCATTTTCTAAAATTTGTGCCAAGTAAATCAAATCACCTCCAAAAAAATCAGCTTTAGATTGAATCGGTATTAAAAAAGAAATTGGTAATACTAAATACAGTATTAATTTTTTCATTAGATTTGAGCTTTCAAATCTTGAGTGCCTGCGGCAAAGCCGATAGGGTAGTCGTGAGCTAATTTTTTTAACAAGTTTAATTCAGTAAGTTCTGGAAAATGCTTTTTATAATCTTGAATTTTACCCAGATCACGACCATCAGTGGTCGCTAGCCAATATTCTAAGGGTGATGATTCAATCAAAACCACAGATTTATTATCTTCAGCCATTAGAAAAGCCTCTGAATAAACGCCGCGCTCTTGATTAAGGCTTTGTATTAATGAAATTTCATTTGGATTTAGATTTAATACTTCTTTAAGGCGATCAAAATCAGATCCTTTTTGTTTCAATACCCATCTGACAGATGAATTCGGTAAAATGGCACTAGCGATTTTACTTTTTGCGAAATCATCCATATTCTGAGAAATAGCAATAACGGAAGCCATGTATTTTCTAAAAGTTCTAAAAACCTCTGAAATAAATATCGAAGCTGTTTCATTTTCCATAAGCTTCCAGCACTCATCAAAAACTAAAAACTTCATTTTAGATCGGTCAGCTTGTACTTCTCGCCAAACGTAGTCAGTAATTATAAACAAACAGGCTGATTGCAGATCCTCATAATCATCCATTCCTTTAAGATCAAAACTGACAAGATTTCGATCAAGTTTTAATGTAGTAGGTTGATCCACAAATTTGCCATAGGCGGAGCTTCCACACCAAGAAGTTAAAATTTTTCCAATTTTAACTAATGATTTTTCCGAGTGATTTAAAAGAATATTTTTTAAATCCGTTAGTCTTGGTGCTGCAGATGTTTGATAAACTTCAACAATGGCTGATTCAATCAAGGATTTTTCAAGTTTTCCAAGTTGCTCTTGTTTATTTTCTTTCGTCATAATTTCTACAAGACTCAGCAGAAATTTTATTTTCTGACTAGTAGGAGCAGTTTCACCCATTGGAAGATCGAAGGGATTAATACTTAAATTTGTATCAACACCTAGGTGAATATATTGGCCTTGAAAATTGTTACATAATTTTTCATAGCTTCCGCCAATATCAATAATAAAAACCTTGGGATTATCCTTAAACATTTGCATCATCAGTAAATTAGTCAAATATGATTTTCCACTGCCTGAGCCTCCGCTAATAATTTGATTAAAATTTGTCAGCTCACTTGAAAAAGGATTAAAACTAACAAGTGAACCTAACCGTGAGCGCAGAAGAATTTTTGGTTCACTGTGGCCTTTCCAGGGCCCGTAGACGGGTAGTAAATCACAAAGGTTACTAGATTTTATCCTTTTAGTTCGCTCCAAAGATCTTGCATGAGGAATAGCAATTTCGCTAAAGATATTAAAACTAGCTAGTGTTTCTTCCATGGCCTCAATTCCTGACATTTCACGAAGTTTGGAAAGGGTTTCAAAAACTTTTGTTTCTAGATCATCTGTAGTTTTAGATTTTAAAACAATTTGAAGGCTCATTTGAAATACTTTTTCACCGGTGGCCACCATTTGCTCTAATAAAATTTCAAGGTCGTTCAGCTTTGCTTGTGATTCTAGATCGGAAACTCCACTTTTTTTCCCATTGACCATGGCGTAAGCCATACGGCGCTGTGTTTTCAGATTTTCAATTTCTTGAGCTTGATCAGGAACATGTATTGTTAAATAGGCTTGCGAATCAAAAGGAAGCTCACGCAGTCGATAAGACATGGTCGCAAAAGTTTGTTCTGGCAATAATTTAAGTGAGATGACCTTGTAATTATAATCACCAATTTCAAAACCTGTGTTCTGAATTCCGACATCAGTAAATAATAAACTTTCACGCACATAGTTTGGATCAATAGAGCCCATACCAATATTTCTTGATGGATTCCACTGCGTGTATATTATTTTTAAAATATCTTCAGCAGTCAGAACCACTGGCATTAATCCAAGTCTTTCAAGTTCTGAGGTTAAATCAGAAATTAATCTTTCGTTAAGAGCAATTTCTTGTTTTAAATTTGATTCTGAAATTACAGAAAATTTATTATTCTTTTTGAACAAACTGGTTTTTTCCATAAATACTGATTTTGGCTTACGACGAATAAAAAGTTTTAAACTATGCGAAGGTAAAATTCCCTTTAGATCATAATCTAGAAATCGGTCGCCTCGATTTTTGGTCAACTCACAGACAATCGGATCATTTGAAAGATTGGTATCTTGATGCTTTTTAATGATTGATTCATTTCCAGAAGTAATATCTGCCACAAACTGCACATCAAGTCCTACGGTTAAACCATTCAGAAAACTCATGAGCTTCACTGAATATTCATTGGCAGCAGAAGTGGACCAACAACTGGAATCCACGGGGTTTAAAGAAAATCCGAAGCCAAAGCTTCCATCAGAAAAAATAATGTGATGACCTTCTAGACCCCAAACTTGTAAGTAGTCAGCTAAATTTGCTGAGTTCATTATGTACCTTTCTTCAAAGTAGGTGAGGGTTTATTAATAGTGGCTTCATTAAAGGCTTTTAAAATACCAGGCTGTATTTGATACCTGATCCAATGAACTAAATAGTTGTCAGGCTTTCCTTTTTTACTCCATTTAATGACTCCTGTAAGAAGTAAACACGGAGTCCACACAAATAACCAACGATGTGAACTTGTGCTAAAAATAAAATTAAGGACTGAGATTGTTATAAAAATAACTAACAGATCAGGTATTTCAAATCCAAACATTTTCATTTTTTTATCTAAACAGCGACTGACTTCAGTCGTTTTTAATTCCATAAATATTCCTTTTTTAAAAATGGCGGCTAGTCATCAGCCGCTTGTAAATTGTTACTGAATAAGTAACTGAATCCAGCTTACGATACTTGGTGCTCCAAAGCCGATGGCAGCACCTATTATGGCTAGGGTTAAATGGGCCCTGGCATTAGCAGAGCCTGCTACAAATGAAATTGCCGCGATCACTAAACCAATAATTGAAACTAACGGAAGTATTGTTCCAATTAGTTTTGATTGCACTGCCGCTAAGCTTGATTCGACCGAACATATTCCAAATAAGGGTAAAATTAAAATTCCGACTAAAACTGAGACTGACATCCATTTATTATTCAATTAGGCTGCTTTCTGATTAAGTGCATCTGGATAAAGTGACATAAATAAATGACATCTTAATAGCGGAAGCTTCAGTTCCAAATAACTTTGAAGTTTTGAGTCTAAATGGCCGTAACCCACTGGGTTTAAAAATCTAATTTTAGAGGGTTTACTTTGATCGAAAATCATTTTTGAATAAATGGTGTATTTACCGGCTTCATTAAAATTTTTAACAAGGTAATATTTCATCCCAGGAAACATCATTAAAGTTATGGTATAATGATTTAAAGATTGCTCTTTAAATGCAGCACCAACTTGTGTGCGTGAGTCTAAAGTGGTTTCATTTTTGTAGCCGGTATAAATTTGATAGCGATCAGCTGCAGTATTAGTTTTGTTCATTTTTTAATTCCTTTGGTTGGTTGTTTTGAATTTTAGCCTTTAAAATTCCTACATCAGCTAATAATTTGCTGATTAATTGTTGGTTGTTTTTATCTTGTTTGCTGTGTTTAGAAAGTTCTTGCCATAAAATCATAAATTCTTCTTTGATTTCACAAACGATATTAAGTTGATGAAGTCGTTTATTCTTTTTTGAAGTCATTCCAATAGTTTTCTAAAAAGGCTTTCGATTCTTTCAATCGACAGAATAACTTTTTTGTTTAAAGCAAGTTCATGTATGGATAAATTTCCGTAGAATTCACGAAATGAGTCTCGTAGTTTAGTGAAAATAATTTTCATTGATTCTTTTTTCTCCTTTAGTTTAATGAGTGCGCGCTACTCAGATGAATAGTAATCCAAGGAATATGCCAAGAGGTTACAAAATGAGGTAAGTGCTGGTAATAATTTTTATATTTGAGTTTTTTGTGAAAATTCATTTTTTGAAAATTTAAAATTTCAACGTTGATACATTTTGGTGATTTCTGAACTCACTTGTGGGATTAGCAAGTTAGCTTAAAAAACGCTAAAATTCAAAAAATGCAACAACGTTTTAATTAATTTTTAACTAGTTCGTAAAATAATAACCAGATCTGACCTAGCTCAAGATCTAGTAAATTCACTAATCCTAAAGTTATCTATCGTGTCAGTCGATTAACTATTTATGAAGATTCATAATTTTTTAAGTAGCTTAGTGTTGGCATTTTACATTACATCATGTGCTCATCAGTTTAATCTTGATGATCAGTACAGAATTACAAATTTCAACACAGAACCGGATCAGTTAACGATTGAGGATTGCAATCAATTAAAATTTAATGATCGAACCCCTGCTGCTGTACGATGTGAGTATTTATTTTTAAGTAAAGATGAGTTATCAAAAAAAAATCAACCGATCGATGCTGAAGAATGGTTAAAGACTAATAAGAAAATTGCTGAAACTAAAAAAACCTTCATTGAAAAACCAGTTGATGAATTATGGTCCGACGCAGTCGCAGGATTAAAGCAAATTGATAATGCTGTGTATGGCCGAACGCAGGTGATTGAGTCATTAACGACAGCCATTTTAGCTAAAGAATTTGTGTGGATAAATGGTGAGCCTGGCGGTGCGAAAACTTATTTATCAAGAATGCTATTTAAGTCGGTTTTAAATTCAATACCAGAGGCTGATAAGAAGATATTTGTGTTACAATTTCATAAGCTAATTTCTGAAGGAAAAATCAGTGGTTTTCAAAAGTTTTCAAGTATGATGAAAGACGGCCGTTATGAAATCGAAACATCATCTTCGCTTGTGGGGGATAAATTTTTATTTTTAATCGCTGATGAAGCTGAGAAATCAAATCCAGCGGTACTAAATGCCTTATTGTCAGTATTAAATGAGCGAAAAGCATTTCTGGGATCAAAAGTTGTCGATAGTATTTTATCAAGTGGTGTGTTTACTTCAAACAAAACAACCGGTGAATTTATTCAAGGATTTTACAGTGATCGTCCATCAGGTGAAGCGCTGCTAGACCGAATGGCGATCAAAATACATATTCCGAATCAACAGACGTCATCAAGAGAAGCGATACAGATGTATGATCTAGTGAAAAATCCGCAAAAAATTGAAATTAATCTTCCGCTGACAAAACTAGAAGCACTTGTTAATAAAGTAAAAATAACTGATGAGATGATGCGAGACATTGTTGATATTGCTAGAACATTTGATCAGTACGTAACTGATAAGTCAGATAAATCAAGGGATCAAGTTCGTTACGGCGAAGCCGATAGCGAATATTTTCCTGCCAATCAATTTTCAAACCGTTCAGTCAGACGAATGGTTCAGGTTTTTAAATCAAGCCTTATAGCACATCAGTTAATGGAAGGCGTTGCATTTAAAGACATGCGTTTAGTTCCTACCAAGGCTGATTTAGCACTTCTTGCACGAAGTGCATTATACGTGGGACCGTCACAAGTTAGGCTTAAACAAATTAGTATGAGTACAATTAAAGACGGAAAAATCAGTTCTAACGGATTAAAAATCGTATCTGATCTTGGGATTAAGCAAGAATTAAAAGTAGAATATTCTCCGTATGATGGAAGACTTTTTTTACAGGATTTATCAGGTCAAACGCAATTTAAGTTAAAGTTAAACGATCAAAAAAAATGGGTTATTGAAAATCAATCTAAAGATTTTTCAGATTACACGATTGATCCACAAAGTTTAGATCAAATTAATAATCGATTAATTGATGCCATAGCAAAGCAAAAAATTGATTTATCAAAACCACAATTTGAAGCTGACGTTGATATGATTGATAAATTAATCGCTAAAGGTACAGTTAAGGATCGAACTGTAAAAGAGCTAGAAAATATTAAACAAGATTTAAATCAATTTGCAGAAACATTAAATCAACAATTTGGAAAAACTCAATCCACGGTAGTAGCAAAAGCTAAAATTGAAAAGTTACTTCCGCCAAGATCAGAAAAAGAGATCAGATCTTTTAGACGTGAGTTGCTAAATCTGCCGGATAAGGAAAAAGTATCTAGATATTATGACTGGATGGTTTATGAAGTGCGAGCGCTGAAGCAGCGTTTTGTGGAACTTGATTATTCTATTGAAGCTCATTTGACTGGGATTTTATCAGAAAATCATTTATACGTGTTTGGCCCTCCGGGCGGAGCAAAAACCGCGTTAGCGGAAGTCATTTTAAAATCAGAATTAAAAAAACTAAATGCCGATGAAGTTGATCGTTTTACAAAAAAATATTTACAGAATAAAGAATTGAAAAAACCAAAGAATCAAAAATTTCTAAGAACAGTTTTAGAAAACATGCGTAAAGATAAGCCTAAGGAATTTGATCGATTTTTACTGCAATTTCATAAGCTTTTACCAGAAGGTGTTTTAGTTGGATTTCCGAAAATTGAAAAACAACTTAATGATGGAATCGAAGAAATCGAAACTTCAACTAGCTTAGCTAGTGAAAAATTTATATTTGCGATATTAGACGAGGTCGATAAAGCCAATCCTCAGACCATCACTGCTTTGTTATCAATATTAAATGAACGTGAAGTTTTTGCCGGAAGCCAGGTGATAAAAACAGCTTTGAGAACTGCGATTTTAACATCAAATAAAATGCCGAGTGAATTTCTAGAATCTTACCAGGAAGACAGATCCACAGGCGAAGCAGTAATGGATCGTGCGGCGAATAAAGTATATGTTTCAAATAAGATTTCATCAAAAGAGGCTTTGACCCAGTTTTTAGTGAATTTAGAAAAAGGCATAAGTCCAAAATGGAAGGGATTACTTGCGGTTGGTGAATTAAAATCATTAGTGGATCAAGTGGAATTTGAAAATCCTGCGGTGAAAGAAGCGCTGGCAAAAATACATGAGAAATTTTTAGCTTCACGAATTAAAAAAGAAGAAGAATCTCGCGCTGCGTTTAAAATGGATGCCCGGGAATTTCCAGATTACTACGTGTCAGCTGCGGGATCAGCTTCAGATAGAACATTAATTAAATTAATTGATCAGTTTAAGGCAAGGTTCATCGTGCATCAGATGATGAACGGCGTAGCGTTTAAGGATATCAAAACCACAATTGAGTTAAAAGACATTAATTTATTTTTCGAAGGCTTGGGTTACTGGGCTCCGCAAAAGATTACATCACACTATAATCAAGATGGGACTTTAGAATTTAATAATAATTCACAAGTGATTGATCAGTTGATAGGAACTGGTGTTGTGGATAAACGAGTCAAATATCAATTAGAAATGATGCGTGATGAGGCTAAGGATTTTTCTGATATCGCCACAGCTGTGACGAAGGAATTTTTAGTAGATTACAAAAAAGATATTTCAAAACACGCTCGAATTTTTCCGATTAACGCCAATGAATTTAATAAGCTTGCAAAATCAGAACAAACCAAAAAATCAAAAGAATATATCGAAGCCTTAATGACCTTAAGATTAGATTTGGAAAAATCAAAATCAAGTGGTGAAAGTTCATTGAAATTAACAGCGCTTCAAAATGACTATGTTAAAAAAGAACAAGAAATATTTAAATTGATTGAATCAAATAATGTTCTCACAAA
>JAYUJM010000132.1:0-1730 GCA_043765175.1 Pseudobdellovibrionaceae bacterium | reverse complement strand
AAGTTATTTAGCAAAATTAAATCCCACAACTGGTGCTGTGCAAACTGCATTTAATTCTAATTCTGATAACTCAGTTTATGCACTTGCTGTAGATGCCTCAGCATTATTTGTGGGTGGTGAATTTAATAATATTGGTGGTCAAGCGCGAAACAGACTCGTTAAGCTCAACAAAACAAACGGAAATGATAGTTTTTGGAATCCAAGCCCAACTTCGCATGTGAATTCTTTGTTTTTAAATGGTACAACTTTGTATGTCGGTGGAGCATTCACAAATATTGCTGGTCAAAATCGAAATCATGCAGCAGCTATTGATACTTCATCAGGATCTGCCACGGCTTTTGATCCTAATGTATCTTCGACGGTAAATACAATTCACTTTGATGGAGCAAACGTTTACTTAGGTGGTGCATTTACCACTGTTGGTGGTATCGGCAGGGCAGGTTTAGCTTCAGTCAATCCAGCATCTGGAAGTTTGAATAATGCGTGGAATCCTTCAGCTGACGGCGAAGTCAAAAGTATCACATCTTTTTCATCAAATATTTATGTGGGTGGAAACTTTACCCAAGTGGCTGGGCAGCCTAGGAATTTCGCAGCAGCAATTGATTCAACAACTGGAAATGCGACGCCCTGGAATCCAAATCCATTTAGTAACGTCAATTCAATCGTAGCCTCAGGTTCAAATATTTTTTTGGGTGGAGTTTTTTCAAGTGTCGGTGGTTTAATCAGAAATTATTTAGCTGCCGTTGACATGAGTACTGGAAGTCTAACGAACTGGGCCCCAACAGTTAATGGAGTAGTTAAGACTGTCATGATTAATGCTTCAAGATCTGCAGTCTATATTGGTGGTGATTTCACCATGGTTTCTGGCCAATCAAGAAACCGAGCAGCAGCCCTTAGTTTAACAAATCCTAATGCAGCCCTTATTTTTAATCCCAATTTAAATAATTCAGTTCATAAAATTGTTGAAGACACAGGTGAGATTTACTTAGCTGGCGCATTTACAACAGTGGGGGTTACCGGACAACCTTATTTAGCAAAAGTGAATTCATCTACAGGTATTATCGACGCAGGTTTTGCGCCAGCACCGCCTTCGGCTATTAGCACATTCGAAGTCAGCGGATCTTATGTTTATACAGGCTTTGTTTCACAAAGTGTTGGGAATCGGCTTAAGGTTTATCAAAAAACTAACGGGATATTTACTAATTTTACACCGGATTCAACGACCACAAATTTACCTGGAGGTTCATCGGGCGCTGTGAAGCAGTTTATTTTTGATGGAAATAGTTCAGTATTTTTTGTGGGTGATTTAGGTGGCGTGAATAGTACTGCTGGAACACCTTTTGGCCTTGGAAGTTGTGATATAACTAGTTTTCCAACGGGATCTTGTCAATCTCGTGTTAATAACAATGTTATTTCAAGCTCGACTACTGGATCTGAAACTATAGCTAAAGTTGGAAACATATTATATGTAGGTGGACTATTTACTCACACAGATTCTGCGACTACATTTTACAGCCGTTCGAATTTAGCAGCACTAAGTTTAACTTATAGTTCTGGTAATGGTGGAATTATGGCTTGGGATCCAAAAGTGAATGGTAAAGTGAATAAATTACTAGTCAGTGGATCAAATATATTTGCAGTGGGTACGTTCACTTCTGCTGGAAAAAAGCAACGTCAGGGAATCACATCTGTGACCAGATCAACAGGATTGTCGAACTGGTAAATCCTTA
>JAYUJM010000131.1:0-16998 GCA_043765175.1 Pseudobdellovibrionaceae bacterium | reverse complement strand
GGTTAGTGTTAAATAAAATGGCTCAAAAGGCAGGACTCGAACCTGCGACCAAGCGATTAACAGTCGCTTGCTCTACCAACTGAGCTACTTTTGAACGTGATATATAAATTATACAAATTGAGCATATTCGTCAAGTTAGGTCCTGTGAAATATTTTATTTCTTTAAATCTACATTTAAAAATGACGATTTAAATGGCAGCCCTGCCACTCTAAATAATTGTTGCTGCTGATCCCACTCTAAAATGGCTATTTTACCCTCTGCGTCCCTACTTTCGGCTAACTTTGTCCAGTTGGCTTGGGTCATGTCTACGTTGGTCACAGACTCCATATGAACGTTACAGAATTTGTGAAGTAATTGCAGCTCAGTCCAAGCTGAGTATTTACTTTCGACTTCAGAATTAAACCATTTGAATGTTTTACCTTCTGTTGAGCACCATTTCATAGGTATTCCGGGAGGCATAAATAAACCACTCAACGAATCTTGAAAGGAGTTTGATGAAACTGCTTTCATTACAAAAAGAACCCCAACTAAAGCAAAAACTAAAACTGAAATTTTAATAAAAATTTTAACCATGAATTGATCTTATTAAAATTTAATACGGAACTCAACAAATGAAAAAACCCTCTTTCGAGGGTTTTTTATAACAAAACACTAAAATCTATTTTTTATCGTATTGAATGTACCGTTCTTCTGGAAAAACTGAATTTTTATCCCGATTAATGTATTTTAAATTTGGTTTTTGCAATAAAGCAGACATCAATATTGACAACTCTTCAGTTGCTAATTGATCTCCGGCACATTTGTGATGTCCATAACCAAATAAAAAATAAGAATTGTCTGGGCGACCAAGTACTATTTTTTCAGGATCTGGAATGACTTCAGGGTCTTTCATTGCAGAGTATATTCCAAGCAAAACACTTGTTCCTTTTGGAATAAGTGTTTCACGCACAGTCCCTTTAGAAATCACATAGTCTTTTTCGGCATAACGAATCAACATGGGTCCTGGTGGAGTTAATCTGAGTGCTTCCATAATATATTTTTTTAGAGTCGTTAAATCCCCAGCTTCTGCATATGATTTTGCAATATCAAAATACTCAGGATTCTCAGTAAAAAATTTAACTGATTTCATTAATGCGATTTGAATTGTATCAATACTTCCGCCAATTTAACCAATCAAATTAACAGCTACTCTGTCTCTAGAAATTTTACCTGTTTGCACTTCATCAGATAACAACATTCGCTCCAACACAGTATCATTGATTGGTTTATTGTTGTTTTTTTTCAAACCTATCTCGACTTGTTTGATATGAGCTTTTATTTTCTTTAATAATTCTGTCTCAACTTTTATTGCTTTCTGTTGAACTTTTTTATTATTTGTTGGATTTAAAAAACTATCATATTGAATCCAATATGATCCTTCGTATAAAGTCTGAAGTGTAGGGCCTGAAAAGCCAAAATAATTTTTGAATAATAAAGAAGGAACACGTCTTCCTAAGTCTCTAACAATATTCATTTCAATAGTTTTTGACTGAGCTTGTTGATTTTCTATAATTTTAAAACTTTCTTCAGTATACTCTTTTATCATTTGATTAATCTTAGGGTAATCAGAAGCGGGTATTAATTTTCTTAACCACGGCTTTTCAACTGTATTAAACTCAGTCATATCTGTTCCTAGCATATAACTACCTAAAGGGTCTAACTTGTAGCCTACATGTCTAACAGAAAAAATAGTTGGGTTATCCATGACTTCAATTATATCTTTATGCTTGCTAAGTATAAC
The DNA here is from genome assembly GCA_043765175.1 of Pseudobdellovibrionaceae bacterium. Lineage (GTDB taxonomy): Bacteria > Bdellovibrionota > Bdellovibrionia > Bdellovibrionales > Bdellovibrionaceae > Pseudobdellovibrio. Next base: position 15,217 of record JAYUJM010000131.1, on the reverse strand, counting down.
CAAACCCTTATTTTCAGCACTAAAATTTCGAATTGGTATTGTTGACATAAAAGCAATAGGTCTATAATCACGCAATTCTTTAAACATTTGAGCTGGGTTTTTATCAATCCATTTAAGCAATGTTCGAACTCGGTGCCGTAATAAATCTTTTTCCTCAAGCATCTTACCGACTAATGGTAAATTTCTTAGATCTACTTTATCGAATTCAGTTAAAAACGGAGTTCTTAATGTCAGATCCTCATAAGTGCTCGATGGAGCTCGAGCTGCAGAATAAGGCTCTAAAACTTTTAAATATTCTAATAAATTAACTTTTTCATCTATTGTTAAATTGGTACCAAATTCATGACCTTTATTAGAGCTACCGATAATTCTGGTATCAACGCACTGATCAGGATTCCAAAATGGTCCATCTTCATTTTTAGGGTCGCAATGCAAAACATTATACTGATGGTCTTTTAAACCCACTTTTACTGGATCAAACTTCATTTCTTTAATTTTAAAAACTGTTGGTCGCATCTCTGGCTTTTGTAATAACTCCCAAAGAGTTGGTACTGAATCATTATGTAAATACGGCGCTGAAGCCCAAATTCCTGCTAAATCGCGTGGGACATATGAGCCGTTCACAAATTCTAATTTTGAATCTCTGAACCATTGATTTCCGCGGTAATAAGTAAATGATAATTCACGTTGGCGATCAGGGGACACATTATATTTTTTAAAATAGGCATTCGTTACATTAGTTAGTTTATTCAAATAAATTTGAGCAGGAAAACTTTTTTCGTCAGTTCTAGGATTGATAGGCTTAGAAATTTGATTTAATAATCCTGAATCTGTACCAATTGTGGCCTCAGATGATCTTGGGTATTCAAAAAGTGGATTTTTGTATTCATTATGAACTTTCACAGGATTGTGGCAACTTGCACAATTATTGTTAAATAATACTTTTCCTTTTTGTACTTTAATTTTATCTATACTAAATTCTTTACCAGTTTCATTAACAAAAGTTTTTTTCCAGTTTGGAATATCAAATTTGTAAATTAAATTTTCTAATTTAAACAAATTTTCTAAATGCGCAGTAGATTCATTTGTTTTATCGTCCATAATCATGGCACCTGCAGCGACTGCTAAGCCTATATTACGAAAAGTAACTGAATTAGAATTCCCTGTGTAATGTAATAAATATTTATTTTGAATTCCATAAATTGGTGGAAATCCAATCGGTGAAGTAATATTAACCTGTTCTTGCTTAGACCTTAAAACATTGTTGTAAGCATTCACAAAAGCATCAACACGGCCATGCCCTGCAGTGACACCATAAAATTTTGTCCAACGACCGTTTCCATTTTTGTCTAATTGAAAAGTTCTTCTTGGAGTTCCAGAAGCTAATTTTGCTATCAATTCCATTCTTTTGTTTAATTCTAATCCTAGATCAGCATCTTCAGGTAAATGTAAAGTAATACGAAGTAAAGATTTCATCCATTTAGCAATGTTTTCTTCTTCATTTACAAGAGCATTACCTGGTAATTCTTTTCTTAGTTTTAGTGCTTTTTCAATAAATAATAATTTTGTTCGAAAATGAGTATCTTTAATATTATAAATCACTCGACTTTCGTATATATATTATTTGCATCTTAGTATTGATTATTAAGTCCCATACTAAGTATATTCAAAAAATGAAAAAATCTAAATTTACTATTGATATAGAAAAAAAACTAAAAACTTTAACCAAGACTTCTGATTTAAGTCCCTTTGATCCAAAAAAATATATTGTAGGTCAGAGTCATTCTGATCTAACTTTTTTAAAACTCAGAACTGCCGATATTAAAAAATTAGTTCATAAAGATTATGTCTTTAAAAATATGAAAAATATTTGGAATGAAACAAATATCTACGAAGCCATGCATATCACACTTTATTGGCTGGATTTGCAATCGATTGAATTTTTGTATCAACATCAAAAAGAAATTCTTCATTTTTCAAAACGAATTGATAATTGGGCACATTCAGATAGCTTATGCTGTTTGCTTGCTAAAATATTTGAATATGATTCAGCATATTTATTAAAAGAATTTACAAAATTTAATCAACACAAAAACTTATGGCTTCGAAGAATTTCGATGGTCAGTTTATTTTATTACTCATCACAACGTAAAAAACAACCACCCTTTAAATTAGCTCAAAAATTTATTGAAAATAATATTTTAGACAAAGAATATTACGTGCAAAAGGCCATAGGTTGGACTTTGCGGGAAATGTATAATGTCTATCCAAAACAAGCATTACTGTTTATAAGTAAAAATATTTTGTCGATTAGCTCAGTAGCATGGGTAGCAGCTAGCGAAAAATTACCTACTCCCACCAAGCAAAAACTACTTCTAATCAGACGCAAGAAATAATATTTTCATTCTCAAATCAGTCACTAAAGTCTAGATTTTACGTCTTATTTTGAGACTTTAGGTCTAGATTTTGACACTAATTAGCCACACTGCATTTTTTATTAAAGTTATTTTGTGAGGGAACCGTTAAGAAACTGTTGAGTTTTTTTAACAAGTACGTTTAACAGGAGAATTTATGAATAAGAATATGAAACTTGGAATAACTGCTGCAATGACATTAGCACTTGCGGGATGTCCTTCGAAGAAAAGTGATGAGGCTTCAGTTGCACCACCTAAAAAACTTTATGTGAGTTCTGGTTTATGTCATGCAGGCTTAGGAATAACTGCTTATCCTGCAGTTGCTGCAGCTGGCGTATCAACTGCATCAAGAGCTATTACTAGATGGAATTCTGATAATGGAAGTTTCATTGACACATTTTTGGATTTAAATCAGGTCACAACATTTTCAGCAGCTACTTTCCCGCAGAGCGCTTTAGATTCAGGTGACTCAATATTATTATTAACAGAAAATGGTACAAATTTTGGTGATCGCCAAATAACTAGAATTAATAAAGCTGATACAAATGTAAAATCAGTATACTCTGCTGACACAAATGCATTTACTAACGTCGCCGCACATATTACTAGATCAATGGCGCGAGATACTGATGGTACAGTTATTTTCAGTAGAAGTTTATTTGCAGAAAGATTAAGTGGAACTGGCACTCGAATAACCAAAGGTGGCGCAGCAAATCCTTGGATTAACTCAGCTGCCTTGACTGGTACTTGTTTCAATGCCGCTGCCGCTCTTATTAGTAAGGTTATAATCATGCCTCCATTTTCGACTGAAAGTAATGGAAAGATGATCTTTGCACACTCTGCAGCAACAGCTGTAACAAACCGTATAGGTATTATTTCAAGCAATGGTTTAACTTCAGGAGCAGCTGCTGACTGTTTAGCTGGAGTTCAAATTTCATCCACACAGCACAAGGATCTTGATGGAACCACTAATTTACCTGCATCTGGTACTCCAGGTGGCTTAAATGCTCTTGGTCCTGCTGTCACAGGAATGGTCTACATTCCAACACCTGCACCTGCAACAACAACCGGTAAATTAATTGTTACTTATTCAGCTCCAGTGAATACTGCATTTGACAATACAACTAATATAAACTTTGCAATAGTTGCTTGGGATGTTAATGAAACTTCAGCCTCAGCTGCAACTTTAGTAGCTCCTCAAGTTTTATATAAAAACTCGGCTATTTTAGTGACGCCTTCAACAATTGCATATGATGCTTCTACGAGCTCGATATTTGTAGGTGTTGGTTCTGCTCCTGGACAAGTTACTCAGGTCGCTAACAATGCTGGTTTTAATATTGAAAAATTTACTTTAAATTTATCTTCAGCAGTTCCAACACTAACTCGAGTTGCACCAACTAACTCACCTTTCATTGTTGGTACTGCACAAACTCGATGTATTTCTGATATCATGATAGCTGATTAAATTTTACTAAATAATCTTGATATAAAAAGCTCGTTTAAACGAGCTTTTTTTTTGCGCTTAATAAACAACTTTAATTTTTTAACTTAAGAACTTTTAAAAGATAGCCGATAAATAATATAGACATGCACAAAAAATATTTCGTCACACTTTTTTATTTGATACTCTTTAGCTTTAACTCTGTTGCTTATGCCCAAAGAAATGCGTTTAGATCACCAACATTTAATTTAAAAATACATCAACACACTTATACTGGCGAAAAAAATAAATCCTTTGCTGATACTGGAACTGGTTACGGCGTATCTTTAGAAAAACTATTTAGATATGATATTTTGGTTCCTTACTTTGGAATTTCCATGGGAACACATTCTGGCAAACAATCATTTTTAGATGATAAAACTGAAAAAAAAGCCTACTACTTATTTCAATACGGAGCCGCTGAAGTTGGAGCTTATCTATTTCCTGCAGGTCGACAAGTCAAAGGTATGAGTTTTTATGTCAAAGGCGCCGGCTTGTTTGGCTATAATGCTTTATCCATAGATAGTAATATTAAATTCACAAAGTTAACTAATTCTGAACAAAATTACTCTGGCGGTTACAAAGGCGCAGTAGGTCTTGAATGGATTTTTAATCGTAAAAGCAAATATGGCAAATGGAGCTTCTACGGCGAAGTCGGATTTAAAAAAGAACAAACAGTTCTTGCAAAGCAAAATTTCTCTTTAGACACGCTGACTTATTCACTCGGCCTGGGTTGGTAATCAAATAGTTTTCCACAGAATCCACAAAATAGTTAACACTTGTATGAACTTTATTTTAATGCTATATTAGAACTCATTCTGGAGCCTATATGAAAAAAACATCCTTAAAATATGATCTTACTGTTTATTATGATGGGTTATGTGTTTTATGTTCCGCAGAAATTAACCATTACCGCAAAAAACCTGAAAGCCACAAAATACACTTTTTTGATATCACGACCCCAAGCTTTGATCCTAAAAAAGAGGGTGTTGATCCTTTTTTAGTTCACAAAGTGATGCATGCAAAAAATAAAGATGGTCAAATTCTAACTAAAATGGATTCCTTTATAGCCATTTGGAAAATACTTCCTAGTTACCACTGGCTTTACAAAATATCTCAAAACAAATTCGCTCGCACTATGATGGATGCCGGCTACATAGCATTTGCAACAGCACGCCCCTATTTACCTAGAAAAAAAGACAGTAACGATTGCGCAAATAGCCCCTACTGTGAATTACATACAAAGGACAATATATGAAATTACCATTAGAATTTAAAGCCGTAGCTTCAACTTTATCTGGGATTCAAAGTACATGGCTTGTTCAATCAAATCCCTTTGAACTAACATGTGCAATACCACCTGAATTTAATGGCCCTGGCGGCGGCTTAAGTCCCGAAGATTTATTTGCTCAAGCTTTAACAAACTGTTTAATAGCTACATTTAAAGTCTATGCTGAAAATTCAAAACTTACTTTTCAAGATTTAAAAGTAAATACGCAATTAATTGTTGATCAAAATGAATCAAAAAAAACAGTGATGAAATTGTGTCAATTTCAAATTCAAATAAAAAATCCTTCAAATTCTGAAAAAGCCACTTTACTAATTAAAAAAGCATTTGAATCTGGTTTTATTTTAAATTCAGTTAAAACCGAGTTGTCGTATCAATTAAGTTTTATTTAACTCATAGAAGTGAAAAATATTAATATATTTATTGGTATCGATCAAACCGGCGCAGTTCAGAAAAATGGGCTGCCTAAACCGTTAAATGTCTGCATTATTGATCAACGCAAAAAGCTCATCGTAAAAAATGGTTTATATATAAGCTCACTTACTCAAGTTAATATTAAAAATTTACTGATTACTGAATTAAAAAATTATAATAATGAGCCTGTTTTAATTTGCGTAGATACTGTTTTTGGATTACCTGTTGAATTAAATATAAAAGTTCAAAAGATTTTAAAAACATCTGAAAACTATTCATTTAAAGAAAAAAAATACGGAGCATTAACAGCCCACCACTTTTTTAATTCTTTTTTAAAAGTAACCAAAACTAAAGTACTTCCACAAAGGCGCGTTGATCAAATCGTTAACTCAAATAGTGTGTTTAATTTAGCCCCCTACCAAAAAAATATTGGCTGCGGCAGTTATCGAATAATAAAAGATTTAGCTTCTGAAAAAAAATGGTTTAATCTTTGGCCCTTTGAAAGTAAAAATTGCCAATTTTATATCGCAGAAGGATATCCTACTTTTTTCTGGAAAAACTTGCTTAACTTAAAAAGTAGGAACTTAGAAGAACTAAAAAACTTTTTTCCTAAATTGACATTTAAAAATTTGGATCAAGCTGACAGTTTTCTTTTGGCCTTCGGAGCTTCAAAATGTGAAAAATATTTATTTAAAACTCCAACTAAAGCAGCAAAAAAAGAGGGTTGGATTTTAGGAGTTCCCTTTGAATAATGCCTTATTCGTACTTCATTTATGTTCGACTTTATTTATGACTGGTCTAATCTGGATTGTTCAAAGATTACATTATCCTAGTTATTCTTATATTGATAAATTGAAGTTCGCTGACTATCAACAATTTCATACGACACAGATTACTTTTATTGTAGGCCCTATTATGGTTATTGAAGTTTTTAGTGGATTATTTTTATTGATTCAAAGCGAGTGGGATCAATTGCACATTATTAATTTTTCAGGGCTCTGTATTATTTGGCTTGCAACATTATTTTTAAGTGTTCCAAGTCATAACAAACTCAGTCTTGGTTTTGATGAAAATACAGTGAAATTTTTAGTGAATACAAATTGGATTCGTACAATCACTTGGACACTCCGTTCAATATTATTATGCAGTCTTTTATTAAAGGTTTTAAATCATGAATCTTGAGTCAAAAATATGCCAAAGCTGTGGGCGAAAAATAGAATATCGAAAAAAATGGGAAAAAGTTTGGGATCAAATTAAGTATTGCAGTAACGAATGCAAAAAAAACAAAAATAAATTTGATTACTCAAAACCAATTTTAGATTTACTCAACACGAGGGGATCAAACAAATCAATATGTCCCAGCGAAGTTCTTACAAACGAACAAAAGCAAGATAAAGTAATGATGGAACATGTTCGTCGAAGCGCAAGAAACTTGGTGCACGAAGAAATAATTGAAATCACTCAAAATAATAAACCAGTAGATCCACTTCATTTTAAGGGTCCGATTAGGCTTCGCTTAAAAAATAAAACATAGGATTGTGAGATTTTATTATGGAAGAAATTGAAAAGTTTTTTAAATGCCCATTTTGCTTAGAAAAAATATCCATGCTGATTGATCTTTCAAATAGTGGACATCAGACTTATGTCGAAGACTGCGAAGTCTGCTGTAACCCCATTCAAATAAGTTTCAGCTCTGAAGACGATAAAATAAAATTATTTAAAGCAGAAAAAGCTTATGGCAGTTAAAATAAATTTTCTAGATTGAGCTCATTATCGATAGTACTTAAATAATGATTGTTTCTATTTGCAGGAGCTAAAGCAATTAAAGTAACTATGATTTGCTTTTTCTTTTTTAAATTATTTAATAATTCTAATTTTCTATTTTTTAGTTTGCTAGCTTCAGTTTCTGTCATTTTATATGAATTTACAGTGTATTTAATTTCGCATAAATTGATTGTTTTATCTGATCGATCAATTATTAAATCGATTTGTGCTTTGTTATTTCTAAATGTGAATATATTTGTTGTTAAACCTGATATTCCAAGGGATTTTTTTATTTCTTCTGAATGCTTTATGCAAATGGATTCAAAAGCAGTCCCTAGCCAAGTATTATACTTAGGTTTGCCAACTTGTTTTTGCCAATATAATATATCTTTGAAGCTTATTCCTAAGGGATGCACCCAATTTAAATAAAACAATGTATATTCATCAATAAGTCGGTAAAAACCACTTTTCTTTTTGCTATTTAATTGTTGGCTCAATTTTATAAATCCTGATTGTTCTAATTCATTTAAAGTTTTTGTAAATGTGCCACCTGATTTGATTTTCATTTTTTTCTGTATTTCTATCTGATTCAATCCAAAAGGATGATGAGCTAATAGCCTTACTATTGCGACATGAGTTTCATACTTATCAAATAGCGATTGAAATAAATTATCGAACTCTGTTCTTAAACTGCCATGAATTCCGAAAAAACTTTTATTAATAAACTGAGCTGAAGAATCACCTTTTTCATACTGATTTAAATAATATGCAACACCGCCCGTCACCATATATATTTCACAAATTTGTTCTTTATTTAAATTAATTCCTCTAAAATTAAAATACTCTTCTGTTTCTTTTAAAGTAAAAGGCTTAATAACGATAGGCGATTGAGTTAATCGATTATGGAAACTTCCTTTACTATTAACTATTTTTGTTATCATCCAGTTTGCTGATGAACCACAGACTATTAAAACAATGTCCTTTCGTTTAGAAAGATATGAGTTCCAAAAATAATCTAAAGCTTCTGCAAAACCTGATTTTTTGGAAGCTATCCAAGGTAATTCGTCAAAAAATAAATACGTTTTTCGATTTTTTTTTGATTTTTTCTCAATCATTTCTCTGAGAATATCTAAAGCATCAGGCCATGTCTTAGGCCACTTTTTCGAATCTGAATCAATAGAACAATTAAAGTACTTATTTAATTGTTTCATATAATTTTTAATTTGAACTTTAGGCAAAGTGTTATTTGTTCCTGTGAATTCGAAATAGCTTTCTTTTGAACTAAAATATTCATGAATAAGATAGGTTTTACCTACACGACGTCTTCCATAAACAGCTAGAAAGCTAGATGAGTTTTTTTTTTCTAAACTACTAAAAATATTTAATTCATAAGCACGTGCTGCTAAAGATTTTTTTTGCATAGAACCTCTTGCTTGATTATAACCAGCGGAATCTATCAAAAACAAGCACATTCCGCTGATTATATCTTATAACCAGCGGAATCTATCAAAAAATTACACATTCCGCTGATTATAGCTTGTAACTAATTCCTTCAAGATCCAGAAGAATGGATTTACTTTTTAAACCGCCGGCAAAACCAGTCAGTTTACCACTGGATCCAATGACTCGATGACAGGGAACCACTATTGGCAAAGGATTACGTCCATTAGCAGCACCAACCGCACGACAAGCTTTGGGTTGTTTAATTTTTTTAGCTATATCAAGGTAGCTATTCACTGTGCCGTAAGGAATTTTAACTAAATTTTTCCAAACTTTATTTTGAAAATCTGTTCCATTAAATTCAATTGGCAAATCAAAAACTTTTCGTTTCCCTTTAAAATATTCTGTTAATTGAATTTCTGTTTCCATCAGAACTGGATTATTTTTAGCATTCACAAATTTAATATTTTTATCGCCTAAAAAAACCTCACCTGGCCATAAAATAGAAACTAAACATTGATCATCAGCTAATAAAGTAAGCACACCTATTGGCGATTTTATTTTAGATAAAAATAAGAAAGATCTTTTTAATTTCATAATAATTTCTCGAATGTATTGAGTAGATTTTGTGGAATTTATAACCGATATTTAGCAAAAAATTGGTGCGGACGGGAGGATTTGAACCTCCGACCACCTGATTCGTAGTCAGGTACTCTATCCAGCTGAGCTACGACCGCATCACTGAATTTTAAACTAAATGAAAGTTATTAATACATAATGGAAAGCCCAAAATCAAGAAATGTATTACAGCAGGCCTTGATTATATAAAAACGATATGGCAACGTAGTGTATCGCTATTGAAAAATAGCATAATTCAGCTGATATAGACCAACATTCGAGCGGAGTGGTGGGTGAGTGGCTGAAACCAAGTCTTTGCTAAAGACTCGTACTACCAAAAGTGGTACCGTGGGTTCAAATCCCACCCACTCCGCCAATTTAGTTTTTAATAAAATGGGCTTTCGAGGTCAAAAAATAATAAGTCATTGAAAACACAAAACAACTAACTGATGAGAATTATTCAACATGATCGAGACTTTGTTTTATTGGAATAACTGAGTATCACAGCACATCACTTAGGGTTGACACGCTTTCGACACGTTACTGGCACATGGTGTTTATAAGAATTTAAAGAATTAAAATTAGTTAATAAGTACTCTGCGACTCTATTCGCATTTTTTTTCACAAATTTTGAATTATTCCAAGTAATCAATAATTGTAGCTAAAGTTTTGGGCTCATAGAAGCAAAATTCAAAATAGGCCCTGCCAGAATAGATTTCTGCTCCTGAATAAATATAATTCTTTAATAAAAGTTCTTTCATTAAAGAAATGGGAATATTTACTTTCATATGCGAATTGAAATTAAAAATCTTTGCTGTTTCTATGTCATCAGTAAAGAACATCCCATCATATTCGTACTTTGAACTTTTATTTATAAAATAATTTTCCAAGGATTTTACTCGATCTTCAAAGCTTTGATTTTTTAGACTCAACAAGTATTGTTTTTCTTGAGGACTTGCTCCCCGATAAAGAGAAACTGCTTCTTTTTCTATTTTAAGTTGAGTAAAAATTGCTTGTCCAATTTTGCCATATTCAACATTAAATGAATTACTTTTTTCATTATAAACTATTAAAGGAAGTTTTTCGGATAAATTCTTTAGATCAGAAAAATCTAAAATTTCTCTGTAGCTTGATTTATCTCGATATACATTAGGTCTTATTAGATATTTGTCGCTAAATAACAAGAGAGCTTCCGTAGCTCCTGAGGTTGGTGGATTTACTATTTTACCATCAAAACGAAATACGTTAAAAACGCTTTTGAATCCATGGATGCTCAGTTGTCTCAGCTCTAGAATCGATTCATTGACACCATATATGTTTATAAATCTTTGAATACTAGCAGGAAGTGTTTTTAGGAACTCTATAATCACTTTAGAAGAAAAATTCCGAGATGTTTTTTCACTTGATGGCTGCTTATTTTGAGAAGACCAAATCTCAATGCAGCTGTTATTTGCGTAGACACTTGTACTAAAAATAAAGACCATTAGCATGAAAAAATGCTTAAAATCACTAAAATGCTCAAAAGCAAAAGGTTTAAAGTTAAGTTTTATCACCATACTAACGCGTACAATTAAAGTGCCAGAAATCTCGTATCAAAATGAGACTGGAAAATTTCACCAAACGGCAGCTACCTAATTTCATAATCGGGAGCCACATGCGGAGTAATGTGTAACAGCAACTCCTAAAGGTCTATTGATCTGCAGGAGGAACAGTTGGGATTAAGCATGGCTAAGTATGAGGACATTAAACTGAAAATTTTCATCGAGCCAATTTCTACCAAGCAAGTTGCGTTTGAAGGATACGATGAAAAAGTTGGAGATAAAAAACAGGAATTGTCATTACAGATAAAGTAAAAATGATTGATCGCAGATTAGCAGCAAAACGTTTGTGGGTCAGCATAAGCGCAGGAGCTTCAAATTTAGAAACTGATTTTACAATCGAAGATTGCTCTCAGAATAAAGTACTTTCAAAATTTGAAATCAAAGTGACATCTGGTGGACGTGCAGGTTTAGCATTATTAGGTAGTTTTATCGACGAGCATATTTCAGACGGTAGCGAACAAGTCTCAGATTATATTATGGGTAAAAAATAGTTTTTTAGTAAAATTTATGTCAACTTCATTCAAATGAATATTGAATACTGCAGAGGTTCACACTCTTTGGGTTGATCCACAATTCAGAATACGAACTCGTTGGCTATAAAATGAGAAGAAAAACTAATTTTAAGATTTATGAAATACAAGAAGTAAAGATGTAATAACTTTAAATGAAGATGGCTCTTTATATAATTTTCTAAAATATGAAGTGTACTTAGGCTCAGTTATTTGTAAATAATCTACAAACAAGTCAGATTAGATTAAAAAAACATCGAATCTAAATTACTTAACTGGTTGCGTAGCATTTTTTTTAAATCATGATTTTTTAATGTTTTAGTTATTTAATTAAGACTAAATAAATTCTAGAAAAATGACTTTTTACAAAAATAAAGGCAAAAAATGAAACATTTAATTCTCTCGATGATTATAAGTTCTTTGTTGGGATGCGCTTCTGCACAATTAACGACTCCCTTTTCATATGCTCCAGTTAAAAATGGAAAAGCCTTACTTTATATTTATCGACTAGACACAGTCGTTGGCTCTTTAAACCCTGATATCCCAAAAATTTTAATTAATAATAAGGTTGTTGGACCATTAAATATTGGTGGCTATTATAAACAGCAAATAGAGCCAGGCGACATCGAGGTTACTTGGAAAGAAGCCATAAATATTTTTCCTCGAAAAAAGCTCAATAAAAAAGTCGAAGCAGATAAGGTCTATTTTGTTAAATTGGAAATAAAGGAAATAGATACATTTTTTGACTTTGTTCCGGCTGATTTTGGTATAAATGAAATTAAAACTACAAAATTACTAATTCAATGATTAAAGCTCAAGGCCATGATAGCTTAGGAGATGTTTATAAAACTCTTAAAGTGCAATCTCGAAGCCTATATTTTGCCAATTCATACTTTCACAATCACTTTTAGAAAAAGTTGAACAAGAAAAAAAAACAAAATTGGCAAAAAATACAATTTTTTATTTAACTTCTTTGAAAAAGATTATCAAAGCGTAAAATACTAAAAAAGTCCTATATTTTTGATCATAATTTGTAATTATTTGATTTATTTGCAATTTTGTTTCAAAGTAATGAATTACGTTTCAGGGAAAAGTCCGGAGAGTTGGCCGAGTGGCTGAAGGCGCACGCTTGGAAAGCGTGTATAGGGTCAAACCTATCGAGAGTTCGAATCTCTCACTCTCCGCCATTTTATTTTCAAATAAAATAGGCCTTCGAAATCAAAAAATAATAAGTCATAAAAAACACAAAACAACTAACTGATGAGAATCATTCAACATGATCAAGACTTTGTTTTATTGGAATAACTGGATATCACAGCACATCACTTGGGACAGGTAATAGTTTCAAAAAGATGATTTAAATCTAATACCTTAGATTTAACACTAATAAAAGCAAAATTAAAAATTAATCAATTGCCATTATGTCCCACATCTGATACTATTGCTAGACTAAATCTGCTCAATTTCACATAAAAGCCAGAGTCGAAATACAAGCATTTCTAGATAATGTTAAACGTGAACTTGGTAAAGCTATATTTGATTTACAAAAGGGTTCAAAATTAACGATGCCCTTATCAAAATCAATGTCTTCAATAGCTGCTGGAGTTGAAGAATTACGACTTAAACACAAAAATGGGATTTACCGGGTATTTTATTATGTCAAGTTTGCTGAGGCGATTTTAATTTTTCATGCATTTATTAAAAAAACTGAAAAAACACCCACTCAAGAAATTGAAACTGCTAAAAAAAGATTAAAGGAGATGCTTAATGAAAAAAATTAAATCTGTCACAACAAATACAGCTGCTGAGCTTGCTGAAGCTTTAGGTCTACCCACTGCTGATGGCATTGAAATAGAAATCAGAAGTCATTTAAATGATAAAATAATTTCTGTAGTTAAACTAAAGGGTTTTACTCATGCACAAGTTGCAAAGCTCGCTAGCACATCAAGAACTCGAGTAACCGCAATACTTAATCGAAATACGAGTGATGTATCCACAGATTTAATGCTTAGAATTTTGGGATCCCTTGGAGTCAAAGCAAAATTACAATTTAAAAATGCTGCTTAATAATTTTTGTCGATATCATTTAAAAAAATATATGAAATATAATATTACCTATGACATTTCAAATTCTAGAAGATCAATCTGGATTTCTCCAGGATTAATCCTAGGGGTTTTACTTAATAGATGGATAGTTCTTTATAAATTCAAATTTAACGATTAAAAAATTTAGAAAATAAATACAAAAAATTAAATGACCATGGCATCAATTTTTGATTTAATAGCTTCCATCGCTTTATCTGCAGTTTCTAAATCATTTGTTCCTTCTAAGCGAATGATTTCAACATCAGTCATACCAACAAACCCCAAGACCGTCTTTATTAAAGGAATAAACTGATAATAAGCTGCAAATGCTCCTTCTTAAAAAACGCTACCACTTGAAAGTACTACATAGACTTTTTTTCCAGTGACTAAAGATTCAGCCTGCCAGCGTAAAAATATAAATATATTATGTCCTGTTAGCACTACTATGAAAAAAATTATGGAAAATCTTAACTGCAGCATGGAAAAAGCCATTCTAGATCACTTAGAGCAAACGACTTTGCATCAGTTAGTTTCTAAAATAAAAATAAAGAACTAAATTCTTAATTTTTTAGCTAGCCATTTTTGCTGGTATTTTTTATCCGGGTCATACATTTTAGCTTGTCTTTCAATATTAAAAATACGATCCCTTGGATCCGTTCCAACTCCTGCAACATAAAGCCAATTTCCCCAGTTACTTTCAATGTCATCATCAATTAAATTCTGTTCAAAATACTGAGCACCAAGGGTCCAATTTATATTTAAATTTTTTGATAAATAACTAGCCACATTTTGACGACCTCTATTGGACATCCACCCTGTCAACTTAAGCTCAATCATATTTGCATCGACAAAATCACTTCCAGTTTCGCCGTTGCACCATCTTTTAAATAAACTGACGTCTTCTTCCCATTCCTTGGATTTTTGACTTAAACCGTTTGGACTAAAAAGACTGTCACCAATTCTAAGCGATAAGAATTTAAAATAATCTCGCCATAACAATTCAAATTTGTACCACTTAGTAGATTCATTTTCACCATACTGGCTTTCAAATTCAATAATTTTGCTATAAACTGATTTTGCAGAAATAGATCCGCAAGCCAATCCTAGCGAAAGTTTTGAGGAATCATTTTTTTCAATCATTCCGTTTCGAGTTTGCTTATAATTTTCGAGTGATTTAGTTTCAAAAAAATATTCTTTTAATCTGCTATGACTTCCTGACTCGGATGAAATTAATTCAAAAGGCAATGTTGTTTTATTCACGATTAATGTCTTTTCAACTAATATTGAATTATCTGGTATTTTTACAGAAAACGAAGTCAATTCATCGAATCTTGATATTAAAGGTTTATTGATAGTAATTATGTCTTCGACAGCTTTTCGAAATTGGGTAAATACTAAGGGAAATTTAGAAATACTGAATGGTAATTGTTCTATATCTAACAAAGTCTTATTAAAAAAGGTTTTAACTGAAATTAGGCCTAATTCCTGCTTTACTTCTGAGATAATTTTTTTTTCTCGAGTATTATATGAATCTTGAGTCAAAACTATGTCGACTGTGTTAAGATTTACCCAGTCTGAAATGATAACTTTTGCTTGGCCCTTTA